>DATEHM010000185.1:0-10591 GCA_035279545.1 bacterium | reverse complement strand
CGGGGCCACTCCAGGAGAACCCCCGGGCTGGCGAGAACACACCGCTCATGGATCTCGCCTCAATCTATGCTCCCGTGCGCGATGACCTGGACTCGCTCGGGCGACTGCTCCGCGACGAGCTCTCGGCCGATGATCCCTTTGTGGGCGAGCTGGTGGCGCACGTCCTCAAGACGCGCGGCAAGTTCCTCAGGCCGGCCCTGGTATGCCTCAGCGCGCTCGCCTGCCGTGCCCGGGATCCCCGGGCGGGGGAGACGGGCGGAGGCCTCGCCCACGCGGACGGGGGGGGCGCCCGGCTGGAGGTCGCCGGCGCCACCGAACTGATCCACGTCGCCTCCCTGATTCATGACGATGTGATCGACGCCGCCGATCTCCGTCGGGGACAGGCATCCGTGAACGCGATTTGGGGCAACCAGGTTGCCGTGCTCTTGGGCGACTATCTGTTCAGCAAGGCGTTCCACATGCTGGCGCGCCTGCAGGACGCCTCCCTGGCCGCCGCGATGGCAAGCGCCACGGTGAAGATGAGTCAGTCGGAGATCAAGCAGATCAAGTACGGGAATACCCCGCACACCGATGAGGCGATCTACTTCGACATCATTGCCGGGAAGACGGCGCACCTCTTCAGCGCCGCCTGCCGGTGCGGCGCGCTGTCCGCCGGGGCCGCCGAGGCGGAGACGGCGGCGCTGACGTCGTTTGGGCTGGAGTGGGGGATGGCGTTCCAGATCACCGACGACGCGTTGGACCTGACCGCCACCGCCGAGCAGGTCGGCAAGCCGATCGGCAGCGACATCCAGACGGGCAAGGTGACGCTGCCGATCATCCACGCGCTGACGGTCGCCCCCGAAAGTGACCGCCGGCGCCTGGCGGAGATCCTCGGGAGCGGCGACGGGGACCGGGCTCCGCAAGCGATGGGGGAGGTGTCGGCGATCCTGGCCCGCTGCGGCGCGATCGACCACGCCTTCGAGGTCGCCCGGAGCCGCGCCGAGCGCGCCGCGGCCAGCCTGACCCGGCTCAGGGCCTCGGCCGCCAGGGGGAGCCTGGAGGCGCTGGTCGAGTTCGTCACGGTACGGAGCCGCTAGCCCGTTGGGGAAGCCCGCCCGAAAATGCCCACCGGCCCGCGGGGCCCGCGGGAACTCCGTAGCGCCCACGGGCGCTTGCGTGTATAATGAGCTCGGAGGTGCCGTATGACGGGGAAATTTTGGGAGCTGATCATCATCCTGGCGATCATCATCCTGGTCTTCGGCCCGAGCCGCCTGGCCGGCCTGGGCGGCGCGGTGGGGAAGGCGATGCGGGAGTTCCGCGAGGCCACCAAGCCCGAGGAACCGAAGCCGGTCACCCCGGATAAAGGCACCGGAGAGAAGGGCTGATTCCTCGGCGACGCCCCGCTGCACGGGGCGGCCGCGAGGCGCGGGAAAGGGGAGCGGCCGCCGGCCGCTCTTTTTTTGCGCCAGATCTCGCGGGGGTCCGATCGGGACGAGGCGCGATGGTGGAGGTGAGGGGTGGCCAAGCCGCCCAAGCGGGGGAGGAATCCGTGGTGGATCTTGGTGGTGATCATCATCGCCGGGGCGATGCTCGGCAGCGTGCTCGCCAACGCGGTCGGTCAGTTCACCTACCTCTCGTGGCTGGCCCGCTCGATCAGCATTGGACTGACCCCGCCGGTCGTCGTTGACCTGCACGTCATCACCCTCACCGTCGGATTCGTGGTTCGGTTGAACCTCGCCATCGTCCTTGGTATACTGGTAGCCGCGTACGTGTTTCGAATGCTTTGACCGCGACGGTCACCAAGGTCGAGGGGCGGAGACGGCGCACGCGGCGGTGCGGGCGACTTCGCCCCCGCCAACGGCCTTGGCCGGCTCCGAGGGGACCGGGCGTCGCTGGGGGAACCTCTGGGTGTCCACCGGTCCCGAGATGCTCCGGAAATCGGGTGCGCGCGTCGTCGCGCGGACCGGCGTTCCCCCCACTCCGCTGGTTGCTTCACCATCCGCGTTTGTCGACAGCCCGACACGGTGGAATGTCCGTACCCTCTGATCCTCTCGCGGGAAGCTCTTCGACGCGGCGGGCCCCGCGGATGAAGGACCTCCCCGTCGAGCTGCGGCCGCGCGAGCGGCTGCTCGCGGCGGGGACCGCAGCGCTCAGCACCGTCGAGTTGATCGCGGTGCTGCTCCGGACGGGGTCATCCGGACGCAGTGCCCTCGACGTGGCCACGGAGCTGCTGTGCCGTCACGGGACCCTCGACCGCCTCGCCGCGGCGACCCCGGGGGAGCTGTGCGCGACGCCGGGGGTGGGGCCGGTGAAGGCGCTGCACCTGCTGGCGGCGTTCGAGATGGGGCGGCGCCTGGGGAGCCTTCCCCCCCACGTTCGCCAGGTGATCCGCACCGCGGCCGATGCCGCCGAGCTGGTGATGCCGGCGTTGAGGTTCCAAGAGACCGAGCGGTTCTGGGTGCTGCTCTTGAACACCAAGAACGAAGTCCTCGGCCGCGCGGAGGTGTCCGCCGGGGGATTGGCGAGCTCCCCGGCCGACCCGCGCGAAGTGTTCAAGGCGGCGGTGAAGCGCGGGGCCGCCGGGGTGATCCTCATCCACAACCACCCCTCCGGGGATCCCACCCCGAGCCGGGCGGATGTCGCGCTGACGGCGCGCCTCCGCCGGGCGGGGAGGCTAATGGGCATACCTATCATTGACCATCTGGTGATCGGCGATGGCCGGTACGTCAGCCTCCGGGAGCGGGGCGTGTTCGAGGAGGAACCCGAGAGGAGCGTGGAGGGATGATTTTCAACGGGCTGCTGAATCGGTTCAGCCGAGACATGGGGGTGGATCTCGGCACCGCCAATACCCTCGTGTACGTCCGGCATGAGGGCATCGTGCTGCGCGAGCCCTCGGTCGTGGCGAAGCGCGTGGACGGGGGCGAGATCCTGGCGGTGGGGGACGAGGCCAAGAAGATGATCGGGCGCACGCCGGGCGACATCGTGGCCACCCGGCCCCTGCGCGACGGCGTGATCGCGGACTTCGACACCACGGCCGCCATGCTGACCTACTTCATCCGCCATGGCCTCCGCGGCCGCAGCTTCCTGCGGCCGCGCGTGGTCGTGGGCATCCCCAGCGGGGTCACGGAGGTGGAGAAGCGCGCCGTGATCGACGCGACGCTCCAGGCCGGCGCCCGCGAGGCCTATCTGATCGAACAGCCCATGGCGGCGGCGATCGGGGCGGGGCTGCCGGTGTCCGATCCTATCGGCAGCATGGTGGTGGACATCGGCGGCGGCACGACCGAGGTCGCGGTGATCGCGCTCGGCGGGATCGTGACGGCGCGCAGCCTCCGCATCGCCGGCGACGAGATGGACGAGGCGATCATCCAGTACTCGCGGAAGGCCTACAATCTGCTGATCGGGGAGCGCACCTCCGAGGACATCAAGATCGCCGTCGGCTCCGCCTTCCCGCAGCGCGAGGAACAGACGATCGAGGTGCGCGGCCGCGACCTGGTGTCGGGCCTGCCCCGCACGGTGCGGATGACCAGCACCGAGATTCGGGAGGCGATGGCCGAGCCGATCGCGGGGATCGTCGAGGCCGTGAAGATGACGCTCGAGCGCACGCCCCCCGAACTTGCCGCGGACATCGTCGATCGGGGGATCGTCATGGCCGGCGGGGGGTCGTTGCTCCGCGGCCTCGACCGGTTGCTCGCCGAGGAGACCGGGATGCCCGTGACGCTGACGGAGGATCCGTTGAGCAGCGTCGTGCTCGGCACCGGCAAGGCGCTCGAGGAGATCGAGACGCTGAAGAAGGTGTTCATCTCCAGCAAGCGGTTCTAGGAGTCGTTGTGCTGTCTGAGGCTGTCGGCCGCCGTCGGCGATTCGTCCTGTTTGTCGTCCTGTGCATCCTGGCGCTCGGGGTGCTCACGGAACAGGTTCGCACCCCCGACAAGCGCCGCGCCGGGTGGCTGGGGTTGGGCGTCGAGGCGGTGCTGGCGCCGGTCGCCGCGGGCCTCTCCCGGGTCAGCGACGCGGTCGGTGGGAGCTGGGCCCTGCTGACCGAGATCGGCACGCTCCGCACCGAGAACATTCGGCTGCGCGACGAGGTGGCCCGGCTCCGCTCGGAGAACGCCCAGCTCCACGAGGCCGCCCAAGCGTCCGTGCGGCTCGGCAAGCTTCTGGCGTTTAAGGACCAGCCGTACCACACGGTCGCCGTGCGGGTGATCGGGCGCGATCCCAGCCAGTGGTTCAACACGGTGCTGGTTGATCGGGGGCCCGCCGCCGGTATTCGCCGAAACGATCCGGTCGTCACCAGCGAGGGGCTCGTGGGCAGGGTCATCGAGACCGGGGGCGCGTGGGCCAGGGTGCTGCTGATCCTCGACCCCCGCAGCGCGGTCGGGGTGTTCGTGGGGTCGTCCCGCGATGCCGGGGTGGCGGAGGGGCTGGCGCAGCCGATCCTCCGGGTCAAATACCTGTCCCGCGACGCGGAGATCCGGCCGGGCGAACAGGTGGTGACGGCGGGGCTGGGGGAGATCTACCCGCGGGGCCTGCCGGTCGGGACGATCGTGGGCGTGACGCGCACGGAGGGGGACCTGTTCCAAGAGGCCCTCATCCGGCCCGACGCCGACCTCAATCACCTCGAGGAGATGCTCGTTCTGGTCACGGGCGCCTCGCCGGGGTCCCCGTGATCCGGTACGGCGCCTACGCGGTGCTCGTCGCCGCCGGGCTCGTCCTGGAGACGACGTGGCTGACCCACGTCAAGATCGCCGGGGCCGCGCCGGATCCGGTGCTCGTGGTGGTGATGGTCGTGGGGCTCTTCCACGGGTCCGAAGAGGGCGCGATCTTCGGCGCGGGGGTTGGGCTGCTCCAGGACGTCGTCACCGGCGTGCCGCTCGGGCTCGGAATGCTGGCGGGCCTCTGCGTGGGGTTCGCCGCGGGGCTGGGCGAGCGCGTCATCTATATGGAAAACATCTGGCTGCCCGCCCTCGCCGCGGTGGTGCTGAGCGCGATCCGGATGGCGGTGTGGACCGGCGCGGCGCATCTGGTCGGACTCCTCCAGGCCCCGGTGCTCGACGTGATCCGCGTGGCCGCCGCCGCCGCGTGCTATAATGGCGTTATTGCCGTGCCAATTTTTCACGGACTCCACCACCTCGACGGGATTCTGGGCCCGCGCCACGAGGAGTCCCGGTAGAGGTCGTCCCGCGGATGGATCGAGACCTTTTTGAACACCGCCTCGCCGTGTTGTTCGCGGTGATCAGCGGGTTGTTGGTCGTGCTGGCCCTTCGCCTCTGGCAGATTCAGATCGTCCAGGGCGAGTATTTTCTCCGCCAGTCGGAAGAAAACCGGCTTCGGTTGAGCCCGGTGGAGGCGCCGCGCGGTCACATCCTCGACCGCCAGGGGCGGCCGCTGACGCTCAACCGGCCCGCCTTCACCGTTTCCCTGCTGCCCATGGAGCTCCGCCATCCCGAGCGGATCATCCCGGAGATCGGCCGCCGGCTGGGGATGACCCCCGTGGAGGTCGCCTCCAAGCTGGCGGAGGCCCGCGGCCGGCCCTTCGAGCCGGTGCGCCTGAAGCGCGACGTGCCGAAGGAGGTCATCGCCGCGCTTGAGGAAGACCGCATGGACCTGCCCGGGGTGTTCGTCCAGGTGGAGCCGGTGCGAGACTATCCCTACGGCCCGCTGGCCGCGCACCTGCTCGGGTATCTCGGGGAGATCAACGATCGCGAACTCGACTCCCTGCGGTCGCGCCGGTACGAGGCCGGGGAGCTGATCGGCAAGGACGGCGTGGAGCGGATCTACGACCGGTACCTGAAGGGTCGGAACGGCCAGATCCAGGCCGAGGTGGACGCGCAGGGGCATCCGCTCCGGGTGCTGGCGACGGTGCCGTCCCAACCCGGCAACAACGTCAAGCTCGGCGTCGATCTCGACGTGCAGAAAGCCGCGGAGGAGGCCCTGGGCTCCCGCGTTGGCGCGGTCGTGGCCATGGACCCCCGCGACGGCACGATCGTGGCGCTGGCCAGCCATCCGGCGTTCGACCCCAACCTCTTCGCCACCGGCATCACCACGGCCAACTGGAACCGGTTGCTGCGCGATCCGCTCCAACCGCTGCTGGACCGATCGGCCCAGGGGGGCTACCCCATGGGCTCGGTGTTCAAGATCGTCACCGCGACCGCCGCGCTGGAGCTGGGGTTGGTGCAGACGGACAGCCGGTTCTACTGTCCGGGATACTACAACCTCGGCGGCCACATCTTTCACGATCACGAGGCCCACGGCAACATCAACTTCCTCGAGGGCATCGCCCAATCGTGCAACGTGGTGTTCTGGACCCTCGCCCGCCCCGTGGGGCCCGGGCACCTCGCCCAGTACGCCCGGATGTACGCGCTGGGCCAGCGGACCGGCATCGACCTGGTTCAGGAAAGCGCCGGCGTGGTGCCCGACCCGGATTGGAAGCGCCGGGTGTGGAAGCAGATCTGGTTTGCCGGCGACACCTTGAACACCGCGGTCGGGCAGGGGTACGTGCTCGCCACCCCGCTCCAGGTGGCGCGGCTGCTCGCGGCGGTGGCGAACGGCGGCACGCTGGTCACCCCACACCTGGCCACCGAGATCGTGTCGCCCAAGGGCCGGGTCGTGGCGCGGATCGCCCCCCCGCCTGCGGGGGAGATCCACCTTCGCCCGGAGACCTGGGCCGTGCTCCACGCCGGCCTCGCCGCGGTGGTCACCCACGGCACCGCGGCGTCGATCCAAATTCCGGGGTTGGCGATCGCCGGGAAGACCGGGACCGCGGAGAACCCGCACGGCAAACCCCACGCCTGGTTCGCCGGGTACGCCCCCGCCGACCATCCGCAGCTCGTGGTCGTGGCCATCGTCGAGAACGCCGGGTTCGGCGCGGAGTTCGCCGCGCCGATCGTCAAGCGCGTGTTCGAGGCGGCGTTCGGGATCCAAGAACCGGTCCCCGGAGCCCCCAAGCCGTGAGCACCGCGCTGGCCGGCGCCTCCCTCCCCCACCCGGCGGGGCCCCGTCGGTTCCTCCGGCACCTTGACGTCCCGCTCCTCGGCGCCGCGGTCGCCTTGATGGGGTTCGGGCTGGTGATGGTCTATAGCAGTACCCACGTCTCGTCCCTGCCGTTCCTGTTCGTGCGCAGCCAGGGGCTTCACCTCGCGGTGGGGGTGGCGGTCGCCCTCGTGCTGCTCGCGGTCGACTACCGGGTGTTCGCCTCGGGCGCCCGCGTGCTCTACGTGCTCAACCTGCTCCTGCTCGCCGCCGTGCTGGTCGCCGGGCGGACGAGCCTCGGCGCCCAACGCTGGATCCCCCTCGGTCCGCTCGGGCAATTTCAGCCGTCGGAGATGGCCAAGATCGTCATCGTGATTACGCTCGCCAAGCACATGACCGACCGGCCGGGGCCCTACCGCTCCGTGTGGAGCCTCCTCCCGTTTCTCGGGCACGTGGCCCTGCCGATGGTGCTGATCTTCAAGCAGCCGGACCTCGGGACGGCGCTGGTCTACGCCGCCATCTTCGTCGGCATGCTGTACGCGGCGGGGGCGCGGCGGCGGGACCTCGCCGCGCTCGGCGGGGCGGTGCTGGTCGTCGCCCCGATCTTCTGGCACATACTCAAAGAATATCAGCGCCGCCGCCTCCTCGCCTTCGTCCACCCGAGCCTCGACCCCCTGGGCTCGGGGTACGGGATCATCCAATCGAAGATCGCGGTGGGCAGCGGGCTGGTCTGGGGGAAGGGATTGTTCGAGGGCACCCAGGGCGTGCTGCGGTTTGTCCCGGAGCACCACACCGACTTCATCTTCTCGGTGATCGGCGAGGAGCTCGGGTTCGTGGGGGCGATGCTGCTGCTGGGACTGTTTCTGCTCTTCATCTGGCGGGGGCTGCACATCGCCGCCGTGGCCCGCGATCGCTTCGGCGGCTTGGTGGCGGTGGGCATCGTCTCCATGGTCGCGTTCCACGTATTTGTGAACGTGGGCATGACCGTGGGCATCATGCCGATCACCGGCATCCCCCTGCCGTTCATCAGTTACGGCGGTAGCGCGCTGATGGCCATGGTGTGGGCGACGGCGATCCTGCTGAACGTCGGCATGCGCCACCAAAAAACCGGGATTGGATTTGACGCATCGCCGGCGAGCCCCGTGCGGGTCATCCGCCTCCTGGGCCGGCCGGAGCGTCAGGAGGAGTGAGTCGAGGATGGGGAAAGAGATCCTAGCGAGTGTGGATCCGTTCGAGGTCCGTGTCGCCGTCGTCGAGGATGGCGTCCTCACCGGGTTTTTGGTCGAGCGGGGTGACCCGCTCGTCGGGAACATCTACAAGGGCCGGGTCGCCAGCGTGCTGCCGGGGATGGAAGCCGCCTTCGTCGATATCGGCCTGGAGCGGAACGCCTTCCTGCCCCTGGCCGATATCCGCTCCCAGCGCATCGCCCCCACCGACGGCCCGGGGGGCGAGGAGTTGGAGGATCAGATCGGCCGCGGCCCTATCGCCGAGCGCCTGCGGGTCGGTCAGGAGATCCTGCTCCAGGTGACCAAAGAGCCGCGCGGCAGCAAGGGCGCGCGGGCCACGACCTACGTCGCGCTCCCTGGGCACTACGTCGTGCTCATGCCCACCGTGTCGGGGATCGGCGTCAGCCGGCGCATCGAGGATGAGCAGGAGCGGCGGCGCCTCCGCGGGCTGGCCGAGCGCCTCCGCCCCGTCAGGGCCGGGACGCGCGACCGGATGGGCCTGATCGTTCGGACGGCGGCGGAGGGCATCGCCGAGCGCGACCTGGCCGACGACGTGCGGTTCCTCCTCCAGCTCTGGCAGGGCGTGACGGATCGCGCGCGGACCGCGCGCGCCCCGGCGCTTCTCTATCAGGACCTCGGGTTGACCGGTCGGGTCGTCCGCGACCTCTTCACCGGCGAGGTGGAGCGGTTTGTGGTGGATTCCGCCGCCGAGCTGGACCGGATCCGGGACCTCCTCGCCGCGTTTCCGGCGAGCCTGCTGGAGCGCGTCGAGCTGCACCGCGGCCCCGAGCCGATCTTTGAGGCCAACGGGGTGGAGCGCGAGATCGAGCGGGCGTTGCACCGGAAGATCTGGCTGCGCAGCGGCGGCTACCTCGTCTTCGACCGGACCGAGGCGGCGACGGTGATCGATGTCAACACCGGGAAGTATGTGGGGAAGACCGACCAGCCGAGCACGATCTTGCGGACGAACCTCGAGGCGGCCACCGAAGCGGCCCGCCAGATACGCCTCCGCGACATCGGCGGCATCATCCTCATCGACTTCATCGACATGGAATCCGAGAAGCACAGGCGCCGGGTGCTCGCGACGCTGCAGGAGGCGGTGAAGCGGGACCGCACCAAGATCCACATCATCGACCTGACCGGACTTGGGCTGGTCGAGATCACTCGGAAGCGCGTGTACCAGAACCTCGAGGAGATCATGCGCGTACCCTGCCCGTACTGCGAAGGGCGGGGCCGGGTGTTCTCCGCCCAGAGCGTGGCGGTGCGGGTCCGCCGCCAACTGGTGCACCAGGCCCGCGGGTCCCACGCCGGCGTCCTGCTGGCGCAGGTGCATCCCGAAGTCGCGGCCTGCCTCGACGAAGACGGGGGGTGGCGGGAGGCGCTGGAGCGGGAATCCGGGAAGACCGTGCTCGTCCGGGCGCAGCCCGGCGTGCATCTGGAGCGGGTGAACCTCGTGAGCGGCGCCTCCGCCGAGGCGGCCGAACGCGAGGCGGCGTCCTCCCTGAACGGGAAGGGCGGGCGGGTGTGGATGGAGCCGAGCCGGGGCGAGGTGCTCGATCTGCCCGACGAGAACGGCGCCGCATCGCGCGGCGCCGCCCCGCGGCGGGGCCTGCTGAGGCGGCTGCGCACGTGGTGGGGCGGGGTGGTGGCCCCTCGCCGCGCCGCGCGCCGGCTGTGGCGCGAGGCGCGGACGCACGCGGAGGAGCGTTGACACCCCCCGGGTCCCATGCTACGATTTCGTGGGTTTGGCGAGGGGTGAGCGATGTACGCGGTCATCGAGAGCGGCGGCAAGCAGTTCCGGGTGGAGCCGGGGCAGGTGGTCGAGGTGGATCGCCTGTCGGAGGAGAGCGGGACCGAGGTGACGCTCGGCCGGGTGCTGATGTTGGTGGACGGCGAGCAGGTCACGGTCGGCGTGCCCACCGTCCGCGGCGCCCGCGTGACCGCGACCGTCCTCGGGCACGCGCGGAGCCGCAAAATCATCGTCGGGAAGTTCCGCCCGAAGAAACACTACCGGCGGAAGGTCGGGCACCGGCAGCCGTTCAGCCGGGTGCGCGTCGAGCGGATCGACTCGGAGGGGGCATCCCGTGGCGCATAAGAAGGGCGGGAGCAGTTCACGCAACGGACGGGACAGCAACGCCCAGCGGCTGGGCATCAAACGGTTCGCGGGGCAGGAGGTCACCGCCGGGAGCGTCTTGGTCCGGCAGCGCGGCACCCACTACCTGCCCGGGGTTAACGTGGGGCGGGGGCGCGATGATACGTTGTTCGCCCTCGCCAGCGGGGTCGTCCGGTTCGAGCGGCGCGGGCGCGACCGGCGGCAGATCTCGGTGCAACCCGCTGGATCGTAGGGTTCCGCGGCGAGCGATGCCCCGGGTCCTCCGGCCCGGGGCTTTTTGATTCCCCATCTGCGATGTTCATCG
>DATEHM010000184.1:0-2102 GCA_035279545.1 bacterium | reverse complement strand
AGCGGACGTCCGGACCACTCGTCGTCCGGGCCCAGCCCTCCGGCACCGAAAGCTTGTAGCCGCCCGCCCCGGACATGAACGTGACGAACACCTGCGTGTCCGGAATGTCCCCCGCAGGGCTGACCTCGGCGGCGCCCGGCCTTCCCGTTCTCCCGGCCGCCGCGCCGCCATGCGCGCCGCTTCCGAGCAGGACGGCTCCAAGCGCCACCGCGACGGTTGGGAGCCACGCCCGCTGCTGCACCCTCATCGTCATTTTCATCGTTCTCCTGTTCCTCGTGTTGAAGTGATCGCTTCCGCCGGTTCCCCGCCCGGTGGGGGCCCGGGCGTGTCGGGCCCGAGCCCCTCATCAGCCGCCGGGTGTGGCACTTCATTTCGGGGGCCCGATCGAAGAGGCTCGGGACGACCGACCGGTGGGGCCTGCCGCAGGGTCTAGTCCTCCGGGCCGTTCTCCCGCTCGCCGGACCCTTCGTGCTCGGGCTCCAGGCGCAACCCCGTCTGCTGGTGCAGGACCGCGGCCGTCCCCGCGTCGACCTTGACGTCGTGGATCTTCGCGTCGGCGGACCGGATCTCGACGGAGTAGACCAGGCAGCCGTTCTCATTGTCCAGGCCCGCGCGCAGTACCTCACCGGGCGAGGCGGCCTGAGCCGTCTGGGTCGCCTGCGCCAGGGTGATCTTCGCCCGCTGGGCGAGACTCGCGTCGTTGGCGTCCCGCGGCACCGAGATGCTGCAGGCCAACGTGGGCCGCTGGGCCTGGCCGGCCTGCCGGGGCCCTTGGGCCCGCGCCGGTCCGCCCGCGACCAGGGCGATCCCCACCGCCAGCGCCATTCCCACGGCGCGTTGTGCGATCGTGCTGATCATCGCTCACCATCCCTGTGTTGTTGTCGGGGGATTTCTCCCTCGCGATGCTCACCGTACCACGCGCGGATGAACGTGTGATGAGAAGCGGGTGAAGGATCTTTCACGGAACGGAGGAGCGCTCTTTCATCGTCCTTTCATGGACCGGGCGCAGGATGCGAGGTAGGATTGGAGATGCGGGAGCACGCCCGGGAGGAGAGGGCCGGAACCGTGGCGATCCTGGTCGTCGAAGACGAGCGAAAGATCAGAGAGTTTCTCCACCGTGGGCTCGAGGAGGAAGGGTACACGGTTGAGGTCGCCGAGGACGGGGAAGCGGCCTTCGAGCTGGCTTCGGGGAACGCGTATGAGCTGATCGTGCTCGACCTCCTCCTGCCCCGGCGCGACGGCCTTGCGGTGTGTCGGGCGCTGCGGGCGGGGAGGATTACCACCCCGGTGCTGATGCTCACGGCGCGTGATGCGGTCCCCGACCGCGTGGCGGGCCTGGACGTCGGCGCCGACGACTACTTGACGAAGCCATTCGCCTTCGAGGAGCTGCTGGCCCGGATTCGGGCTCTGCTCCGCCGGGAGCGGATGGTGCAGCCTCCGGTTCTCCGAGTCGCCGACTTGGCCCTCGATCCCGCCACGCGCACGGTGACCCGACAAGATCGGACGGTGGAACTCACCAACCGCGAGTATCAGCTGCTCCACCTCCTGATGCGGCATCCCGGGCAGGTGCTCAACCGCGCCATGATCGAGGAGCGAGTGTGGGGGTACGATTTCGACCGAGGCAGCAACGTCGTCGACGCCTACATTCGCCTCCTGCGCCGCAAGATCGACCGTGGGTATCCGACGCGGCTGATCTACACGGTCCGCGGCGCCGGGTACGTCCTGAGGGCATGAGCGGGTCCTGGAGCGTCCGGGCACGCCTGACGGCTTGGTACGCGGGTCTGCTCGCGGCGATCCTCGTGCTGTTCGGGCTGGCGCTCTACACCCTGCTGGCGCACTCGCTGTGGGCGCACGCGCAGGAGAGCCTGCGCACCCGCGCCGAGCAACTGGCCAGCTTCGTGGAGAGCTCCGATCCGACGCGCGAGGACGGCACCTTCTTCGACCTCGCCGATCCCTCGGTGGTGGATCGCTTTTCCGCCGGGGGCGTGCTGATCCAGGTCAGCGATGCACAAGGCCGGCTGGTCAACCGGTCGCCCACGCTCGCCGCGCCGGGCTTTCCCCTGCCGCGCGCGGTGCGCCGTGCGCTCGACGGGGCGGCCTCG
>DATEHM010000183.1:0-4608 GCA_035279545.1 bacterium | reverse complement strand
GCCCCCCGCCACTAGGTGGACCGGCACTCCCGCCCGCCCCACCAGCCGCCGGATCGCCGGCTCGAGGAATGCGGACGCGATCGGCAGGACGAACCGCACCGGCAGGCTCGCCCGTAACCCGCGCGCGGCGTCGAGCATCGGCGGGAGATATCCGCGGATCTCCTGCGGGCGGCTGCCGGGGAGGAGGCCGACGAGCGGCTCCGGCCCGAGACCCCACTCCGCGCGGAGCGAGGAGGCGGAGGGGGCACCCTGCGCGGTGGCGTCCACGGCCGGATGCCCGACGCAGACGACGTCGGCGCCGGCACGGCGATACGCCTCCACCTCAAAGGGGAACACCGCCAGCAACCGCACCGCGGCCCGGGCCATCCGCCCCGCCGACCGGCCGCGCCGGGCGTAGGTCTGGGGCGGGAAGTAATACACCATCGGCATCCGCCCGGCGAAGTGGCGGACCAACTCGCGGTTGATCCCGGGGAAGTCCACCAGGATCAGCAGATCCGGCCGGCGCCGTTCGATCAGCCGCACCAGCCGCCAGAACCGCGCGGCGAAGATCGGAAGGCGGACGTAGGCTTCCAGGTACCCGATCACGCCCCAGCGCAGACTCTCGACCAGCACATCCACGCCGGCGGCCCGCATCTCGGCGCCCCCCACCCCCGAGATCGCGAGCGCCGGCCGGTGCCGCCGGAGCGCCGCGGCGAGCAGGGCTCCCTGGTGATCGCCGGACACCTCGCCGGCCACGATCAAGATCTGGGGGCTGGGGCGAGAGACGGGCGGCTCCCCCGGGGAGGGTTGAGGCGGGCTGGCGATGCCGCCTCTCACGCCCCGGAGAGGTGACGGCACCCTCCCCGCCGCACCGCTAGGCCTCCGCCGCGGCGGCGATGACCGCGATGCCGGCTGCCGCCGCGTCGGCGATGATCCGGCCGCGCTCGAGGAGAATGGTCCGCCCCGCCTCCACCCCCAGCGCCGTCCCGCGGGCCTCCGCGAGTGCCCGCACGGTCTCGGGGCCCACGACGGGGAGGTCGTAGCGGAGGTCCTGCTGGGGCCGGCTGACCTTGGCGACCACGATCCCGGGGGTCAGCGCGCCGGCGCGCCGAATCATCGCGTCGGTCCCCTCGGCCGCCTCCACCGCCACCACCGTCCCGTGGCGGACGGCCACCGCCTGGCCGATATCGAGGGCGGCGAGCCGGGCGGCGATCGCCAGGCCGACCCGGAGGTCGCCGGCCTCGGCGTCGGAGGGCGGACGCTGGCCGAGGCTCCCCGGGGAGGGGAGGCAATCGGCCAGGTATCGGGTTTGGTTGCCGATCTCAAAGCCGGATCGCTCCAGCAGGGCGAGGAAGGCGTTCATGATGCTCGTATCGCGGTGATCGCGCACCGCCCCGGCGAACCGGGCGCCCTCGGCGTCGAGCTGCGCCCGCCGGACCGCGGGCAATTTGTCGACCTTGCCGGCCAGCAGCACCTCCCGCACGCCGTGACGGCGGAACGCCTCCAGGATCCCCCCCACGTTCCCCAGGGCGACCGCGTAGTAGGCATCGGCGGCCGCCGGCAGGCCCGGATCGCCGTCGAAGATGTCGACGCAGATCACCTGCCGTCCCTGCCGGCGGATTTCCCGGGCCACCTCGATCGGGAGCGCGCCCCGACCGGCGATCAACCCGATCGGCGCGTTGGGGCCGTTCACCGGCCGATCCCCATGCCGCGGGCCTGGCTGTCACGGATGAACCGGACGAGGTGCCGCACCTCCTCGGAGTCCCCGAGTTCGCGCTCGATCCGCTCCAGGGCGTGGGAGACGTCGAGCCCCGATCGGACGAGGAGACGGTGGGCGCGGCGAAGCTGCAGCTGGACCTCGGGGGAGATCCCCGCGCGCTGCAGGCCGACGCGGTTGGGGGCGACGATGCGGAGCGGATCGCCTTCGACCAGCATGTACGGGGGCACATCTTTCAGGATCCGCGTGAACCCCGTCACCATCGCCAGCGTGCCGATGCGGGCGAACTGAATCACCCCGGCCATGCCGCTGAAGACCACGCGGTCCTCGACGACGACGTGCCCGGACAGTTGCGTGAAGTTGGTGATGATCACCTGCCGGCCGATCTGACAGTTGTGGCCGGCGTGCGAGTAGGCGAGCATCTGCGTGTCGTCGCCGATCACCGTCTCCGCGCCCTCTCCGGTGGCCCGGCTCACGCTCACGTGCTCGCGGAACGTCACCCGGTCGCCGACCCGGAGGAAGCTGCGCTCGCCGGCGAAGTGCCGGTCCTGCGGAGGACCGCCCAGGACGGCGCCGGGGTGTACCTGGCAGTCCGCCCCCAGCGTCGTCCACTCCTCGATCACGGCGTGGGGACCGATCCACGTCCCCGCGCCGATCGTGGTGTGGTCTTGAATCACCGCGTGGGGCGCGACTTCCACCCCCGGCCCGAGCTGCGCCCCCGGATCGACGCAGGCCGTCGGGTGCACCCGGGGAGCCGCGGACGCCCGCTCGCGGGCAGCCGGTCTGCGGGACACGGTCCGCTCAGGCCGGGCCATCTTCAGTCTCCGCCACGGCGACGATCCGTCCGCCGACCATCTCCTTGTTCAGCTCCTCGAGGTTCATCACCCAGTAGGTGAAGACGCCATCGGCGACCACATCCCCGTCGACCCGCGCCGCGACCTGCATCTTGCCCACCCGGTCCCGCAGGCGCAGAACGATCACCTCGATGATCAGTTGGTCGCCCGGCCGGACCGGCCGCCGGAACCGGCACCGCTCGATCGCGGCAAAGTACGCCAGTTTGCCTTGGGCGCCGGGGAGCATCGAGGCCAGCACCCCGCCGACCTGCGCCATCGCCTCGACGATCAGCACCCCGGGCATCACCGGCAGCCCCGGGAAGTGCCCGGCGAAGAATGGCTCGTTCCCCGAGACGTTCTTCAGCCCCACGATCCTCCGCCCGGGCTCGAATTCGAGGATCCGATCCACCAACAGGAACGGGTAGCGGTGGGGAATGTGGCTCATGATCTCCACGAGATCCATCCGCTCCGGGTGTCGGTCGGCCACGCTCATCCCTCCCGTTCGCGGAGCGCCTTGGCCAGGGCGACGTGTAGGCCGTGCCCGGCGCACACCGCGATCACGTACCCTCGAACCTCCCTCCCCAGCAGCGCCAGATCTCCCAGGAGGTCGAGCACCTTGTGCCGCGCCGGCTCGTTGGGGAACCGCGGCGGATTGAGGAAGCCATCCCCCCCGATCACCAGGGTGTTCTCCAGCGACGCCCCCAGCGCCAGGCCGCGGCGGCGCAGCGCGTCCGCATCCCTCTCATACCCCCACGTTCGCGCCGGAGCGATGACCTCCTCGTAGCGGTCCCGGGCCGGGTCGAAGGTCGCGGCCTGCTCCTCCGACCGGGGGGGCTGGAGCGTCACGAGATAGGCCACGCCGAACTGCGGGGCGGGCAGCGCGATCGCCCAGGCCCCGCCCGCGCCCACCCAGACCGGCTCACGGACCTCCAGGATCGGCCGCGCCGGAGCCTGCGGTTCCCGCCCCGCCTCGGCCAGCGCCCGCGCGATCGGCAGCGCGCTTCCGTCCATCCCCGGCACCTCGCGGCCATCGAGCTCGACCTCGAGGTTGTCCACCCCGAGCGCCCACGCCGCGGAGAGCAGATGCTCCACGGTTTGGACGCCGCGCTCGCCGCCGAGGGCGATGCACCCGGAGGTGCCGCTGACCGCGGCCAGGGTGGCCGGCACCGCGTCCCCCCCGGTTCTTCGAAACCGCACGCCCGTGTTGGGGGGCGCCGGGCGCAGCGTCATCCGGCGGAACTCGCCGGTGTGGAGCCCGATCCCTTCAAGACGCACAGGCGCGGCGATCGTCCCTTGGCGGCGTGCCTCCACGTGCGCGCTACCTGCCCTCGAGGCGCCGCAGGCGGCGCTCGAGGTCGCGCAGCCCCCGAACCATTTGAGGCAGGCGCCGGTAGGCCGCCTCGGCCTGCCGCTGCAACCTGGCGGGCCATCCGGGCTGCCCGGACCAGACTTCTCCCGGCGGGATATTGTGCGACACGGTCGAGGCCCCCTGCACGACCGCATCGTCCCCGATCGCGACGTGGTCTCTGATCGCGACCAACCCGCCGATCATTACCCGGTCACCGATCCTGCTGCTCCCCGCGATAAACACCGCGGCCGCCAGTCCCGAGTTCTCGCCGATCTGGACATTGTGGGCGATGTGAATGAGGTTATCGAGCTTCGTGCCGCGGCCGATCCGCGTCGCCCCGAGCGTCGCGCGGTCCACCGTGACGTTGGCCCCGATGTCCACGTCGTCCTCGATGACGACCACCCCGACCTGAGGGATCAGGACGTAATGGCGCTCGGCGTCCTGCGCGTAGCCGAAGCCGTCGCTGCCGATGACCGTCCCGCTCTGAATGATGACCCGCGCTCCCACCCGGCAGCCGTGCCGGATCGTCACCCGAGGGTGAAGGATGGTGTCGGGTCCGATCTGCACGCCGTCCTCAATCACCACGTGGGCGTGCAGCTGCACCCGATCGCCCAGCGTCACGCCGTCGCCGACGACGACATAGGGCCCCAACGACACCCCCGTCCCCACCCGCGCCTGCGCCCCGAGCACGCAGGTGGGGTGGATGCCGGCGGGCGGGGGCGGGGGCGGGG
>DATEHM010000182.1:0-24611 GCA_035279545.1 bacterium | reverse complement strand
TTGGGCAGCGGGAGGGTGGGCGGTAGTGGGAGCAGGTGGTTGGCTCATTGTCTCTGCGGGTTGTGGTGAAACGGGCTTGGATGGAGTCGTAGCACCCTGACCCGTTGAGCCATTGGCGCTGGGGAAAGAGGTCTTGGCCGTGGCGGGGCGACGAGTGGCTCTGCTAAGGCCCTGTTCTGCCTCGATCTGACTGGCGGCTTGTGCGCAGACTGCGGCCAGCAACGTCATTGCCCTGAGCGTCAAATGCTCCTCCGTCTCCCTCTTTTCGGTCACGGCGACTTGATATGCTTCAGCTTGCTGCCGTAGTACGGCCGGATCCCCTTGCGCTAAGCGCTTGCGCACAGCAATGAGACCATCCAGGGCCTCACGATTGTTGGGACCGAAGGCAAGGAGGATCTGCAGGTACTCGCCCTGGGCCTCATGAAGGCGGCCTGCGGTCAGCAGCTGCCGTGCTACCGCATAGCGGCTAGCCCAATAAGGTGAAAGTTCCGCGAACGGAGTCCGCCCGGACTGGGTTTCTACCGCCGGGGCAGGATGCATGTAAGAGGTAGACGACCCAAGTTTGCCCTTAATGAAGAGAAGTGCTGCGAGAAGCACAAGCAGTGAGCACGCTGATACGGAAATGAGCACCCTGCGCATGCCGACCCTCGTCGACAAGCCCCATATTTGGACCAGCCTGCGAGGCACAGTTGGCAATTGTCATTCCTCACGCTTCAAGCGCGCACATGAAGGAGTCCCCCACCCAATTTCGTCGTCCCATCGTCGTGTCAACAACCCTGACCATTCGAATGATACGACGAAACCATTCCCATCGCAAATATAACCCGCCTCCTAAAGGCCGGAGACATGGTACGGCAAAGATATTCTAAAGATTCGAAGAAGATTGCACGGTTTGTATTTTGCGGACGTCCGACAGGGTGTGTTTCACCTGCGCGAGGCGCTTCTCTAGAATTCCACAGAAGCCGCATTCCTGGGATTTGTTCGCTAAACTATCTGATGCATCACGATTCGCCCTTCCGGAAAGTGCCCGCGGACGGTTCCTCAGTCTTGCGAACGATTTGCCCAAAATCTCCGCCGAATCGACGGATTTTTTGGGGTCTTGCATCGTCCCCTCGGGCTCAACCATGCTGACTCGGGGCAAGATATTTCATGGACGAGGGGGGCGTGTGCGCAAATCACAGATCCCTCCCCGACAAGGGCAAACCTGGGGTGACCCAGGGGCGCAAAGCTGCGGGACCTAAGCCTCATGGGTCAGCCGGGCTGCCGAAGGGAGCAGGCATGGATCGTCGATTGCACGCGTCTTCCGCCGCTCTCGGGGCGCTTCTTGTCTGTGTCCTCTTAGCGAGGGGGGTCGGGTTTATCGAGTTAGGAGTCACGCCGCCGCTCTTTGCTCTCGATGTTCGAAGCATCAACGTGCGATCCCCCGCAGCCCTCGGAGCGACGCGGCGGGCCGCGACAGGGCGTCCTTTCGCACACCGGGTGACAAGGCCATTGACGTTCGTAGTGGATCCCGCCACGTCAAGGGCCACCTACCGCATCATGGAATCTTTCATGACGCTGAATACCTCCCAAGAAATCGAGGGCACCACCAGCGCGATCCAAAGTGAGATCGTGATCGACCAAGCCGATGTGCGCAATACTCGTGTGGGTCCCATCACCATCGATATCCGCACATTGAAGTCCGATAACATGTACCGTGACGATGCGATTCGCACCCGCTGGCTGGAGTCGTCGAAATACCCGCTTGCTGAGTTCACCCCTATCGAGATCCGCGGACTCCGGGGCGCATACAGCAGGGGGCGGATGCTCCATCTCGAGATCATCGGCACCCTGAAGCTCCACGGTGTGGTCAGGCCTGCACGATTTGCCATGCAGGTCAAATGGCAGGGGAGCATGCTTACGGGGCACGCTGCTTCGACGCTGTGCTTGACAGATTTTGGCATCCGCCCACCCTCGCTCGGGGTCATTCGGGTGAGCAATCAGGCGAAGGTGGAGATCCAGTTCTCCGCACGCCTGGTCGACCCGGATCTCTCTGCCCACGCGAGGGGCTCGAGGAGATTCTCTAAGCCCGCCGCCTCGACTACAAGGCGCATGCCCATAGGGGTCGCCACCTTGGGTGCCTCTGGAGGGGTGTCGTGTGGAACGGAGTTCGCGGTGGAGAGCGCTTCCCATGAATGTGGGGTGCCGGGTGCGCTATCCGCGGCGGGGGTGCTCGGCGAATAGCGATTCATTTGGCAAGGATGATGAACCATCGATTGGCGCCGCTGGCGTTCTTGACAGGGTTAGGCAGGATGAACAGAGAGGAACGAAGGAGTTCCCTCCGAAATCGCGTAACATCCTGACTGGCGAGGTTCTGCAGAGGAGGAGAGGAAGGTCTCAACGGTATCAATGGATGAAGTCGCACAAACCCTCCGAGGACCGCTCTCAGCCCGGCCGAGCCGCAGGACAGTGATCCGACGACTAACCGCGTTGGGTATCTCGACCGCCGCTATGCCGCCTATGACGACAACCGCCGCTCCCACAGGCATAAAGCCTCGACTCAGGCTCGTTCAATCATTTCAGATCCTGCAAGGCAATGCCGCGTCGGGGGCGTGGGGACCCGGGGGGGAGTATTATCTAGCCAATGAAGAGGGGTCTTCAGGGATCCTGAAGTTCGACGTCTCGAACCCGGCGAAGCCGAAATTGCTGGCGATAAATGGCCAGTTTCAATATGTGTGGTATACGGATTATCGTAATGGGATTCTCTGTTTTCGGACGAGTGTGGATGGCGTGGTCATCAGAATGGATCCGACCTCGTGGCGACCGGTATGGTCACGAGATCGGATCGGCCAAGGCCATGCCGTCTGTTCGGACGGGAGCACTCGTGTGTTTGTGCCAGTACGGGGTACCCCAGCAAAGCTCCTGGTCCTCAAGGCGAGTGATGGCAGTCCAACGGCTGAACTATCGATCCCCCAGGGATGGTCAGATGTCTATGGGATCGAATACGAACCAACAACAAAGCGGCTGTACGTTGGGGCAGGGGCGAGTGGCCTCTGGATCTATGATTGTGCCCAAGCCACCCCGGTATTCCTGGGGAGGTTTCCGCCGGGGCTAGATCTCTCTGACATCCAAGTGAAGGGCACGCGACTCTGGACCCATCGAATCGTGAATGCCGCCCATATCGTTGAAACATGGGATGTCAGCAATCCCGCAGCGGTGGTTGCGACGGGCGCCTATAGCATTCGCAACGCGGTGGACCCAAGCCGGGGGACAGTCATTACCGCCGATTGCTTCCAACTGGCACTTTCCCCAAATGGACGGCGGTTGGTGGCCGGGTATCAATACTCGCAAGGGAACCTGAGGGCAGACCTCCCATCGGGCCTGATCTTGCTCGACGTCACGGGGGCCGTGCCAAAACAGCTCGACATCATCAATAACGGGGGAGGGGCGGGGCAGCCGAGTTTCTCTCTGGACGGTAAGACGGTCGCGATGACGCAGCCGCGCTGGGGCATCTTCTTCTTCGACGTGTCTCAGGATAAATTCGTCTCTTTGATCCCGAAAGGGTACGCCACCTCGGGGGAGTCGCACGACGCCTACGTGGATGACGGGTACGTCTACTGTTACAGCAAGGAATCGGCCGTCAGCGTGTTCAGTCGGGCGACCGGGCAACGGATCGCGGCGGGCATCGACGGTGGATCGACCGATGGGGGGTGGCGGCCGTTCAAGGGGAACATCCTGGTAACCACTCGCGGAGGCGGGGCACCGGCACTGTACCGTTTCCAGAACGGGACCGTGCAAGGGGTCGCAAGGCTATACGATCTGAACGTTCACGGCGGGCCGAGCCAATGTACGGACTGCGCGTGGGATGACACGCGCAACCTCTTGTACGTCGTCGCCGAATCGGCGAGCTGGTACGTCCTTTCAGTCGATCCGACGACCTACGCAAGCACTCTCGTGGCGACGGTGGGCCTTCCGAACTGGTCCGTTTCGCAGGCAATTTGTTACCTGCCCAACCGCCAGCAGGTCTGGATCAACGGCGACGCGAGAAACGCTCCGGGTGGGGACGGACTCGGGGCCGTGGCGTTCGACGTTTCGAATCCCCGCGCGCCAAGACAAATCTTCGTGGATCGGTTTAACTTTGGACAGAATGGCCAGCACAACGGGATGGCGTCCTGTCGGGGCCGCGTCTACGCCGGGTGTGGTGATCAAAGCCTTCGGATCTACGACCCGGTCGCACTCCGCCAGACCGGAAGCGTGCAAGGGCTCAATGTGAACTACCTGGATGTGTACCAGCAGCGCTACCTCGTCGTGGCGAATTACTGGTACGCAAAGCTCCCCGACGGGATGTACGTGTACGATTGCGCGACCCCGGACGCCCCCATGTTGGTGGCGCATTCCCCTCAGAGTCCGAACTTCCGCTGCCGCGCCTTTACAAATCTCGGGTTGATCGCGAATGTACCACTCAAAGGTGTCGACCTATATAGCCTGAGATAGGGCCATGGATCCAGTTGATCTTATGTGCGCGGGCGGCTGATTCGCGCAATCGGCCACCCGCTGGTGAGGAAGGGCAGGGGGCAACCTCATTGAGCATTTGCATAAATATTGGAAGAGGTGCAAAGTGCCGAAGCGAGCGTTGATTGCGGGAATAACCGGACAAGACGGAGCCTATCTGTCCATGTTCCTGCTGGAGAAGGGATATGAGGTTTATGGAGCCTACCGCCGAAGCGCATCGGTCAATCTGTGGCGGTTGCACGAACTCGAAGTAGTCAACGACGTGAAACTTGTGCCCATGGACCTCCTTGAATTTAGCAATGTGCTTCGCACCTTGGAACTGGTAAGACCCGATGAAGTATACAACCTGGCAGCCCAAAGCTTTGTGAGCCTATCATTTGAGCAGCCGATCTTCACGGGTGATGTAAACGCTTTGGGGGCAATTCGGATTCTCGAGGCGACTCGTGTCGTTAATTCGAGTGCACGATTCTACCAAGCCTCGACTTCAGAGATGTTTGGGAAGGCTCAGGAGGTCCCTCAGACTGAGCGAACGCCCTTTTACCCACGGAGCCCTTACGGGGCGTCGAAACTCTATGCGCATTGGATGACGATCAATTACAGAGAAGCCTTTGGTATTCATGCCTCATCGGGAATATTGTTCAATCATGAGTCACCTTTGCGAGGTCTTGAATTCGTCACGCGCAAGATCACCTCCGGATTAGCCCGTATTCGTCACGGGCAGCAGGACACCATCGACCTAGGCAACTTAGACGCAAAGAGAGACTGGGGATTCGCCGGAGATTACGTTCGGGGCATGTGGTTGATGCTACAACAACCTGAGGCGGACGATTGTGTGTTGGCCACAGGCGAGGCACATTCCGTACGCGAGTTCGTTGAGCTTGCCGCCAAGGCTGCTGGGTTCGGGTTGGTTTGGGAGCAAATCGGCGAACAAACACGTGGAATTGATCCAACGAGTGGTCGAACCATTGTGCGAGTGAGTCCCGAATACTTCCGCCCGTCAGAAGTTGATTCGCTAGTTGGGGACGCCGGAAAGGCTCGCGCCCGATTGCAGTGGACACCAAAGATCAACTTCGCTGATCTTGTGCAGATAATGGTGAAGGCCGACATGGATCGCGCGAGCAAAGGGACTTTGCATTCTTAGCGGAGGACATAGAATGACTACTTCGGAAATTCAGTAGCGTAGCCGGCATGCTCGGTCATTATGCGTTTGAAACGCTCGCGTCCCTGATGTTCGAAGTTGACCCAGTAGCTTCTCAATAGAACGGCAGTACCCGAGATGGTGGAGAGATCTGAGTTTATCCACGAATTTCAGCTGACTCTCGGGGTTGCTCGCGCGCATGCAGGTGTTCGTCATTCGGATCACGAGATTTGGCATTCGCTTGAATAAATGATTAAATTGAGTAGCCGGCACGTGTCACGAACAAGATCAGATATAGGTGATCGGATGACCATTAAGGAGCGGGAATGGACAGCCAGATTCGAGTGATTGCCTTTTACCTTCCACAATTTCATCCAATTCCCGAAAATGATGAGTGGTGGGGGAAAGGCTTTACGGATTGGACAAATGTGGTCAAGGCACGGCCTCTCTTCCCTGGCCACTACCAACCGCACCTTCCGGCAGATCTGGGTTTTTACGACCTGCGTTTGTCTGAGTCGCGTCAGGCTCAAGCAGATCTAGCGAAGGAATACGGGATCTACGGCTTCTGCTACTATCACTATTGGTTCCACGGGCGCCGGATTCTCAACCGCCCGTTCGACGAGGTCCTCGCGTCAGGCAAACCAGATTTTCCCTTTTGCCTTTGCTGGGCAAATGAGAACTGGACCCGTGTTTGGGATGGTGGCAATAATCAAGTCATCATGCCTCAGCTCCATAGCCTGGAGGATGACGTTACTCATATTAGAGCTCTCCTTCCCGCTTTTCGGGATAGGCGTTACGTGAGGATTGGCGGAAAGCCGCTCCTCCTAACATATCGAACAGAACTCTTGCCGAATCCGAAACGCACGGCCCAAGTGTGGCGCGACGAGGTGGGCCGCGCAGGGATTGGAGATCTTTATCTCGCAAGGGTTGAAAGCTTCCAGGCGGACATCAATCCGAGCGATATTGGCTTCGACGCGGCCGTCGAGTTTGCGCCGGACTGGAGGTGCCTCGGGATCCCAAAGTTTCACCGAAAGCGGTACGTGTTGCTGGCCAAGATGGGCCTCACACCCCGAGTTTACACTGAGCACCACGTCTTCGACTACCAAACACACATTCAGCGCATGCTGGAGAAGGTCCAGGTGCGGTATAAGCGCTTCCACGGGGCAGCGGCCTCATGGGACAACACCTCAAGAAGGAAGCGAAAGGCGTACATCTTCCACGGGTCGACGCCAGAGAGTTTCGGCAATTGGTTGCGAATTATTGTGGACCGTACGGTGAAAAGGTTCAAAGGGGATGAACAGCTGATATTTGTGAACGCTTGGAACGAGTGGGCAGAAGGTGCCCACCTCGAGCCCGATCAGCGTTGGGGGCGCGCTTATTTGGAAGCAACTCGCCGGGTCCTTCACCACCAAATACCGGGCTCAATTTCAAGCAGTCAGAGATAGACTCACAACGGTTATGCAACGAACGCCGGCCACTTCTAAAGTAGCATCCGTGACCAACGGCCAATGACTTTTCACCTGCCTGAAACTCAAGATACCGACATAACCCCTACCGAAAGACAGCAATCGAACACAATCGTGTGCTTAATGTGGTCGGTAGTTTGCAGATTCTCTTATGACAAGTAAGCCAAAGCGTGCGCATGCTCAGGACTCTAGTATTCCACACTAACCGCCTGATAGCATCCGTTTCGCGGGCGATTTGGCGGAGATGCCCTATTTCTTCGTCACACAAAGAAACGTTGAAGGGTTTCGCCTTCGGTCGTTTCGGGCTTCTCTTCAGAGGCACGGCTGCCTATCGGATTTGGCGTTTTTCCAACTTTCCGACCAACCAGCCGGTTTGGAAAGACCCACTGTCCGGAGGTTTCCACCAGTTGGCATTCGAGGCAAGTACCGAGCCTATTGTATCAGTAATTATCCCTTTCTATAACAGCATCGAATGCATAGCCTGTCTCGGGACAATAAAGAAGAGCAGGCCGCAGGTGCCATTTGAGATCATTGCCGTGGATGATGGATCCACGGATGAGACGTCGGGTCTTATCTCAAAGATAGGGGGGGTCAGATACATCCGGGATTCGCAAAACATCGGCATCATGCGCTCGTACAACCTTGGCGCTTCGATTGCCCGTGGGAAGTACTTGATCTTTCTCAAGAACGATACACAGGTAGCGCTCGCCTGGATGGACGAACTCGTCCAAACCATTAATACCGCGATGGATGTTGGCCTCATTGGCTCGAAGTTATTCTTTCCTGATGGGCGACTGCGAGAGGCGGGAGCCATAGTGTGGAAGGACGGTTCAGTATGGCATTGCGGGCGCGGTGATGATCTGGACAAACCGGAGTACAACTACTTGCGCGAGGTTGATTACTGCTCCAGTGCATCCGCCTTGGTCCGCGCAGACTTATTCGGGGAGGTTGGTGGATTCGACGAACGGTACATTCCCGCCTACTATCGAGATGCGGACTTAGCTTTCAAAATACGTGCTCGTGGCTATCGAGTTCTCTACCAGCCCATGTCGCAGGTCATCCATGCTGAGAGCCCGCACTCCGAAACCAAAGACACTCCAGGGGCAAGGGGTTTTCAAATAGCGAATAGATCGAAATTCACCACGAAGTGGACCGCAGAGCTGAGCACGCATGGAAAACCAAGAAGGGGCTCATTATTGGCGAGAGAGCGGGGTGTAGGTAAAAGAGTTCTTTTGGTTGACTGGAACACACCGACCCCTGATCAAGACGCCGGCTCTGTCATTACTTTTGAGTTCATTCGGCTATTCCAGCGCCTTTCCTATAAGGTGACCTTCATACCGGAAAATTTTCTCTACAACGGTCGTTACACAGCGGCCTTGCAGCGGATGGGAGTCGAATGCATTTATCGACCGTTTTCCACATCAGTTAAGGCCTACATCCGGCGAATTGGCAAAGTGTATGATGTCATAGTTGTCTTTCGCGCTTCCCTCGGCCACAAATACCTCGATGACTTTCGGAGGTACTGCCCAAACGCGAGGATCATTTTACATACAATTGACCTATACTATCTTCGCGAAGAACGGCGGGCAGAACTGGAGAAATCGGATGCAGTAAGGAAGCTAGCCAAAGAACTAAGAGCAATCGAACTGGAAGCTATGAGGAAGAGCGATTGCACGATTGTTGTCAGCAATTACGAGCACGAATTGGTAACAACGCAAATTCCCGAAGCCTATGTCGCTATATTCCCGCTGGTCCTCCAGGCTCGCCGAGAGGTTGTATCTTTCCGCGATCGGCGCGACATCCTGTTCCTCGGAGATTTTAGACATCCACCTAATGTGGATGCTGTGCTGCATTTCGTCAGCGCGATTTGGCCGAGAGTAAGGGCTGTCGTGCCTCAGATGAAATTTTATGTTGTGGGAGGCAGCCCTCCGAAAGAAATAGCGGATCTGGGAGGGGGCAGCGTAGTCGTGACCGGTCGTGTGGAAGATCTTTCGGATTGCTTCAATCATGTCCGACTATCGGTTGCGCCCTTGCGATACGGCGCTGGCATTAAAGGTAAAATAGGGACCAGTTTGAGCTTTGGCTTGCCGTGTGTGGCATCGCCAATTGCTGTTGAGGGGATGGGGCTCACGGACGGGCTCAATGTCCTTGTTGGAGAAGATCCCCGTGATTTCGCAGAGGATGTCCTTGGGTTATACCAGAACGAAGGGTTGTGGACTGCCATTTCAGCCAATGGCATCGCTTTTGTGCAGGAGAATTATTCGTTTGACGTTGCCGCGAAACGGCTTTCGACAATTCTTGAAGGGATAAGAACATGACCAGACCCTTATTCGAAGAGCCAAGCGGCGATAGGCAGCCGCCAGCTGGGGGAGACTGATTGTCATGTTCGTTTCATATGCGCAGAATTTTGAGGACGTAATGTTGTGGCGGGCGCTGCACCATATCGGAGAGGGTTTTTATATAGATGTCGGTGCCTGCGATCCTGCCCGAGATTCCGTGACTCGGGCATTTTATGAGCGGGGTTGGCGGGGAGTGAATATCGAACCCGCGAAAGGTTATTTTCAGCGCTTAGTTTCTGAGCGGCGCCGGGATGTCAATCTGCGTGTGGCGGTGGGCGCGGCGCCGGGCGAGCGCACGCTTTACGATATTTTAGGGACAGGTCTCACCACCTTTGACCGACACCTGGCCGATCAACATGAGAGGTCAGGGCATATCGTGCGCCCGGACCTGGTGCGCGTCATGCTCCTTTCTGATATTTGCGCGCAATACGTCCAGGGGACCATCCACTTCATGAAGATCGACGTGGAGGGGGCCGAAGCGGGCGTGCTGCAGGGCATGGATTTCACACGCTTCCGGCCATGGGTAATTGTCATCGAGGCGACGGTCCCCACCACACAGTCGAAAGCGTATGAAGCCTGGGAACCGATGCTCTTGGATGGCGCGTACGATTTCGCGTATTACGACGGATTGAATCGCTTCTATTTGGCGAGAGAACGGGGAGACCTTAAACAGTTCTTCGATTCTCCTCCCAACTGCTTCGACCAATTCGTCAAGATCGATCAAGCCGAGGCTGCGGCGAGGGCCGATACCCTCAAGGAAGTAGTAACGTCGTTGCGGGTACAACTGGGGGAGGCGAAGGCAGAGGCTCGGCGGCGCGAGGAGTTAGTCGCGGAGTTGCGGGCGCGCCTATCGGAGATAGGGCTTGCGCGGCTGAAGGGAATATATCGGCGTCGAGCCGTACGCCTGATTCGCCCGCTTGTTCGCTCCGGCGCCAGCATTCCGCTTCTGCGCCGTGCCGGCCGGCGCCTGCTTGTTGGACAACCGATGCTCAAAGCCAAACTCATTAGGCTCACAGGGGATGGCTGGTCGAACGAGGCGCAAGATGATGCCAGATCAGACCCGTTTGCAAATCTTCCGGAACGGGCCCGGCGAATCCATTCGCTGCTCCGAGGCAAGCTGCAGGAGCGGAGTGACCGAGACTAACCGGGAAAGAACCCGTGAGAATCGTCATTGACCTGCAGGGTGCTCAAACTGAAAGTAGATATCGGGGGATCGGGCGTTATTCGCTGGCGCTTGCGGTGGCCATGGCGCGGCAGGCGGCCGGGCATGAGCTGTTCCTAACGCTCAACCTCGCATTTCCGGAGACGATCGAGTCCATTCGCGAGCGGTTCCGAGGCTTAATTCCGCCTGAGCACGTGCTGGTCTGGCGCGCCCCTGGCCCAGCAGCGATGGCTGACGATGCCAAACGGCGCCATACCCTTGCGGGCGAAATGGTTCGCGCGCATGCCCTGTCTCGCTTGAAGCCGGATATCGTTCATATCTCAAGCCTTTTCGAACGGGGCGATGCCATCACCTCCGCCAGCCGATTCCGTATCGGGATGCCCTTCGCCGTCACGCTCTACGACCTGATCCCATATCTCAACCCTGGTCCCTATTTTTCGGACCCGGTTTTCAAAGAATGGTACCTGGGCAAGCTGAGCGAGTTGCGCGCCGCCGATCTTCTTCTCGCTATCTCCGAATATTCGCGGGCGGAAGCGATCCAAGCGCTCGGGTTGGCAGAGGATCGCTTGGCTGTGGCAACGGCTGACGCGGATCCCCAGTTCCGGAAGATAACGCTCGGGGCTGATGCCGAACACGCCTTGCGGCGAAGGCACGGTCTTAATCGCGGTTTCCTAATGTACACGGGAGGGATCGAAAACCGCAAGAACGTAGAGCGATTGGTCGAAGCATTCGCACGCCTCCCGCGGGGGGTACGCGCCTGGCGCCAGCTCGCCATCGTCGGCCAGACAAGCGAAGACGAGCGCGTCCGGTTTGCCCAGCTATGTCGCAACCTCGGTTTGGGAGGCGACGAGGTAGTTCTAACGGGCTTCGCCAGTGACGATGACTTGGTCAGCCTCTATAATCTTTGCGAGCTATTCGTATTTCCGTCGCTGCATGAAGGATTCGGTCTGCCCATCCTGGAGGCCATGCGCTGCGGTGCGCCTGTAGTCGGTTCGGACCGCACCAGTATTCCGGAGGTCATCGGCCGGCGGGACGCCCTGTTCGATCCGACCTCGGTCGAAAGTATTGCGGGGAAGCTTGTCGAGGTGCTTATCAACGATGCCTTCCGGCAGAACCTGCGCGAACACGGTATCGTCCAGGCCCGAAGATTCTCTTGGGACGCGAGCGCGAGGCGCGCGCTGGGTGCTTTCGAGGTCTTGTACGAAGACCACCGGCGCCACGTTCGAGGCCAAGCAAACATCACCTGCGGAAGGCCGCTTCTAGCCTACATTTCTCCTCTGCCGCCGGAGCGATCCGGTATTGCGGACTACAGTGCTGAGCTGTTGCCTGAACTGTTGGGCCATTATCGGATCGAGGTAATCACGGACTTGGCAGGGCCCGGACATCCTTATCTTGACGCCAATTTCCCGCGGCGCAGCATCGCCTATTTTGAGACCCATGTCGAAGAGTACGAGCGTATCCTCTACCACTTCGGCAATAGCAGATTTCATTGGTATATGTTCCCATTGATAATGCGCTTCCCGGGCACAGTGGTTCTACACGATTTTTATCTTAGCGGCGTGCTTGAATGGTTGGAAGCGACAGGGCCGGAGTCCAAGGCCTTTCGTCGCGCGTTGTATCGCTCGCACGGCTACGGGGCTCTGCGCGCCTTGAAAATAGAAGGGGTGGATGCCGCCGTCAGAACCTATCCCTGCAACTTGGACGTTCTCGAAAACGCACAGGGAGTGATTGTTCATTCCCGGCACGCTCGGACGCTTGCGGAACGATTTTACGGCCGCGCCGAAGCCAGCGACTGGGCACATGTCCCCCAGCTTCGACGGCTCCCTGCCGCGCCGGACCGTGCCCGGGCGCGCAAGAACCTGAGCCTACCGGAAAACGCCTTCATTGTTGCTTCTTTCGGCATCATACATGCGATAAAGCAGAATCACCGCCTTCTGTCCGTTTGGCTGCGGTCCGACCTCGCCCAGCGGGAGGATTGTCATCTCCTGTTTGTCGGTCCTACACTTGGGGTGCAATATGAACAGATGCTCAGGCGGGAGATCGAGGCGAGCGATTGCAGGCAGCGGATCACGCTGACCGGTTATGTGAGCCCAGAGGATTATCAGCTCTATCTGCAGGCGTCCAATGTCGCCGTGCAACTCCGGGCTCATTCCTATGGCGAAACGAGCCGGTCCGTTCTCGACTGTCTGGCGCACGGGCTCGCCACCGTTGTCAACACCGTGGGCGCCGCCGCCGAGCTTCCAGACGATGCGGTAGTCAAACTCTCGGAAGAGTTCGGGGACGATGATCTTGCCCGTGCCCTGATGCGCCTTGCCCAGGATCGCGCGTGGCGCTTTGCACTGGGCGAACGCGCCCGGGATTGTATCGCTAAGGAGCATGATCCTGCCACAGTTGGCCGGCGCTTTTTCGACGCGATCGAATATTTTGCGTGGGCTCATCCGCGCGCGGCCCTACGCCGGCTCACCTGCGACCTCGAGTCTGCAAACACCAAAAACAGGTATTCCCCCAAAGAGGTGGCAGGGCTAGCCTTGGCCATCGCTGAGACCGAGCAGCGCCTCCATCCCAGGCAACTGTTTGTCGACGTCTCGGTTATTGCGCGGGACGACTTTCGGACGGGAATCGAGCGCGTGACCCGGAACATCCTCCGGATCCTTTTAGAAAATCCCCCCGCGGGATATCGGGTCGAGCCGGTCCACTGTGCCGGAAACGGCGACCATTATCGTTACGCACGTGCCTTTACGCAGCGTTTCCTTGACATGCAGGAAAACGGGCTGGAGGACGCGCCAATCGATATCTACCCCGGTGACGTGTTCCTGGGTCTCGATTCGAACCGGGACATTTCCGCGCAGGCGGTCGCGTATCTTCAAACCCATTCGTGGCGGGGTCTGCGCGTGTATTTCGTCGTCTACGACCTTCTTCCCATCCGGTATCCGCAGTGGTTCCCGCCTGGAACCGTATCGGTCTTTTGTGAATGGCTGGCGAGGCTAGCTGGTCTTGCCCACGGCTTCGCCTGTATCTCGCAGGCAGTGGCCAACGACCTAGCCGACTGGGTAACGGCGTCGGGCAACACGCGCCGCCTCGAGCTCGGCTATTTTCACCTCGGTGCCGATATCAGCGAAGGCAGGCCGGACAACGAGTTGAGCCAAGGGGAGGCAGCCCTCCTAACACGACTTGTCGGTCAGGAGGCGCTGCTCATGGTCGGCACGGTCGAGCCCCGCAAGGGCCATGCCCAGGTGCTGGATGCCATGGATATCCTGTGGGCCGCGGGGGAGGATGTCTCTTTGGTGATCGTCGGCAAAGTGGGATGGATGGTGGAAGAATTAGTGACGCGATTGCGCACCCATCCCCAGCGCGGCAATCGCCTCTTCTGGTTCGAAAGGGCAAGCGACGGACTTCTGGATCGGCTTTACACGCATGCCTCAGCCCTTGTCATGGCATCCGGAGGGGAGGGTTTCGGCCTGCCGCTGATCGAGGCGGCACAACACGGCCTCCCGATCATAGCGAGGGATATTCCGGTCTTTCGCGAGGTTGCCGGAAATCATGCCGTTTATTTTGCTGAGACAAGCGGCGAGGAGCTAGCGGCGACGCTGACGGCGTGGCTAGCCGCTTACCGCGAGGGGGATATACTCGATACCACGGATATGCCTCATCTCACGTGGACGCAAAGCGCGCGTCAACTGGTCGGTGGCATTCTCGAAGGGAAATGGGGCGGCGGCGGAGAACAACCAAAGTCGAGTGAAGGGATGCACGTTCCGGATAGCTCCATGCGAAGTGGTCTCAGCAACGCGTGACCAACCCCATGCAGACACCGATCTTGCCGCTTGAAGACCTCACCCCTCGCAGTTTAAGCATCGAAGAGCGCATCTCAATGACAGCGCGTTGCCAGGACGCCGCCCCCATTCCAAAAGTGGCTGAGGCAGGCACAGTCCAACTGGAGCCAGATGGCACCCGGGTCCAAATCATGCACAATGGGCTCAAGGTGCTAGCCGACGGCTATGACGGGGAGTGGGTGACGCGGCTAATCACGCTTTGTCGTGGACACCACGAACCGCAGGAGGAACGGATCTTCCACGAAGTCGTTTCCCGGCTGCCGGCCGCCGCAACGATGCTCGAACTTGGTGGTTACTGGGCCTACTACAGCCTTTGGTTCATGCACGGCTGGCCCGGCCGCCGCGCTGTGATCGTGGAGCCGGACCCCGCACACCGTGACATTGGTGAGAGGAACGCGAGACTAAATGGCCTGGCCGCCGAATTCGTTTCGGGGTTTCTCGGGGGTAAGCCCGAGCCTGCAACATTGTTCCAAACCGAGGATTCAGGCGACGTGCTGCTCCCCTGTGTGTCGGTGCCGCAGGTGATGGAAAGACGCGGCATCGGAACGCTCGATCTCCTTCACTGTGATGTTCAGGGCGTCGAATTGGAAGTGCTCGAAAGTTGTCAAGACCTGTTTCGCCGCGGCTGCATACGGTGGGTATTCGTCTCTACTCATGCGCACTTGATCAGCGGTGACCCCCTCACGCATCAGCGTTGCCTTACAGTGCTGCGCAATGTCGGCGGTTCAATCGAGGCGGAACACGACGTTCATGAATCCTTTAGCGGTGATGGACTTATCGTCGCCCGGTTCGGGCCACTACCTGAAGGTTGGATCGGCGTGCCAGTCAGCCGGAACCGATACTCGGAAAGCCTGTTTCGCAACCCACTCTACGACCTAGCGGCTGAGCAGAAAACCGCTGAGGCGACTCGGCAACAGCTTGAGGCGGCTCGGCAGCAGCTTGAGGCGATATACCAATCAAGAAGCTGGCAGTACACGCGTGGGTTGCGGGCGATCGCCAGACGATTGCGTAGTGTCGCACGGCGCTAGGCGGAAGTCGCACATTCCCACGAACGACAACTTCCGAGGTTCCCGGTGACAACTCGACCATATCAGGCCGCTACATTCGTGCTAGCGGCCACAAGCTGCAGGTCTTGCAGAAGATCGGCCGGAACCGAATGAGTTCGTGGTGTTCCTTTTCGACGGGAGACTTCGACTAGGATACGTTGGTTCCCGGTCGGATACTAAGAGGTGGGGGAAGAAGATGCTCTTAGGGTTTGTCGAGACCAGGTTGGAAGGTGATGGAGATAAGAACGGGAGAGAGATTGTCACGCGAGGCGAGGTTGGTGACCGCGGCCGTTCACGCAAGCCACTTGGGCATCTGGCCACTCCGACCCATGAGCCCATGTATCATCCCGGCCAGCCCCCATATCAACCTGGAAGCTGTTCTCACCGAACGCCGCGCACCATGGAGCGGTAGCACCGTCCAATACAGATACGACAAGGCCGCCAGGACGGCGGCTCGACGGCCGAAGTGTTTCCTGCAGAACAAGATCTTGTTCCGCAGCAGATAGTACTCGCGGGCGCGCCCAGAAGAGATGTCCCCCGGCGTCTGGCTTGCCCGCGCCGCCCGCGCCACGCCGATCTCCCATCCGGCTCGGCTCGCCCTGTGGCAAAGGTCGACCTCCTCGACGTACAGAAAGAAGCGCTCATCAAAGCGGCCAACGGACTCGACGACCTCGCGACGAACGAGGAAGCAGCAGCCGTCCACCCACTGCACCCGGTCCACCGCCGGCGGCGGCCCCGCCGCCTGGTTGCCGGAGTCGAGCGGGCGTTGAGTGATCTGGCGCCCGTGGCGTCGGATGTATCCCCCCGCGCTGAAGATTGACCCGTTCCGCCTGTTGAGTATGACCGGGCCGATGATACCCAGGCCGGGCTCTGAAGCCAGCATGCCGACCAGGATACCAAGCGTCTCCGGCTCCAACCTAGCGTCCTGTGTCAGCAGAAGCCCAAACCGGGCATCCGTCCGCAGCCAAAGCTCTATCGCCTCGTTCATACCGCCGGCATAGCCTTTGTTGCGACCTACGCTCGAGACATGGTCCGTACCCAGCGCCCGGCGTAGCTGCACCAATGAGTCGTCCGTGGACCCGTTGTCCACTACTGTGTACTGGAAATCTTGATAGCTCGACCCGCGCAGGCTGGAGGCGCACTCGATGGCGTCCGGCGCGCCGTTCCAATTGAGGATCAGTGCCGAGACCTCTGACATCGTCTCTCCCAAGGCCGACGTCGGCGCGGATCGACGAGGTCGTGCCAACGACTGCTCTTTCCGCGCCAGCAGGCCTGCGCGAAACACTTCCGATCAGGCACTTGTGGCGGCCGCCAAGTGATGCTCTACGACTGTCCCCCAGCCGCTAGGACCGCGCGCGCGCCGCGAGCAGTTCATAGTACAGCGCCTCCAGGCGCGCCCCGGCGACCGCAGCGGTGTGTTCACGCGCGACAAGTCGACGGCCGTTTTCCGACAACTCACTGGCGAGCGCTGGATCCCCCGCCAGCCGGCGCACGTCCCGGGCGAACTCTTCGATCGTGGACGCCTCGAGAAAGTGTACGCCGGATATCCCCCCGACCCCCCGCCGCCCGGCGGGAAACGTCACGACGGGAACGCCGTGGGCCAGGGCGTCAAGCGTCTTCATCTTGACACCTGTCCCGAAGCGCACCGGTACAACTGCGATGTCCGTTTCTTGCCAGATTGCCTCCAGGTCCGCCACGTATCCCAGTACGTGGACCCGCCTCCCGTCGTGATACCGGCGAAGTTCGGCGGGAGCATTAGGCCCAACGATGCGCACGCGGAGATCCATCTCCGACAGGTGCGGCAGGATGTCTCGTAATAATACCATCGCCGCATCGGTGTTCGGTGGCCATGAAAACGAGCCGACAAAGGTGAGGGTCAATGGCTCCGTTTCCTTCCGATGAGGCTTCGGCCTCGACGCACGCATCGCACCGAGATCGAGACCCATCGGGATGTGAAGAACGCGGACTGCCGGATGGTGTGCTCGGACAACCGCCTCGTCCTCCCGAGAGAGGACAACCACCGCATCGACCTCCCGGTAGACCGCACCCTCCAGGCGCTGGTATTGGGCCACTCTTCTCGCGGTCACGGCTCGCAGCACCCGGCCAGGAGAGACTCGGCGCAGCAGCGAGGCCGACGGTCTGGGATACGCCGCACGCTGAGCGACGACGACAGACATGAGATCGTGCAGCCGCAGAACCACGATGGGCTTAGGCTCCACCCCCGCCGACGCAAAGCCCTCGAGGAGATTGAACGCGAACTCCAGGTTCTCCACCTGCACGATCTGGGCCCACCGGCTGAGCGGGACAAGCTGGCGCTGTACCTCGGGTGAGGTCAGACAGGCGCGAAACCGTCGGTCCGAGAGGTAGGCAGTCCTGGGCCAGTCACCTTCCCGCTCCCGATTGAAAGTGATGATGTCGAAACATCCGACGCGCTCCCGTAAGAACTGGATATCAGCCGACGGGGGAGTTGTAGCGGCTCTACAGGCCAGCTTCACCTCATGTCTCGCAGCGAGGAAGGCCAGATTGGTGTAGAGCGCCAGCGGCGTCCCAGACTGAGGTGGGTACGGCATCGCAAATGCGACATAGAGAATTCGCAGCTTCGCGGATGGGTCAACCTCTACCGTCCGTTCCATCGGACGTATGCCAACCTCTGAACCATCAATGTCCGCCGTCCAACGCTCCACTCACAGATCACCCCGATCGGGCTGCGAAGGCCGGTCGCCCGGTGCTTCCAGATCATGCCCATTATATCTTCAGCACGGCGTGACTCGTCACCTCGGACAGTTCTGGTGTGGGCCGGCATTTGCGGTGCAGGTCTCGGGCCCGTTCTGCGAGCCGGCAAATGGCTACCCCCTCCGAAAAATGGTATAAACAGGCGATGGTGGCAAAAGCGCGGAGCCTGACCTTAGCAAGAGAGGAGTCGGCCTGCCGGATGCTCTTTAGGTAGTGGCCGGCGTAAAAACCCGTATGGGTCTGCACGTGTGTCTCGTCTGCGGCGAGTATCCTCCGGACACAGTCGGCGGCGGGATCGGCACATATTCAGCCGCCCTCGCCCGTGGGCTGGCAAAGACCGGACACCGGGTATCGGTGATCGCTCGGGCCGTCCGTGGACGCGAGACCGTTCACCGGGAAGACGGCATTGTGGTGCACCGGGTGCTTCCCCTGCGGACCCCGGGCCTCCGTCAGGTCTTTAGGCGCTTCGGCGGAAAGACATTCGCCGATGCCTACCTCTTCGCCCGTGCCGTCGCGGCGAAGGTGGCAAACGTGACCGCAGGGGACGGCGTGCAAATCGTTGAGTCGCCGGAACACGGGGCCGAGGGGTTCATGCTCGCCAAGCGCTGTGCGCACGTTCCCCACGTCGTTCGATTTCACACCCCCCTGTTCCTCGTGAACGAAGCGATCGGCCGGAAGCTGAGTGTGGGCGGACGGATCGTCGACGTCATGGAGCGGACCACCGCAAGACGTGCCGTCCTCACCACGTCGCCTTCCCGGGATTTGGCGGAAATCGTGGCGTCCCGATTCGATATTCCATTGGCTCGCATCCGCGTTGTGCCCAACTGCATCGACCATGAAACGTTTCACCCGGCTGCCCACCCGCCCTCCGGCGAACCGACGGTGCTCTACGCGGGGAAGGTCGCCCCACGGAAAGGAATCGCCGTGCTCGCGGAGGCCATTCCGCTTATCGTTCGCCGGGTACCGCAGGTGAGGATTGTGGTCGTGGGATCCGACCATCCGACGGCGACGGGCACGGGATCCAGCAAACAGGAGATGCTCGAACGACTGACCCAGGCGGGCGTGGCTTCGCGCGTGACGATCCTGCCGCCAACCGATCGGGCGGGCTTGGTGCGTCTTTATCACGGTGCGCACGTGTTCGTCCAGCCCAGCCTCTGGGAAAACTTCCCCTACACGTCTCTCGAGGCGATGGCCTGCGGCATCCCCGTTGTCGCCAGCGCGGTCGGTGGGTTGAAAGAGATCATCGAGGATGGAAAAGATGGAGTGCTCGTTCCCGCGCATGATGCGGCGAGGCTCGCCGACGCTGTGGCGACGTTGCTGGAACAGCCGGAGAGGCTGCTCGAGATGCGGCAGGCGGCGAGGCGAAAGATCTTGACACATTACACCATCGAGCAGCTGGTCGCGGAAACCCTGGCCGTATACGAAGAGGCGATTGCGAGTTTCCCCACCAACGGCGGTGACCACACCCCGAGCGTCGCGGAACGTAGATCCTCGCCACGTTGACGGTGGGGCACCGACCGCAGCAGCCGGGCGGGCGCCCCCCAGTGACGCCCTTTGCAAATGTCGCGCCGCTGACCTCGGTCTTCCATCCCCGCTCAAACGATCCCCCTCCGTGGCCGAGAGGTGCGAACTCTCGGTGGAGGGAATAGCACGTACGATGCCGGTCATCGAGTCGCAGGTCGACACGCGTTCCGCGGAGTTTGCCGCCAATCGTGCGCACCACGACGGCCTCGCCCGAACCCTTGCCGAACGCCTCGCGCGTGCTCGAGAAGGCGGGGGACCGCGCGCCCAGCGGCGGCACCGGGAGCAGGGGAAGAAAACCGCCCGGGAGCGGGTCGATCTCCTCCTCGATCCCGGGTCTCCGTTCCTCGAGGTCGGCGCACTCGCCGCCTGGGAGATGTATGGCGGCGACGCCCCTGCCGCGGGGATCGTGACCGGGGTGGGCCGCGTTCAAGGCGTCGAGTGCATGATCGTGGCCAACGACGCCACGGTGAAAGGCGGGACCTACTATCCGCTCACCGTGAAGAAGCATATTCGCGCCCAGCAGATCGCCCTGGAAAACCACCTGCCCTGCCTGTACTTGGTGGACTCCGGCGGGGCGTTCCTGCCGCTCCAGGCGGAGGTCTTTCCCGATCGCGAGCACTTCGGCCGGATCTTCTACAACCAGGCCCGACTCTCTGCCCGCCGGATCCCCCAGATCGCCGCGGTCCTCGGTTCGTGCACAGCGGGCGGCGCCTACGTGCCCGCGATGGCCGACGAGACGGTCATCGTGCGGGGGACGGGGACGATCTTTCTCGGAGGCCCACCCCTCGTCAAGGCGGCCACCGGGGAGGAGGTGTCGGCCGAGGACCTCGGCGGCGCGGACGTCCACACCAAGCGGAGTGGGGTGGCCGACCACTACGCGGAGGACGACGCGCACGCCATCGCCATCCTCCGCGAGATCGTCGCCACGCTGAACCGGGTGAAGCGCATCCCGCTGGACCTGGCCCCGTCGGAGGATCCCCGGTACGACCCGCGGGAGATCTACGGCATTCTCCCCCAGGACCTCCGGCGCCAATTCGATGCGCGGGAGATCGTCGCGCGGTTGGTGGACGGGAGCCGCTTTCAGGAGTTCAGGGCCCGCTACGGCCCGACGCTGGTCGCGGGCTTCGCCCGCGTGCACGGGATCCCGGTGGGCATCCTGGCGAACAACGGCGTCCTGTTCGTGGAGAGCGCGGAGAAGGGGGCGCACTTCATCGAGTTGTGCGGCCAACGCCGCATCCCGCTCGTCTTCCTGCAGAACATCACGGGGTTCATCATCGGTCGCCAGTACGAGGCCGCGGGGATCGCCCGGGCCGGTGCCAAGATGGTCCACGCGGTCGCCACCTCAGGAGTCCCCCGGCTGACGGTGATCATCGGCGGATCCTACGGCGCCGGGAACTACGCGATGTGCGGGCGGGCCTACCAGCCCCGGTTTCTCTGGACGTGGCCGAACGCGCGGATCTCCGTGATGGGGGGCGAGCAGGCCGCGGCCGTCCTCCTGACCGTGAAACGGGACCAACTGCGGCGCGAGGGCAAGACCATGACCGCCGACGAGGAAGAGGCCCTGGTGGCGCCGATCTTGGCCAAGTACGAGGAAGAAGCCAGCGCGTACTACAGCACCGCGCGTCTGTGGGACGACGGGATCATCGACCCGGCCGAAACCCGCACCGTCCTGGCGCTGAGCCTCTCCGCCACGCTCAACGCCCCCGTGAAAGGCATGCGGCCGGGCGTCTTCCGGATGTAACGGTGCGGAAGGTCCTGATCGCCAACCGGGGCGAGATCGCGGTGCGCATCATCCACGCCTGCCGCGAGCTGGGACTCGGCTCGGTCGCGGTCTACTCCGAGGTCGATCGGGATGCCCTCCATGTGCGCCTCGCCGACGAGGCGGTGGCGATCGGCCCGGCGGATCCCCGGGAGAGCTACCTGCACGTCGGACGCCTCATCGACGCGGCCAGGGCGACCGGGGCGGATGCGATCCACCCGGGGTACGGCTTTCTGGCCGAGAGCGCGGCGTTCGCCAGCGCCGTCGGCGAGGCCGGACTGCTCTTTGTCGGCCCCCCCGCCGACGTCATCGCCCGCCTCGGCGACAAGGTGGAAGCCCGCCGCCTGATGGAGCGGGTCGGGATCCCCGTCGTGCCGGGCTACCACGAGACCGACGCGTCCGATGACGCCCTCACGCGCGCGGGCGCTCGCATCGGCGCCCCGCTGCTCGTGAAGGCCGCCGGGGGTGGGGGGGGCCGGGGAATGCGACGGGTGGACCGGCTCGATGACCTTCCCGCGTCGCTGGCTGCGGCCCGGCGTGAGGCGCAGGCCGCCTTCGGCACGAGTGCCCTGTACCTGGAGCGATACCTCCCCGACGTTCGGCACATCGAAATGCAGGTGCTCGCCGATCGGCACGGGACGATTTGGCAGCTCGGCGAACGCGAGTGCAGTGTGCAGCGGCGGCACCAGAAAATCATCGAAGAGGCTCCCTCCGCCTTTGTCACGGCGGAGTTGCGCGCACAGTTGCGTGACGCGGCGGCCGCGGCCGCCGCGGCCGTCGGTTACGTGAACGCCGGGAGCGTGGAGTTCCTCGTGGACGAGGCGGGGCGGTTGTTCTTCTTGGAGGTCAACACCCGGTTGCAGGTCGAGCACCCGGTGACGGAGATGGCCACGGGCGTCGACCTGGTGAAGGCCCAGCTGCGGATCGCCGCGGGAGAGCGGCTGCAGGGCCAGCCGGCGGAGACACGCGGCCATGCCATCGAGTGTCGCGTCTACGCGGAAGACCCCGCGCACGAGTTCGCGCCGTCGGCGGGCCGCATCCTCGCCCTGGACGAGCCACGCGGCCCCGGGATTCGCGTCGATTCCGGGTTACGGCTCGGGTGGCGCGTGCCGGTCGCCTATGATCCGCTGCTGGCGAAGGTCATCGCCTGGGGCCAGAGCCGCGAGGAGGCGATCGACCGGATCGCCGAGGCGTTGCGGCGCTACGTCATCCTCGGGGTGCGGACGAACCTGGCGTTTCTCCAGGACGCTGTCCGAGAGGCGGCGTTCCGCCAGGGGAAGACGACGACGCAATTCGTCGAACGCCACCTGGCCGGATGGCGCCCCACATTCCCGGAGGAGGCGCGGGCGATCGCCGCCTGCGTCGCGACGTGGGCCGAGGAGCACGCCGAGATCGCGCGCCCCCGAACGATCGGCGCGGGGGCGGGGGAGGCGCGGTCCCGCCGTCCCGCCGATCCGTGGGCCACCATCGGGCGCTGGCGGATGGGGAACCCTGATGCGTGACGTCACGGTGCGTCTCGGCGACTCGGCGGCCCGCTGCACCGTCGAGGGCGCCGGGCCGGAGTTCACCGTCCAGGGCGGGCACGGCGCCCCGCACCGCCTGCGCGTCTGCGTCTTGGACCCGGGGACGCTGCAGATCGACATCGGCGGCCACACCAGGCTCGTACGCATCGCCCACGACGGAACCCGCTGGTGGCTGCACTTCGACGGGCAGGCGATGGAGTGCCAGGTCACGCCGTCGCCCGAGGGGTGCCGGGGGAGCGCCCGTCTGGTCCACGACGATCTCTCCGCTCCCATGCCCGGCGGCATCACCCAGGTGCTGGTCGCCCCGGGCGACGCCGTGAGTATGGGGCAACCCCTCCTCATCATCGAGGCCATGAAAATGGAACACGTCATCAGAGCCCCCCGTGCCGGCCGCATCCGGGTCGTCCCCGTCCGCCCCGGCGATCAGGTGGAGGCGGGTGCCGTCGTCGTGGAGTTGAGCCCCGAGTCAGGGCGCGAGGAGAGGACCGAGTGAGTCTTCCCATCCAGATGCCCCGGGAGGTCCGGGTCGTGGAGGTGGGCCCGCGCGACGGTCTGCAGAACGAGCGGTGCATCCTGTCCGTGGAGACCAAGGTGCGGTTCATCGAACACCTGGCGAGGGCCGGATTTCCTGTCATCGAAGCCGGCGCGTTCGTGCATCCCGATCGCATCCCGCAGATGGCGGACAGCGAGGAGGTGTTCCGAAGGCTCAACGGGATCCGGGGCCCCGTCCTCTCCGCCCTGGTCCCGAACCGGCGGGGGCTGGAGCGGGCACTCCGATGCGGGGTGCGGGAAGTGGCCGTCTTCACCGCCGCGTCGGAAGCGTTCACGCTGCACAACATTCACATGGGGATCGACGAGTCACTCGCCCGGTTTCGGGAGGTCCTGTCGCTTGCCAAACCGGAGGGGATCCGGGTGCGGGCCTACGTCTCCACGGCGTGGTGGTGCCCCTACACCGGCCGGGTGGCCCCCGACGCGGTCCGCCGGGTCGCGGCGGCGCTGGCCGAGATGGGATGCTATGAGATCTCCCTCGGCGATACGATCGGCGCGGCCACCCCGAACGAGGTGACCGGGCTCCTCGACCACCTCGCTCGAGACGTGGCGCCGGAGACGCTCGCCGTGCACTTCCACGATACCCGAGGGACGGCCCTGGCCAACACCCTGGCAGCCCTCGCCTGGGGAATCTCCACCGTGGACTCCTCAGCGGGCGGCCTGGGGGGATGCCCCTACGCCCCCGGGGCAGCGGGGAACCTCGCCACAGAGGACCTCCTGTACATGCTGCACGGGATGGGGATCAAGACCGGGGTCGATCTTCCGACGGTCGCCGAAGCCTCCCCGACGCTCGTCAGGGCTTTGGGGCATCCCCTGCCGTCCAGATACCTCGAGGCCGGGCCGCCACCGACCCCGGGGTCCTGACTCGCCGCGGACCGGAGTCCTGGTCCAGGCCCCTCGCGGGGTCTGGGCCTAGGACGCTCTTGGAAGGGGGCGCCGGTCATTGGGACACCTAATGGGGCGCATGCCAGGGGATCACCGGCAGGAGGGTCAATTCCGGCCGTCTGAGCGCAATTTAGCCGCCCACGAGGCCCATCCGGGGGCGGGGGGG
>DATEHM010000181.1:0-13942 GCA_035279545.1 bacterium | reverse complement strand
AGGCAGACGCGCACCCCCCGCGCGCGGGCCGCGGCGATCGCCGCGATCACCCCGGGCGGCACGACCTTCGACTCGGGGACGAGCGTGCCGTCGATGTCCGTCACCAGCACGCGGTAGCGCGCGGGCTCAGCCAAGGGGGAGGCCCACCTCCGCCCCGGTCCGGGCGCTGCGGTAGCAGGCCTCCACGAGCTCGGTGGCGCGCAGGCCGTCCTCCGCGGTCACCGCCGGGGGCCGGCCGTCGACGATCGCGTCCAGAAACCGCCGGTCCTCGAGCCGGTACCCCCACTTCTCCTCCACCGGCAGCTGGAAGTAGTTGCGGGTCGTGATCTCGCGCCCGAGCCCGGGGCTTACGCAGACCCGCTCCATCTCCTCGGTCACCGCCGCCTGATGCGGGCCGAAGAGCTCGATGCGCTCGAACGGAAAGATCCAGGTGGCGTGCGCGCACGAGTGAAACGTCACCAGCGCCCCCGAGGCGCAGCGGAGGATCGCCGCGAACCCATCGGGCTCCTGATAGGCGGTGGTCCGCGCCTGGCAGAGGACCGCGGCGACGTCCCCCAGGAGAAACCGGCACATGTCCAGGAGGTGGATCGTCGACTCGTAGAGGAACCCGCCGGTGAGGGCGGTCGTGCTCACCCACGGCGGGTTCTGGAGCTCACCGCGGTTCATCTTGATATGCGCCATCGTCGGGCGCAGCTCGCCCGCAGCGATGAGCTCGCGCACGTATGCATAGCCGGGCGCCCACCGCCGGTTGAACCCCAGCTGGTAGCGCCCTCGGCTTCGAGTCGCGGCGCCCACGATCTGCCGCGCCCCCTCCAGCGTCGTCGCCATCGGCTTCTCGCTGAAGACGTGCACCCCGGCGCCGAGCGCCCGCACGACCGGATCGACGTGGTGGGCGTTGGGCGTCGTGACGTAGACGGCCTGCGCGCCTTCGTGCAGGAGGGCATCGAGGTCCGGCAGCGGGCGGGTGCCGACCTCACCGGCGAGGCGCTGCGCCGCCTCCGGGCGGATGTCGGCGATCCCCACCAGCTCGACGCGTTCGTCCCGCCTCAGGTTTCGCGCATGCACCCCGCCGATGTACCCCGCCCCGAGGATGCCCACCTTGACCGTCATTCCGCGCCACCGTCCTTGACCGAATCAGCATATGGAAGTGCTCGTGGTCGCATCGAACCGCGCGGGGGCGGATCCGCTATTCGCAGAGCGTGCACCGCATGATCGGCCGGGTCGGCGACCGGCGCGCGACCTCGACGAACCCTGCCTTGCGGAAGGCCGGCACGAGGCCGGTGAACGCGAAGACATCGGGCATCTTCTCGCTCCGCGGGGCGACGGGATACCCCTCAACGGCCGCCGCGCCTCGGCGCTTCGCGGAGGCGATCGCGGCCCGGAGCAGTGCGACCGTCACGCCCTGGCGCCGGAACGGCCTCGCGACAAAGAAGCACACCACCGACCACACCGCCTGCGCGTCGACACGCCCGAGGACGCGGGATCGATCCAGCACGGGATAGGCCTCGCGCGGGCCCACCGCGCACCAACCCACCGGGGTGCCGCGGTGGTAGGCCAGGAGCCCCGGGATCTCCCCGGAGGCCACCAGCCTTCGAAACGCCCGCCGGTTCCCCTGCCCCGTTTGGCGCGCGAACTCGGACCGCGTGAGCTTCCACCACATGCACCAGCAACCGCCACACGCCCCCCGTTCCCCGAACAGCGCCGCGAGGTCGCGCCACCGATCCGGCGTCAGCGGCCGAATCGTCAGAGCTAAGCTGGGGGCTGTGCGGGTCCGGTCGCTCATCGGCGTCATGGCCCAGGACGGCCTCTGCCCTGGGAGTTCGCGCCGGGACGCGGCAGAGCCTCTAACCGGGGGGCGGATTTTGGGAGCGACCAACGCGGACGGTCACGCGCTCTGCCACTATCTCCTTGGGAAGAGCCCGGGTACGAGGTGCTCGAACGCCGCGATGGTTACGTCGATCTCTCGGATGGGCAGGAAATATATTTCGCCGAGTATCCCCAGTGACCCACCAGAGGCGATTCGGTATGCGAAGAGGCGAGTTCTGGACGTCGGGTGCGGCGCCGACCGGCACGCACTCCATCTCCGGCGGAAGGGCTTGGACGTCCCGGTATCGATGCCTCCCCTCTTGCCGTCGCTGTCTGTCGTCGTCGCGGGCTGAGGCAAGGCAGGGTATTGTCAGGGGTAGTAATACCATCCCATCGCTTGCTCGATGGGAGCATCCGCGTCCACGAGGATCTCCCAAGTGATACGCTTCTCAACGCACCTTGTCAGTGTGCGCGCTGGCGCGTGCCTTGTGAGTCATCGTGGGTGAGCCCCATGCGCCGTTCGCGCACGCGATTGAGGGCCGGCGCCGGCTGCCGCGCAATCATGAGTAATGGTACCGCGCCTGAAGACAGTCGATCCGCCCCTCACGAACAAGATAGACCAGCCGATGCTCCTGCGTAATCCGCCTCGACCAGATACCCGGCCCCAGATATTTTAGGGGCTCGGGCTTGCCAATGCCAATCAACGGTTCTCGGACGACCGCCTCGATAAGATCGAAAACGCGAAGCGCTACCGACCGATCGGTCTGAACCCAGTCGCGGAGATCCTCGCGGAACTCCGGGGGGAAGACTGTTTCGCGACGGCGCGCAGACCGGGCAGCACTCGCAGGCTCTCCGGACTTACCCGCGCCGGCCAACCCTCACCTCGCGCCGCAGGGACGCGACGGATTGTGGCCGTGGGCGACCTTTGAGGGCACGGTGCAACGCCTTGAGTAGGCGACGGGCATTGGCCGGTGACCGCAACAAGTGCGCGGTCTCTTCGAGACTCTTGAGTTCGGCCGCGGAAATCAGGGCAGCGCTGGGCGCGCCATGACGAGTGATGATCAGCGTCTCGCGATTCTCGACTGCACGGTCGAGCAGATCGGCAAAACGGGCACGGGCGTGAGTGTACGAGATTTCAACCGAAAACCCACCCTGGGGTCAATAGCGTCAAAGGCGCTGAGGTTCGCTCTTACTGTCTTCCCGCTGCCCGCCGTCAATGCCGACACGACGCAGGTCGGCCGCGAGCCGGTGACACGCGCCGAGACTGTGCCCGCGACGATCTCGAGGTCGTGCGCGCGGCCGGCGTGGGCGTACGTCCGGCCCCGCGCGACGCCGCGGGCGTAACGTCATCGAACAAGGTCCTCCATCTACATGAGCTGACCCCGTCCTCCTGGACGGAGATCCCAGCGGGTACCCTCCCAGCCGGAGATGATGCCGGCGTCGCCGCATCTGGAGCACTCCCAATCGACGACAGGCGGCGCGTCCCTCAGGCGCACCCCTATCCATCCCGTGCATCGCCTGTGCGCCGGACGGCGCCGGCATCGGGTTTCCGACAGACCCCAGGCCCCTACCGCCTGGGATGTGGCGGCCTGCACGATCTCGCTGAGGTAAGCACCTATTTTCCCGGCCCGTCCCTCCGGGAAAGCGCCGTCGGTGTCGAGGAAATGTCGTAGATCGGTTATCCACATCTGTAATCACTGTGCGATACCGCTGCACTGGCTCAATCTCCTTTCTCCAAGGGGCGCACGGCGAGGTTTGTGGCGAATTTACTAGAGGAGGACGGCCACCGTCTGGCGAACATATGTTTGCCTGCCTTACCGAAAGAGGAGGAAGGGCCACGGCGGATCACATCGGCAGAGCGCTCGGCACTCGGGTTGTTCACGACCTTGCGCGGATCCTGACCTGGCAGCGCCTTCGTGAAATCGCCGGGGCGGCTTCGTTCCAGCGCGGGCGGGCGTACTGGTCGGGCGGCCGGGTCCACGCCATCAGCGAAGAGGCAGGGACCGTCCTCGCCGCGGTTCGGGGAACTCGCGGTTATCGGGTCAGACTCTGGACCGAGCGAGGCGAGGTCGGGCATGACTGCACGTGCCCCCTCGGCGAGGACGGGATTTTCTGCAAGCATTGCGTGGCCGCCGGTCTGGCCTGGATCGAGGAACCCAACCCCGCAGCGCGTGTTGACGGCGATCATCGGAATGGGTGGCAGGAGTCCGGGACCGACACGCCGTCCCCCGCGGCAGGACGCGGCCAAGCGGAGGCCTGGAACACGCCGCGCGCGCTGCGGCGCGCTCTAATGCCTCGCAAGTCGTCCACCGGGTCATGGCGGCGGTGGCTGGCGACGGTGGAGCGTGCGATGCAGGCAGAGGCATCTCCCGTGAAGGCGTGGCCGCCGGGGCGGGAGGTCCTCTACGTCATCGATGCCTCATCTGTGCGCGAGGACGGCACACTTTCACTGCAAGTCGCGAGCCGGCGGCGGAAAGCAAATGGCGAGTGGCAGACGCTGATGTCCTGCCCGAGTCTGGGTGGGCGGCCGGACAATCTTCCCGACCCCTCCGACCGGCGGATCCTGGCTCTTCTGAGCGGCGCCACGAACGGCCACGGCTATGGGCCGTATTCCTTCTGGGCCCCCCGAGCCGTCGCGCCGCCCCTTTACACCGTTTCGGCGGCGTTGCAGGATACACTGATTCCGCTCCTGTGCCGTACGGGTCGGCTCCGGCTGCGCGCCCCGCATGGCGACGGGCCATCCAGGTGGCGGCGGCCGCTGCCGAATCCGCCAGCCGACGAGATAGAGGTCCAGTGGGACGACGGGCCGCCGTGGAGATTCCACCTGGAGGTAGAGTGGGCGCCTACCGCCGCGGCGTACGTGATTGCAGGCGCGCTACGGCGCGACCAGGAGCGATTGCCGCTCGCTGATCCCAGCCTGCTCCTGCCGAGCGGGTTTGTATTCCACAATGGTCGTTGCGGGCGGCTGGAACACTTCGGGGCGTTCGCGTGGATCGCGCAGCTTCATCGAGGTGGCCTGATCACGGTGCGGCCCAGCCAAGCGGACGCCTTGTTGGAGGCGCTGCTGCGGCTGCCGGGACTCCCCAGGCTCACGCTGCCGGAAGAGCTTCGGTTCGAAGAAGTCGCCGGCGCGCCGGTGCCGCGCCTGTTCATTCGCGCGCCGTCCCGCGACTGTGCGGGCGGGCGTCTGAGAGGCGAGGTGTCGTTCGACTACAACGGAACCACCATCGGGGCCGACGATCGGAGTCGCGGCGTCTTCCGCCCGCGGGACCGCCTCCTCATTCTGCGCGATCCCGTGGTGGAGCAAGAGAAGATGTCACGCCTGCACCAGCTCGGCTTTCGGCCTCGAAGCGGTGGCTCCACCCATCACGACGGCGACGGGACGACACTGGAACTTGCACCCGGCCGGCTCCCCCGTGCTATTCGGGAGCTCGTCCGCGAGGGCTGGCACGTCGAGGCGGAGGGCCGCGTCTATCGCCACCCCGGCGACTTTCGCATCGAGGTTACCTCCGGCATCGACTGGTTCGAGCTCCACGGTGCGGTGGAGTTTGGCGACCTCACGGCTCCCCTGCCGGCGGTGCTCGCCGCCCTGCGGCGGGGCGAATCGCTCGTCCGGTTGGGCGACGGGACCTACGGGGTCCTGCCCGAGGCGTGGCTGGCGAAGTACGGCCTGCTCTCGGGAATGGGGGTGCCCAAAAACGGTCACCTTCGGTTTGCCCGCAGCCAGGTCGGCGTGCTGGACGCACTCCTGGCCTCTCAGCCTGAGGCGACCTGGGACGACGCGTTCGCACGGGCGCGAGACGAAGTGCGCCGATTCAGCGGCATTGCACCGGCCGACCCGCCTTCCGGCTTCGTGGGCGTGCTGCGCGGCTACCAGGGGGAAGGCCTCGGCTGGCTGCAGTTTCTTCGGCGGTTCGGCTTCGGCGGCTGCCTCGCTGACGACATGGGGCTCGGCAAGACCGTACAGGTGCTGGCGCTGCTCGCCGAGTGGTGCGGCCGGGCCCCGCGGCCGTCGCTCGTCGTCGTTCCGAGATCGCTCGTGTTCAACTGGAAGCAGGAAGCCGCACGGTTCACCCCCACCCTGCGGGTGCTCGATCATACTGGTCTCGGCCGGGGTAGCCCGGGCGAGCACTTCCGCGAGTACGATGTCGTCCTGACCACCTACGGAACGCTGCTCCGGGACATTGCGGAGTTCACCGGCATCGAGTTCGACTATGTTGTCTTGGACGAGTCGCAGGCGATCAAGAATGCAGGGACCCACACGGCCAAGGCCGTGCGGCTTCTGCGCAGTGCCCACCGGCTGGCGCTCAGTGGAACGCCGGTCGAGAACCACCTCGGCGAGCTGTGGAGCCTGTTTGCGTTCCTGAATCCCGGCATGCTCGGCGCGGCTCCGGCGCTCCGTCTCTGCGGCGTCGAAGGGCGCACCCCCTCCGCCGAGACGCGGGAATTCCTCGGCCGTGCCCTCCGACCGTTCATCCTGCGCCGCACCAAGGGACAGGTCCTGCGGGAGCTGCCCCCCAAACACGAACAGACCCTCTACTGCGAGCTCGAACAACGGCAACGCGACGTGTACGACGAGCTCCGGGAGCACTACCGGCGGACGCTTCTCCGCCGCGTCGAGCGGGAGGGGGTCAACCGAACCATGTTCGTGGTGTTGGAGGCGCTGTTACGCCTGCGCCAGGCCGCCTGCCACCCTGGGCTGATCGATCGGTCGCGGCAGGACGAACCGAGCGCCAAGCTGGACGTGCTGCTGCCGCGGCTCACCGAGGTGATCGAGGAGGGACACAAGGCGCTCGTCTTTTCGCAGTTCACGACCCTGCTTGGGATCGTGCGGGACCGGCTCGACCGCAGCGGCGTGCCGTACGAGTACCTGGATGGTCGCACGCGCGACCGCGCAGCGCGCGTGCGGCGCTTCGAAGAGGACGTGGATTGCCGGCTGTTCCTGGTGAGTCTCAAGGCGGGTGGCCTCGGCCTGAACCTCACCGCAGCCGACTATGTCTTCCTGCTGGACCCCTGGTGGAACCCGGCTGCCGAGGCTCAGGCAATCGACCGCACGCACCGGATCGGCCAGACCCGGCCGGTCTTCGCCTATCGTCTCATTGCGCGTGACACGGTGGAGGAGAAAGTCCTTGCCCTCCAGCAGACCAAGCGCGAACTCGCGGACGCGATCATCACCGCCGACAACGGCCTCGTCCGGGCGCTGCGCCGTGAAGATCTGGAGGTGCTCCTCTCCTGACCCCGCAGGGGGAGCCGTACCGAACTGAAAGAAGAGATTCGCGCGCCGCGGATCCATCGGGAGATAGCCGAGCTCATCGAAGATCAAGAGCTCCAGGCGGCCGAGCATCGCCAGATTTTGTCTGCGAATTTTTGGCTCAGGACAGTAGCTGCTACTATAGAAATCACCCAATTAGGGAGGTGGTCAGGACCCCTCCATGGAAACCCCGGCGGGGAGGGCCCCGCGATCGGGTTCTGCCGTCGCGTCCTCGCGGCCCCTCTGCGCAACGCCCGCAACCCATGGGTGGCGCGGGCATCCCAGACGCCATAGAGGCGCCACGCAGGGTGACGAACCGCCCGGGTCGTATCCCGGAGTGCAGTCGAATCTCGGCAGAGGAGGGGAATGCGCGTGCGAATCCTTATCGCTCTCGTGACCGCGGCCGGGCTGGTGCTCGGCCTGTTCTCCCCGACCGGCGCGGCCGGGCTGAAGCGGGTGATCAACTTCGGCGTCAACCGGGCCGCGGAGGACCTCGATCCCGTGACCCAGGACGCGAACCCCAACATCTGGGCGTACATGCAAATCTACCAGGAACTCGTCGCGATCAACGTCAAAGGCGACGGGTTCGTGCCGGACCTCGCCACGAAGTGGACCGTCTCGCCGGACGGCAAGACGTGGACGTTCACCCTGCGTCCGGACGCGCGGTTTTCCACCGGCGATCCGGTGACCTCCGCCGACGCGGTCTGGTCGCTCCAGCGCGCGCACGACATGGACGGCCCGTGGAAGTGGGCTCTGGAGTCCGTCCAGTCGATCACGGCGCCGGACGCGCACACGGTGGTTTTCACGCTCAAGGAACCGTTTGCCCCCTTCCTCTCCGACGTGTCGCTGTTCTCCAACGCCATCCTCTCGGAGAAGGTCTTCAAATCGGCGAGCCATGAGCAGATCTCCACGAAGCCCGTCGGCTCGGGGCCCTTCATGCTCACGGATTGGAAGAAGGGCGAGGAGCTGGTGATGAAGGCCAACCCCTACTACTACGTGAAGGGGCGGCCGCGGACGCCGGAGCTGCACATCCGCTACATCCCCGACGACAACAACCGCGTCATCGCCCTGCAGTCGGGGGACGTGGACGGGGTGGACTACCCGCCGTTCTCGCTGCTCTCCACCCTGCGGCGGGATCCCCGGATCGACGTGCAGCTGAACCCCTCCACCGCCGTGAGCCACGTCCTGCTCAACGTCACCGCGGCGCCGCTCAACAACGTAAAGGTGCGGCAGGCGCTCTCCTACGCCACCGACCGGGACGCCATCGTCAAAGCCGTCTGCTACGGCGCCTGCGCCCCGGCGACGTCGTTCTTGCCGATCACCACCCCCTTCTTCGACAAGCAGCTCAAGGCGTACACGCTGGACTTGACCAAGGCGAAGCAGCTACTGCAGGAGTCGGGCGTGCCCACCCCCATCACGCTGAAGGCGATCATCTGGTCCGGAAACACAGACGCGGAGACGGCGACCACCCTGCTCAAGGCGATGTGGGCGAAGATCGGCGTGAACCTGCAGATCGAGCCGCTCGACCGGGCGACGGCGACCCAGCGGATGCGCGCGCTCGACTATCAGGTGGACGTGAGCGGGTGGACCAACGACGTGCCCGACCCGTCCGAGCTGGCGTCCTACGAGTTCGACTACGTCACGGCCAAGTCGTACCACACCGGGTACAAGTCGGAGGCGATGGACGCCCTCATCAACAAGGGCGTGCGGGAGCTGGATCTCAACAAGCGGCGCCAGATCTACTATCAGATGCAGGAACTCGCGATCACGGACGCGCCGCTGGTGTGGCTCTACTACGCCCCCTACACCATCGCGCTCAACAAGAAAGTGTCTGGCTTCGTCCAGCTGGCGACGGGGCCCTGGATCTTCAAGGACGTGGCCGTGGCCCAGTAGAGGCCTAGGCAGAACTCGGGAAATCACGCGGCGGGGAGCGGCCGGATGCTGCGGTACGCGCTCGGGCGGATCGGGCAGACGGTGCCGATCGCGTTTCTGGTCACCATCCTGATCTTCCTGCTGATCAAGCTGCTCCCCGGCGACCCCGCCTCGGCGATCCTGGGGGACCGGGCCACCGACGCCTCGGTCACCGCGCTGCGCCACCAGTGGGGCCTGGACCGGCCGCTCTGGGAGCAGTACGCGTTCTACATGCGTAACCTGGCGACGGGGAACCTTGGCGAGTCGCTGCGCTACCAATCGCCGGTCACCGAATTGCTGAGCCGTCGGATGCCGGTGACGTTTTTCCTAATCGTCTACAGCCTCATCCTGTCCGTGCTCGTCGCCGTCCCGCTCGCGCTCCTCGCCGCGCTCACCCGGAACCGCTGGCCGGACCAGGTGATCCGCGCGCTAATGGCGGTGCCGCTGGCGTCGCCGGCGTTTTGGATCGGCATCCTCTTCCTGATCGCGTTCGCCCTGAAGCTGCGGTGGTTCCCGGCCGAGGGATACGGCCAGGGGTTTGGGGACCACCTGCGGCACCTCTTCCTCCCGGCGTTCACGCTGTCGTACGCCTTCGCGGCGGTGCTGAGCCGGAATCTGCGATCGTCGCTGATCGACGTGGTGACGACGACCTACGTCGACTTCGCCCGGGCCAAGGGGCTGCGGGGCCGCGTGGTGCTGTTCCGGCACGTCTTCCGCGCGGCCCTCCTGCCCGTCGTCACCCTGATCGGGGTGCGCATGTCCTACGCCATCGGCGGGTCCGTGGTGATCGAGACGGTGTTTGCCATCCCCGGCCTCGGCTCGTGGATGGTGGAATCGATCGGCGCGCGCGACTACGTGGTCGTGCAGACGCTGACCCTGATGTTCGCCTTTGGCGCGATGCTGATCAACCTGGCCACGGACCTCCTCTACCCGCTGTTCGACCCGCGGGTCCGGATGGGATGAGCGGGACCCGACGGTGAGCACGCTGGCGGGGGCGCTACGCGCCGCCCGGCCGATCCGCCTGCCGCTGCCCCTCGGGATCCTCGCCGGGGGGCTGATGCTCCTGGTGCTGCTCGGGGGGACCACGCTCGCCCCGGTGCTGGTGCCCGCCAGCCCGGAGGCGCAGGACCTGAACGCCATGCTGCTCCCCCCCTCCGCGGCGCACCCGTTCGGCACCGACAACTACGGCCGGGACGTCTTCACCCGGGTCCTGTACGGGGCGGCGATCGACCTGCGCATCGGCGTGCTCGCGGTGATCTTCCCGTTCGTCTTCGGGGCGCTGGCGGGAGCGGTGGCGGGCTACCTGGGCGGCTGGACGGACGTGGCGGTGATGCGCACCGTGGACGTGATCACCGCGATCCCGTTCCTGGTGCTGGTGATCGCGATCGTGGCGTTCCTGGGGCCCGGGGAGACGAACATCCTCATCGCCATCGGCGTCGTGGAGTGGATCGTCTTCGCCCGGCTCGTCCGCGCCGAGGTGCTGCGGGAGAAAAACTTGGAGTACGTGGCGGCGCTGCGCGCGCTCGGCTTCAACCGGTGGCGGATCATCCTCCGCCACATCCTGCCGAACGCGATCGCGCCCGCGGTGACGTACCTCGCCTCGGACATCGTGCTGATCATCCTCACGGTATCGACCCTGGGCTTCCTGGGGCTGGGCGTTCGCCCGCCCGCCCCGGAGTGGGGGCTGATGATCGCGCAGGGGCGCACCTTCCTGTACACCGGCTGGTGGATCGCCGCCATGCCGGGGTTGGCCTGCATGTTCGCCGGCATCGCGTTCATCCTGGTGGGCGACGGCCTCGCCGATCTGCTGCGCGTCCGCGGCCAGTGACCGGACCGGTTCTCGCCGTCGAGGGCCTGCGGGTCGAGATCCCCACCCGCCGCGGGATCGTGGAAGCCGTGCGCGGCGTGAGCTTTGAGGTGCTCCCCGGGGAGACCTTCGCCCTGGTCGGCGAGTCGGGGTCGGGGAAGACGATGACCTGCCGATCGATCCTGCGCCTGCTCCACCCGCCGGCGCGGATCAGGAGCGGCGCCGTCCACTTCCAGGGGCGCGACCTCCTCCGGCTGCGCGAGCGGGACCTCGAGCGGATCCGGGGACGAGGGATCGCCATGGTGTTCCAGGATCCCATGACCGCCCTCAACCCCGTGCTGACGATCGAGCGGCAGATCGGGGAGGTGCTCACCGACGCCCCCCGCGCCCCCGCCGAGCGGCGGCGGCGGATCGTGACGCTACTGCGCCAGGTGGGCATCGCCGACGCGGAGCGTCGGCTCCGCGCCTACCCCCACCAGCTCTCGGGGGGACAGCGGCAGCGCGTGATGCTCGCCGTCGTCCTGGCGCGCCGGCCGACCGTGCTGCTGGCCGACGAGCCCACGACCGCGCTCGACGTCACGATCCAGGCCCAGATCCTGCGCCTCCTCGCCGCGCTGCAGCGGCAGCTGTCGATGGCGCTCGTGCTCGTGACGCACGACCTGGGCATCGTCCGGCGGGTCGTGCACCGGGTCGCGGTGATGTACGCCGGCCAGATCGTGGAGCTGGCGCCCACCGCCGACCTGTTTGCGCGTCCGCTGCACCCCTACACCGCGGGGCTGATCGGGTCGGTCCCCAGCGCGGACCGCCGCCGGCCGCTGGTGCCCATCGCCGGCACCCCGCCGGACCTGATCGGCCTGGGCGAGGGGTGCACGTTCGCGCCCCGCTGCCCGCTCGCCTCGGCCGAGTGCCGGCGGGGGGAGATCCTCCTCCGCGAGGTGGAGCCCGGGCGCCTGAGCCGCTGCCTCAAGGCGGAGCAGATGGGAGGGGCCGCGGTTGCCTGAGCCGCTCCTGCGGGTCCGCGATCTCGTCAAGCACTTCCCGCTGCCGCTCACGCTCGTCGACGCCCTGCGCCGCCGGCCGCCGGACCAGGTGCGCGCGGTGGACGGGGTCTCGTTTGACCTCGCCCGCGGGGCGACGCTCGGCCTGGTGGGCGAGTCCGGATGCGGCAAGAGCACGCTCGGCCGCTGCCTCCTGCGGCTGTACCAGCCCGACGGCGGCGCCGTGTGGTTCGGCGACGTCGATCTCGCCCGGCTCGACGAGCGCGGCCTGGCCCCGTACCGGAAGCGCATACAGGTCGTGCTGCAGGACCCGTATTCGTCGCTCGATCCGCGGCAGCGGGTCGGCGACGCGCTGACGGAGGTGCTGGCGGTTCACGGGATCGGCTCGCCCGCCGACCGCCCCGCCCGGGTGGTGGGGCTCCTCACCCAGGTGGGCCTCAGCCCGCTGGACGCCCACAAGTACCCGGGGGAGTTCTCCGGCGGCCAGCGCCAGCGGATCAGCATCGCGCGCGCCCTCGCCGTCGGCCCGGAGCTGCTGGTGGCCGACGAACCCGTCTCCGCCCTCGACGTCTCCATCCAGGCGCAGATCCTGCACCTGCTGCTCGATCTCCGGGCGTCGCTCGGGCTGACGATGATCTTCATCTCGCACGACCTGCGCGTCGTCCGCTACCTGAGCGACGAAGTGGCGGTGATGTACCTCGGAAAGATCGTGGAGCAGGCGCCCAGCGCCGCGCTGTTCAGCCGCCCCCTGCATCCGTACACACTGGCCCTGCTCTCCGCCATCCCGGAAGTGGATGAGCAGCCGCGCGAGCTGATCGAGATCGAGGGCGAACCGTCGAGCGCGGTGCGGATCCCCCGCGGCTGCCGGTTCCATCCGCGGTGCCCCTGGAAGGTGGACCGCTGCCTCGACGAGGCGCCGTCGCTCCGGGAGCTCGGACCCGGTCACCTGGTGGCGTGTCACGAAGCGGAGCGGCACGCGGGAGCCGGCGCCGCGACCTGACCCCGGGCGGGCACGCCGACGGGGGGCTACGCTTTCTCGCGCACGGCGCCGAACGTCAGCGCGGAGATGACGTATTTCCGGGCCAGCAGGAGCAAGGTCACCGGCACCAGCGCCGAAATCACCCCCACCGCCGCCATCTGGTTCCAGATGATCTCGAACTCGGTGACGAAGCTCCACACCGCGATGGAGAAGGTCTGCGAGCGCGGCGTCGCCGTCAGGATGAGCGCGTAGAGAAACTCGCTCCAAGCCAGCGCGAACGTGATCACCGACGCCGCCAGCAGCCCGGGCGAGAGCATCGGCAGCAGGATCTGGAAGAACGCCCGCCAGCGGCTGGCCCCGTCCGCCAGCGCGGCCTCCTCGACCTCCGGCGGGATCTCCGAGAGAAACCCCTTGAGCATCCACACCGCAAACGGCAGCGAGAACGCCGCGTAGATGAGGATCAGGGCAAGCAGGCGGTCGTACAGCCCCAGCTGCCGGATCGTCGCGAAGATCGGGATGACCACGACCATCGAGGGCAGGAAGCGCAGGCTGAGCAGCCACGAGAGCAGCCCGCGCCGGAACGCCGCCGGCACCGGCAGCCGGGTCAGCGGATACGCGATCAGCAGCGCGAGGGCCAGCGTAAGGACGACCGTGGCCAGGCAGACCACCAGGCTGTTCCGGAGCAGCACCCAGTTTCCGGCGACGAAGAGCGCCTCGCGATACGCCCCCAGGCTGGGATGCACCGGCACCAGCGTCGGCGGCTGCGTATAGAGCTCCGGGGTCGGCTTCAACGAGGTGGAGAGCATCCAGGCGAACGGGAAGAGGTAGACGAGCGCGAGCCCCCCCAGCGTCAGCAGGACCACCAGGCGCCACGGCGAGCGCCGACCCGCCATCAGGCCACCTCCTCCGACAGGTAGCGGCCGAAGAGCGCGAAGATGATCGAGACGACCAGCACGACGTAAATGGCGAGGGCCGAGGCGTAGTTCAGGTTGCTGAACTTGAACGCGATCTTGTAGAGATACAAGCTCAGGAACTCCGTCGCCGCGCCGGGCCCGCCCATCGTCAGCACCTGGATGTGGTCGAACACCCGCAGGGTGTCGGTGAGGCGAAAGACCGAGACCAGGAGCAGCAGCGGCCTGAGGTACGGGAGGTCGATCTGGCGGAAGCGGGGCCACCCCCCCCCCCCCACA
>DATEHM010000180.1:0-15579 GCA_035279545.1 bacterium | reverse complement strand
GAGCCCGCCATCCAGAGGAGGCCGATCGCGACGACCGCAAGCGCCGCCGCCGCCAGCCGCGCCGCCGCGGTTTCGTCGGCAGGGAACACGATCGCGGTGACCCCGGCCTCCTCGCCGACGACGAGTCCTCCCGGGCCGGGGATCTGCAGCATCCCGGCGATCTCGTGTGCGCACTCGGCCATCGCCAGCGTCAGGATCGCCAGCCCGATCCGGGGGAGGCGGGCGCCGAGCGCTCCTTGCAGCGCGCCGGCGGCGATCCCGGGTACCGCGCCGACGGCGACCGCCGCGGCGGGCGGGAGGAGGCCCCACCCCGATACGAGCGCCGTCGCGTACGCCCCGCACCCAAACGGCAGGGCATGGCCGAGGCTGATCTGGCCGCTGAGGCCGCCGAGGATGTCCCAGCTCACCACGTAGAGCGCCTGGGTGCTGGCCATCGCCAGGATCGAGAGCGTGAAGTGATCCCGGGCGACAAATGCAATTCCGAGGGGCAGGAGGCACCACGCCGTCCGCCAGCGTACGCTCCCCGGGCGCATCACCGGCGGCGCCCGCCTGGCGCGTCCAGGGGGCGGGAGATGATTGCGGCCGCGACGAGGAGCAAGCCCAGGACATTGGACCATGCCGGCGCCAGGTAGAAACCGACGACCGCGGAGGCGACGCCGATCCCCAGGCTCGCCGCGAGGATCCCCCGGATCCGGCCCACCCCTCCGACGAGAATCATGGCCAGCGTCAGCGCGAGCGGTCCCCTCCCCATCGTCGGGGAGATGGTGAACAGCGGCGAGAGGAACGCGCCGGCGGCGGCCCCCATCGCGCATGCCGCGGCGAACGTGATCGTGCGGACGCGTCCCACATCGATGCCGGAGAGCGCGGCGATCTCCGGGTTGGCGATCACGGCCCGCAGCGCCAACCCCGGCCGGGTGCGGATGCCCAGGGCCATGGCTCCCAGAATCGCCGCGGTGATCACCACGGCGATCGCCTGCTCCGTGTTGATGACGATTCGCCCGAGGAGAAGCGGCGCCAGGCGGAGCGGGACCGAGTGGGGGGAGTCCCCCACGACGAGAAGGAATCCCCCCTCCGCCAGGACCGCCAGCGCCAGGAGCACCACCGCCTGAGCGAGCAGGTCTCCCCGCACGCGGCGCATCAGGACCCGTTCCACCGCGCCTCCGAGCAGCAGGCCGCCCGCGGCGGCCGGCCCCGCCCCGGCGAGCGCGGGAAGGCCGGACAGACTGGTCTGATAGGCGATGTAGGCCCCGAGCGCAACGAAGGCGCCGTGGGCCAGATTGATCCCGCGGCCGACGCGGAAGATCAGCGCCATTCCCACCGCTGCCAGCGCGTATTCAGCGCCGGTCAGCGCCCCGCTGATGAGGAGCTGGAAAGCCCCCTCCATATTCGCTCGCGTCCCCGGCACGCACAGCGGCGCCGCACCGATGATCGCAAACACACGCTCGGTGCGGATCGCCTCGGACGCGTCTCCGGCAGGGCTCATGCTAGCATGGCGTGGTGAGCCCCGCAACAAACCCTTGCTTCGCCGCGAGACGGCTCGCTATAATGCATGCACACGAGGCTCCCCGACGCCGGCCCCAGCTACCGCAGCCTCAACCGAGCAACAGCGTTCCCGGCCTGCCGGTCGGTGTCATGCCTCTTTGGGTGCGGATGACCGTGCGCGATCGCCGACCAGGCAGCCTGAGGATGTGTTGCCGCCACCACCAAGGGACCCGTCTGCGAGTGGCCGCCGGCCGCGGGATCATCAGCGGCCGGCGTTCGGGTTTGTGGGGCAGTGCGAGACGAAAGGGGGACAGACGGTGAAGCGGGCTGTCAAGGTGACCGTGAACGGGAAGGTCCACACGCACGAGGTTGAGCCGCGGCTGCTGCTCGTGCACTACATTCGGGACGTGCTGGGACTCACCGGCACCCACGTTGGCTGCGACACCAGTAACTGCGGGGCGTGCACGATCCTGATGCACGGGAAGGCGGTCAAGTCCTGCACGGTGCTCGCGGTTCAGGCCGACGGCGCGTCGATTCGGACCGTCGAGGGCCTGGCGACGGACGACAAGCTTCACCCGATCCAGGAGGGGTTTTGGGAGGAGCACGGGCTCCAGTGCGGGTTCTGCACCCCCGGAATGATGATGACCGTGTTCGACCTGCTGCAGCGCAACCCCGACCCCACGGAGGAGCAGATCCGGCTGGGGATCGAGGGGAACCTCTGCCGGTGCACGGGGTACCAGCACATCGTCAATTCCGTTCAGCACGCGGCCCGCAAGATGCGCGCTGGCGCCGGCCGAACGGCGTCACGGTAGCGGAGGAGGGGAGCCCATGGCCGTCAGCAAGCTGTTCGGAGCCAAGATCAAGCGCCGGGAGGACCCCCGGTTGATCACGGGCACGGCCACGTACACCGACGACCTCCATCCTGCGGGGCTCGCGCACGCCGCGATCATCCGGAGTTCGCACGCCCACGCGCGAATCAGGCGGATTGACGTTGAGGCGGCGCGCCGACACCCGGGGGTGATCGCCGCGTTCACCGGCAAGGATCTCCAGGGGAAGATCAACCCGATCCCCACGGCCTGGTTGATCCCCAACTCCGATCTCAAGACTCCGCCGCATCCCGCCCTGGCCGTGGACGTCGTCCGGTACGTGGGGGACGGGGTGGCGGTGGTCGTGGCGGAGGACGGGTACACCGCGCGGGACGCCGCGGCCCTGGTCCGCGTCGAGTACGACCCGCTGCCCGCGGTGGTCGATCAACAGAAGGCGATGGAGCGGGGGGCGCCGCAGATCCATCCGGAGGTTCCGAACAACCTCGCGTTCAAGTGGGTGCTCGGGAACGCCGACGCGACGGCGGCGGCGTTCAAGGCCGCGGAGCGCGACGGGATCGTCCTGGCCCAGCGCTTCGTCAATCAGCGGCTGATCCCCAACGCGATGGAGACGCGGGCCGTCGTCGCCCACTACAACAGCGGCTCGGGCGAGCTCACCGTCACCTACACGACCCAGAACCCGCACATCGCCCGGTTCCTCATGTCGGTCGTCACCGGGATCCCGGAACACAAGGTCAGGATCATCGCGCCGGAAGTCGGCGGTGGGTTTGGCAGCAAGATCCCGTTCTATGCCGACGAGGCGATCGTCGCCTTTTGTGCGCGCGCGACCGGGCGGCCGGTGAAGTGGACCGAGGACCGCCGGGAAAACTACACGAGCACGATCCACGGCCGCGACCACATCACCGATCTGGAAATCGCGGCAACCCGCGATGGCGCGATCACCGCGCTTCGCGGGAAGACGTGGGCCAACCTCGGCGCGTACCTCTCCACCGCCGCTCCGGGGGTGCCGACGATCCTGCACGGGCTGATGCTCACCGGCTGCTATACGATCCCGAACATCGACTATGTCGTCCATGGGGTCTTCACGAACACGACCCCGGTCGACGCCTACCGCGGGGCCGGCCGGCCCGAAGCCACCTATCTGATCGAGCGAGTGGTGGACCTGGTCGCGGCCAAGCTGAACATGGACCCCGTCGAGATCCGCCGCAAGAACTTCATCCCCGCCGGCAAGTTCCCGTACACGACCGCCGAGGGGCTGTCCTACGACAGCGGGAACTACGGCCCGGCGCTCGATCGAGCCCTGCAGATGGCCGAGTACCCGAGGCTGCGCGAGGAGCAGAAGCGGGGTGCCAAGGCGGGCAAGCACCTGGGCGTCGGGCTCAGCACGTACGTGGAGATCTGCGGGCTCGGCCCTTCGAAGGTGGCCGGGGCGGTCGGGTTCCAAGGCGGGCTGTGGGAGAGCGCGGTGGTCCGAATGCATCCCACGGGAAAGGCGACCGCCTTCACCGGCGCCTCCCCGCACGGGCAGGGAGAGGAAACGACCTTCGCACAGATCGTCGCCGACGAGTTGGGGCTGCCGATCGAGGATATCGAGGTCGTGCACGGCGACACCGCCTCGATCCCGATGGGATGGGGGACCTACGGCAGCCGGACCACCGTCGTCGGCGGCGCGGCGCTCGTGCTCGCTGCCCGGCGGGTCCTGGAGAAGGCCACGAAGATCGCCGCCCACATGCTCGAGGCCGCGGAGAAGGACGTCGTCTTCGACCAGGGGCGGTTCCACGTGCGGGGCAGCCCCGACCGGGTCAAGACCATCCAGGAAGTCACGCTGCAGGCGTACTTGGCGTGGAACCTCCCGGAGGGCGTCGAGCCATCGCTCGAGGCGTCCGCGTTTTTCGACCCCTCGAACTTCACGTTTCCCTTCGGCGCGCACGTTGCGGTCGTCGAGGTTGATGCGGAGACCGGCCAGGTCGACCTCAAGCAGTACGTCGCCGTCGACGACTGCGGCCGGGTGATCAACCCCCTGATCGTGGACGGGCAGGTGCACGGGGGGCTCGTCCAGGGGATCGCCCAAGCGCTGTGCGAGGGCGCCGCGTACGGCCCCGACGGCCAACTCCTCACCGGTACGATGGCGGACTACGCGGTGCCGAAAGCGCACATGTTTCCCACTTTTGCGACGGCGCGCACGGAGACCCCCTCGCCGCACAACCCGTTGGGGGTGAAGGGGGTGGGGGAGACCGGCACCATTGCCAGCACGCCGGCGATCGTCAACGCCGTCATGGACGCCTTGCGCCCCTACGGCATCACGCACCTCGATATGCCGCTGACACCGGAGCGGATCTGGAACGCCATTCACGGCCAGCATCGGGAGGTGAGGGCACGATGATCCCTGCAGTGTTCGAGTACTTCGCACCCCAATCGGTCAAAGAGGCGATCGGGCTGCTGGAGAAGCACGGGGACGACGCGAAAGTCCTCGCCGGCGGCCACAGTCTCCTCCCCATCATGAAGCTGCGGCTCGCCCAGCCCAAGGTGATCGTCGATATCGGTCGGATCAGCGGCTTGGACGGGATCACGGCCGAGGGGCAGAAGATCACGATCGGCGCGCTGACCACCCACGATGCGGTTGAGCACAACGCCCTCCTCGTGGAGAAGTGTCCCCTCCTCTCCGAAGCCGCCGCGGTGATCGGTGACATGCAGGTGCGGAATCGGGGGACGATCGGTGGGGCGGCGGCGCACGCCGACCCCGCGGCGGACTATCCGGCGGCGCTCCTGGCGCTGGATGCGGAGATCGTGGCGACGGGGCCCACGGGCTCGCGGACGATCTCGGCGGGGGAATTCTTCGTAGACATGCTCACCACGTCGCTCAAGCCCAACGAGCTGATCACCGCACTGCACGTCCCGGTGCTGGCCCGCGGGACGGGGAGCGCCTACCAGAAACACCCACACCCCGCGAGCGGCTACGCGGTGGTGGGGGTCGCGGCCGTCGTGACCGTGAGCGGCGGGAAGTGCCAGCGGGCCGCGATCGGGATCACCGGGGTGGCGGGAAAGGCCTACCGCGCCACCGCGGTGGAGAAGGCGCTGGCCGGCCAATCGCTGGACGAGGCCACGGTCGCGAAAGCCGCGGGGCATGCCGCGGACGGGGCCGATCCGCAGGGGGATCTGTACGCGTCGGGGCAGTTCCGGGCGCATCTTGCCTCGGTGTACACCAAGCGGGCGGTGCTGCTCGCGGCGTCCCGCGCCAAGTAGAGACCGGCAAGACCGTGCGGGACGAAGGCTCGGGGCCCCGCGTCCCCGGGCCTTCTCCACGAGATGTGGCGCCGGTAAGGTCGCACCGGCGCTCAAGGCGGCGGCGTGGCCGAGGTGCTATAATGAGCTACGCTTGGAGGGGTGCGAGAGTGGCCGATTCGGCACGCCTGGAGAGCGTGTAGGCGGGAAACCGTCTCGTGGGTTCAAATCCCACCCCCTCCGCCACGCTGGCCCTTGGCAGTTAAGGTTCCGAGAAAACCCCCCGGATTTGTGACCACGGTGTCACCAAAGACCGGCCCTCATCATGAATGCCGAAGCGCGCAGTAGTCCGGCCACCCCACTGCAACGAACCCTGCGGCGGTTGCGGGCTCAGTGTCCGAACCGCGCTCCGGAAACCAATCAGGGCAGGACCGGGCGACGATGTGGATGAGGAAGGCGAAAGAGAAGCCGAGGCCCCACTCCCTTATGCCCTGGAAGGCCGATCGTCGGCGGAAAGGGCACGGACTTCCTTCGCGATCTCCCGGGCCCGGTCGGCTTCTTCCGTCCATCCCACTTTCATGAGTTGGTCGGCCAGCGCGTTGAGCCGGTCGATGAACTCTGTCTTCGATCCCGTGGAGGTTTTTTGGGCCAGCGTGACTGTCATGATCATCCCTCCTTGAGACGGCCAATAAGCCGCGCCGCCAGCCGCCATTTCGCCGGACGGCCGGCAGCGCGCTACGGGCTAGTTCTCACGGTTGTCCAGCCGCAGGTTGAAGTAGGGCGCCTGCGGGGCTGGATCGGACCCCGCCACCGTGCCAAGGTTCATCGAGTCGCCTTGGGCCACGGTTGACGTCGCGACGGTCTCGTGATCGCCTCCCGCCTTTTCACTCTCGGCAAACGCGGTTGCCGCCGGGAGAAGCATCGCTACCCCTAGAGCCAGAGCCATCAGGGTGTTCCGCATTGTCGCTCCCTCCTTTCTTTTTAGGATGGTCCCAGCATAGGTGACCGGCGGGAACGGGACCATGACCCACCGCACCTCGGGAGTGTGATGTTGGTCACGGAGAGATTCTCGTGGCAGACGGGCCCCCGGGAGGGCACGGACTTTCGCGGGCCACTCCGGGAAGGGGCCGGACGAAAGACCAGGGGAAGGGGTTCGGCAACCAAAAATGGAAATTTCGAAGACGGAGATCAGCATTACGACAACCCGATAACGCTGCGAACTTTGGGCAACATTGGTCATGCCGATCACCCTCGACGACCTACGACGCTTTGCTGTCGCCCATAGCCTTTTCACGCCCACCACGCTGAAGCGCGCCCTATACAGGCTGGGCTTTGTACAGGCCGACCCCATCCGTGCGCCGGCGCGCGCGCAGGACCTGATGCTGCGCCATCGCGTCAAGGACTACCGCGCCGGCGACCTGGAACGCCGTTACGCGAAGCTCGGCATTGAGGAGGACTTCTTTGTCACCTACGGTTTCGTGACGCGCGCCATACACGCGCTGATGCATCCGCGCCCGGATATCCGCGTCCCTGCCGAAGACCGTCGGCCCTGGCCTGCGGCGCGCCGGAAGCAGGCACAGCTCCTGCTTGAGTTCGTACGCGAACGCGGGGCGGTGCACCCGCGCGAGGTAGACGACCATTTCTCGCACGGCACGGTGAGGAACTACTGGGGCGGTTCGTCGAACGCGACGACCCAACTGCTGGACGCCATGCATTACCGCGGCCTGCTGCGTGTGGCGCGGCGCGAGGGCGGCATTCGCATCTACACCGCACACCAGCACGGGCCCGGGCCGGCCGATGCGGCCGCGCGCCGCGCGCAGATCGACCGGCTGGTCGATGTGGCCGTCCGCATCTACGCGCCGCTGCCCGGTGCGAGCCTGTCGTACGTTGTGCGCAGGCTGCGCTTTGCCGTGCCGCAGTGGCTCGGTGAGTTGAACAGCGCCGTGCAGCGGGCCAAACACCGGCTCTCGCATCTGCGCGTCGATGGCGTCGACTGGTACTGGCCGGCCGGGGACGATGCGGCGCGCCATGCGCCGCGGGATACGGTGCACTTGCTCGCGCCCTTCGACCCGGTGGTGCGGGACCGCGCCCGCTTCGAGCTGTTGTGGGGCTGGGTGTACCGTTTCGAAGCCTACACACCGGCGCCCAAACGCAAACTCGGCTATTACGCCCTGCCGTTGCTTTGGCGCGACCGCGTGATTGGCTGGGGGAATCTCTCGGCAAAGAACGGCACGCTGAAGGCGGAGTTCGGCTACGTCGGATCGCACCCCCCGCACGACCGCGTCTTCAAGCGCGAACTCGAGGCGGAGCTGGGTCGCCTGCGAGCCTTTTTGGGTCTCGAATCCTGAGCGCGAGGGAGCTGATGGCTCACGCCCGAGGAGGCCCGCCGGCATGCGCCGGTGGGGCTGAGGAAAGTCAGCGGAAACCGCCTCGTTCCTTCGACGATTTTGCCCGGGAGTTCGCCCCTTTTTTCAGCGGAGGGTGCAGGGTGCGATCCAGCAACCCGTTGACGTCTCGGGAGTGCGGCCGCGAGGCCCGGAGCACGGGAAGCGCTCTTATCCTTGCGTCGCTCGTGCGACTACGCCTGAGTTCGATACAGCGATCGATGGAGACCCAACCGAGCTTCACGTCGAGTAATCAGCAAAGCGGACGGTCTGGGCCCGCGCGGTGGGGTCGGTGACAACGTTGACCACAGCCGGCTTGCCGCTGGCCGCCGCCCGTTCCAACGCCGGCCGGATGAGCCCCGGGTCCTCGACGTGCTCGGTATGGCAGCCGATGGCCGCAAACATGAGGTCGTAACGGACGAAGCCGAGTTCGCGGCCGACTTTGAATCGATCCGTGGCGGTCCAGCCGCCGTTGTTCGAGATCACACAGACCACGGGCAGGTGGTGCCGGAGGGCGGTGTCCATCTCCATGGCGTTGAGGCCGAAGGACCCATCGCCATGGAGGATGACCACGAGCTTGTCGGGCATGGCGACCTTCGCCCCCAGCCCAAACGGAAGGCCCACGCCCATGCAGCCATACGGGCCGGAGTTGAGGCTGTGGGGGGCGTAGAAGGGAATCGCGCTCCGCGCGTAGTTGAGGATCTCCTGTCCGTCCACGCAGAGGATGACATCCCGGGGGAGGAAGTCGCGGACTTCCTTGCAGAGGCGGAGAGGATGGATCGGCCGCGTGTCGGTGGACATCCGCCTTTCCTGCTCGGCCCGCCTCTCTGCGTTTTGGCCGGCCAGGTAGGAGGTCCAGCCTGTCCGCCGCTTGCCGTGGAGGGCGCCTTCGCCAGCGTCTAGGAGCTGCGCGAGCACGGCCCTCGCGTCTCCCACAATGCCAACGTCCGCGTGACGGTTGCGGCCGATCTCCGCAGGGTCGATGTCGACCTGGATCAGCTTCGCCTCCGAATTCCACCGCGGCGGCCGAGTGTAGCCGACGACGTAGTTCTGCCGGGTGCCCAGCACCACGATGAGATCGGCTTCACGCCAGGCGACGCCGCGGGCGCCCAAGAAGCACAGCGGGTGGTCCTCGGGGATGACCCCCCGCCCCTGGGGGGTGGTGTAAAAGGGGATATTCGACCGCTCCACCAGGGTGCGCAGTTCTCGCTCAGCCTCCGCCCATAGCACTCCGCTGCCGCTGATGAGGATCGGGCGCTCGGAGGCGGCGATGAGTTCGAGGGCGCGCTGCACCAAGTGAGGGTCCCCGGGCGGCCGGCGGCGCTCGGTGGTGGCCGGGGCCCAGCGCACCTGATCCTCCGGAACGACGCGGTAGAGGACGTCCCCCGGCATGTCGAGGAAGGCCGGTCCTGGTCGGGAGCCGAACGCATGGCGGAAGGCGGTTCCCACGAACTCGGGGATGCGTCTGGCATCGTAGCAGCGATCGGCCCAGCGCGTGATCGGCCGGAAGAGCGCCACCTGGTCGGTCTCCTGGAAGGCTCCCATCCCCGACTGGGAGACCGGGCTCGACCCGCCGATGGCGACCACCGGGGCCGAATCCGCAAACGCGTTGGCCACCCCGGTGACCAGGTTGGTCGCGCCCGGACCGCTGCAGGCCATGCACACCGCCGGTCGTCTCCGGAGGCGACTGTAGGCGGTTGCCATCATGGCGGCTGCCTGCTCGTGGCGGGCGTCGATCATCCGAATCCCCTGCCCCAGGCAGGCGTTCTCGCAGTCGATCATCGGGCCGCCCATGAGGAAGAAGATCACCTCCACCCCATGGTCTTTGAGGCAGCGGGCCAGGATCTCGTTGCCGGTCATCGAGCCTCCTTCAAATCACTCCCGCTTCCCCCAGCCGGGCCAATTCATCACCGCTCAGCCCGAGGAGCTCCTCGTAGACCTCCCGATTGTGTCGGCCGAGCAGTGGCGCCGCCTCGACCCGTACGTGCGAGCGCTCCATCTTCACCGGCCAGCCCGGCATCTTCACCGGACCCCTCGTCGGGTGATCGACGCTGACGATCGCCTCCCGCCGGTTCAGGTGCTCGTCCGCGGTCAACTCCAGGGTGTCGAAGGTCGCCCCTGCGGGCACCCCCGCCCGGCCCAGGCGCTCCATCGCCTCGCCTTTCGTGTACTGGCAGGTCCAAGACGAGATCAGTGCGTCGATCTCTCCCGCGTGGGCGGCCCGACGGACCGGGTCCCCGAACCGGGGATCGTCCTTCAGATCGGGGCGGCCGATCACCGTTAGCAGGCGCTCCCACTGCTGGTTGCCGGCCCGGCTGGTGTAGATGAACACGTAATCGTTGGGCCCGCCGGGCCGGCAAGGGTAGATGCCGCTGGGCGCCGTCATCCCCAGTTGGCTTTGGTTACCCCACCGCTCGGCTGCCCGGCCGGTGAGCAGTTGGCGGGCAAACGAAATCCGGCAGTAGTTGATGACCGCTTCCTGCATCGCCACTTCCACGCACTGACCGAGGCCCGTCCGTTCCCGCTGGAAGAGGGCGGCCAAGATTCCGATCGCCAAGTGCAGGCCCGCCCCGGTGTCGCCGATCGTCGGCCCCGGCTTGATGGGCGCGTCCCCCGGTTCACCGGTGAGGCTCATGGCGCCACCCGCCGCCTGAGCGATCATGTCGAACGCGAGGAAGCTGCCGTAGGGACCATCGGGCGCGAACCCCTTGACCTGCGCGTAGATGACTCGGGGATTGATCCGGCGGACGTCATGGTACCCAAAGCCCAGACGCTCGATGATCCCAGGGGCGAAGTTCTCGACGAACACGTCGGCCTTCTCGATCAACCTCCCCAACAGGCGGTGCCCCTCGGGATGTTTGAGGTTCAGGGTGATCGAGCGCTTGTTGGCGTTGAGGAGCAGGAAATAGTAAGAGTCGAGGCCAGGGACATCGGTCGATGCAGCTCGACCCTGTTCACCTCGACCGGGCGGCTCCACCTTGATCACGTCAGCTCCCAACCAGGCCAGCGTCTCAGTGCATGAGGTGCCAGCCTCGAACTGCGTGAGATCGACCACCCGGATGCCGCTCAGCGCCGACCCTGCGTTAGGCATCCCGTCAACCTTCCACCGGGGGAGGCGGTCGTCCTGTTCTCACCTGGCGGGGCCGCTGAGCGGACGCCGCCCACGCCACCCCCTTGTCCCGGAGGGCTCCGCCGGCGCCTCCCCGGGATGGTACTCTGGGCATGTGCAATTTGGCACGTGCCGTCATCCTGCGCCCGCTGACTTCCAGGGAGGCGGCCCCCCCGGCATTGGCGACCTCTCCCTCTCCTCGGCGACGCGATGTGCCCGGCGAGGGTCCGTAGAGGGGGGAGCGGTTACATTGCCGGCATACGATTTTTTCGCTACCTTACCCAAGAAGAGCGCAACGTGAGAAGAGCCTAATGTGGGTGATCCTCCTTCCAGTGGGGTGAGACCGTGGACCCGCGCTACGCCTACCATTTTGTCGATCTCTGGCACTTGCCCGCTCCCATCGAGATGGTGTGGCCCCACATCCGGGACGTGAAGGGCTACCCCCGGTGGTGGAAGCAGTTCGTGGAGGCCCGTCCCCGGAATGACCTCAACGGTGTGGGGGCGGTCGTTTGGGTACACGTGAAGGCGGCCCTCCCGTACCACCTGTACTTCGAAATCGAGGCGGTGCGGGAGGAGCCTCCTCGTCTCGCTGCCGCCAGGCTGCGCGGGGATCTGAACGGTGAGACGATGTGGAGGCTCGAGTCTCACGGCGGCGGCACGCGGCTGATCTTAGAGGAGACGGTCGTGACGGGGAAGGCGCTCCTGTCGACCCTGACCCCGCTGCTCAGGCCGCTGTTCGCCTGGAACCATGCGATCGCCGCGCGCCGCGGGGAACAGGGGCTCCGCCGAATCCTCGCGGCAGGGCGGTCGGACACCCCTCCCTCCGCCGGCTGAGGAAACCGGCCGGCGACGACCGATGGTGGCGGGGGCGCCCGGGCGCGGCCCCGCTACGCCGGAGTCCTCGGAAACCCCGGTCAAATACGGTAGAATAACCTTTGGCGCAGAGAGGATCAAATCAGGCGCAGCGGTGGGGGCGGATGAAAGGCCTCCTCCACCGCCGCGGCGCAGCGAAGCGAGGGTGGAGATGATCGGCAAAGAAGTCCGTCGGGCCGTCTTCGAGTTTCTCAAGACGCTGATTATTGCCTTCCTCCTGGCCCACTTCATCATGGTCTCGGTCGCGCAGGCGTTCCAGGTGGAGCAGTTTTCCATGGAGCCCAATCTGCTGCCGCACGACCGCGTCCTGGTGAACAAGTTCATCTACCGCTTTCGCCCCCCGCGGCAGGGAGAAATCGTGGTGCTCCACCCGCCGACGTACATGTCGCGGAACTACATCAAGCGGGTGGTCGCCGTGGCCTCCCAAACCGTTCAGATCCGGGCGGGGCGAGTGTACGTCAACGGCCGGGTCCTCAGCGAACCGTATCTGCACGTCGCCACCAACGGGGATTACGGGCCGGAGGTCGTTCCGCAATCGGACATCTTCGTGCTCGGTGATAATCGCGGCAACAGCGAGGACAGCCGGGCGTTTGGGTTCGTGCCTATGAGCAACATTGTGGGCGAGGCCATCGTGATTTATTGGCCCCCGCAGCGGTTCCACATTTTCTTGTAGGCCGCCTTCGGGCCGCAGAGGGAGCGACATGTACGCGATCTTCAAATTCCTCCATCTCTTGGGCGTCGTCCTGTTCGTCGGGAACATCATCACCGCCGCGCTGTGGAAGACTCGTGCCGATCGCTCCGGAGATCCCGCCACCGTGGCGTTTGCGCAGCGAATGGTGGCGCGGGCCGATTGGATCTTCACCTTGCCGGGGGTGCTGTTGGTCGTGATCGGCGGCTATGCGATGGCCGGGAAGCGCCCGTGGCCGTTGCACGGGCTCCGGTGGCTGGAGTGGGGGCAGGGACTGTTCTGGCTGGCGGTCCTGATCTGGGTCTTCGTCCTGATCCCGACGCAACGCCGATTGATCGGCGTGAGCGAGGAGGCCCGGCGCACCCAGGTGCTCCCGGCCGAGTTCGCCCGGCTGTCCAGGCGGTGGGCGATGTGGGGGGGAATCGCCACGCTCCTCCCGCTTATCGTGCTCTACCTGATGGTCGCGAAACCGTAGCCGGGCGCGCCCGCACGGGCACCTCCTCCGCTGCGCTTGGGAGTTCGATCTCGGCGGCCCGGAGGTGGTGGCTGTCCCTTTCCGCCGCCACAACCCGGGGGACGGCAGGATGGGGCGGCCCTTGTGTTATACTGCAGGTGGCCGTGCTAGGCGGGGAGCTAGCGGTTCCCTGTACCCGCAACCCGCTACAGCGGGGCTGAATTCCCGCCCGAGGCCTCGCGCTTCAGGGCCTGGCCCGCGCAAGCGGCAAGGAGGGCCGGGTCCCGCGCAACGAGATCTTACCAACCCCGCCAGGTCCGGAAGGAAGCAACGGTACGTAAGGCGTCTCGTGTGCCGCGGGATCACCTGGTCGGAGCTGGCTACGTGGGGACCGTCTGGAGCGCGCTGTCGACGGCGGGTGCACGGCCAAGAACGCTTCAGGAAACGGGCGGCGCCAGGTAGAACAGGGCCAACGCGGCCAGGTTGTTGACCGCGTGCGTGATCATGCAGGGGATGAGGGACTTGTTGTACTCGTAAAGCGCGGCGAGGATCATTCCCAGGATGAGGATCGGCAGGAATTCCACCGGCTCGAGGTGGGCCACCGCGAAGAACAGGGCGCTGACGACGATCGCCAGCGGCCGGCCCATCATGCGGCGCAACGCCCCGTAGGTCAATCCCCGAAAGAAGATTTCTTCGCCGACCGGCACGACGAGGCCGACCAGCACCGCCAGGGTCGCGATGTCGACGGGGTGGCGGAACTGCTGCAGCATGTGGAAGACCGGGAGTCGGATTTCCTGTCGGACCACAAGGTCGGCCGCGGCCTTCTGTCCGACGACCAGCCCGGCCCCGAAGACCGTCAGGTTTTGTCCCACGAAGTTGCCGGCGAGGGCCGTTGCCGAGGCGATCGCCGCGAGCGCGAGCATGCGGGGCGCCGCGGGGGAGACGAGTCCGATCCGGTCCGGCGGGAGCCGGTACTTGACAAGCACGACGTAGAGCGAGGCGCCGACAAACACCGCGTTTTGGAGGACGGTGAGCGCGACAATCACGCCGAGCGAGGAAAAGATTCCCACCCGGAGCGCGAAGGTTTCCAGGATCATCGCGGACGGCGCCACCGCCAAAACGAAGAAAAGCGGGAGAGCGGCGACTTCCCCGAGCCCCCAGCTCGAGTTGCGGGAGGGCCGCGCCAGCAGATAGAGGGCGGCGGCGAGCCCGGCGGTGACAAAGGTGGCGAGGGTCCAGACGGCCGTGATCGCTCTCGAGAGCCGCGTCCGGCCGTCGACAAAGACGAACGCGCTCGCGAGGAGGGCCAGGATGAGAATCACCCACTTGAGTGGCTCGACGATCGCCGCACCTCCAGGAGTGCCGGTAAGGTTCGGCGAATATCACCCGGACCCTGCGTGAGGTGACCTCTGTGTCGCACGTCTCCTTCTACCGGAAGTGGCGACCCCAGACATTCGAGGATGTGATCGGACAGGAGCGCGTCACCCGAACGCTGCAGAATGCGATCACCGCCAACCGCATCGTGCACGCCTACTTGTTCTGCGGACACCGCGGGACGGGAAAGACCACGACCGCACGAATTCTGGCCAAGGCCTTGAACTGCGAGCACGGGCCAACCCCGACACCCTGCAACACCTGCGCGATCTGCGAGGCGATCGGCAATGGCGTCTCGCTCGATGTGATCGAGATCGACGCGGCGAGCAACCGGGGCATTGATGAGATTCGTGATCTGCGGGAGAAGGTCAAGCTCATTCCGGTGGAAGGCCGGCACAAGGTCTACATCATCGATGAAGCGCATATGCTGACATCGGAGGCGGCGAATGCGCTCTTGAAGACGCTGGAGGAACCTCCTGCCCACGCGGTGTTCGTGCTGGTCACCACCGAGCCGCACCGGCTGCCGGCCACCATCACGTCGCGGACCCAGCGGTTTGATTTCCGGCGGATCGCGCAGGGGGCGATCGTCGAACGGCTGCGGATGATCGCGGAGAGCGAGGGGATCACCGCCGACGACGACGCGTTCCGTCTCATCGCCCGCAGCGCCGACGGTGCCCTGCGCGATGCCGAGAGCGTGCTGGATCAGCTCAGCGCATTCTGTCAGGGGCGGATTGCTAAAGCCGACGTTCTCGCGGTCCTGGGGTTGATCGAGGAGGAAGTGGCCGAACAGGTGACCGACGCGGTGATTGCGGGGGACGCGGCGGCCTGCCTCGAAATCGCAAACCGTGTGATCGCCGAGGGGAGAGACATTCGACAGATCCTCCGCAGCCTGGTGGAGCACTTCCGGGATCTGCTCGTGGTGGCCGTCGTCGAGGATCCGCGCGAGATCGTGGAGACGAGCGAGGACCGGCTGGAGACGCTCCGCGCCCAAAGCGCCCGGCTGACGCCGGGCGCCATGCTGCAAAAGATCCGGATCCTCACCGCCGCGGAGGCGGAGGCGCGGTTTGCGACGCAGCCCCGGGTTGTGCTCGAAATGGCGCTCTTGAAGCTGAGCCGGCCCGAGGTGGACGCGACGATCGAGGGGTTGGCGGCGAGGCTCGAGGCGCTTG
>DATEHM010000179.1:0-3503 GCA_035279545.1 bacterium | reverse complement strand
ATCCTGGCGATGGCGGGGGCGATTCGGACCGACCGCGCGGGGATCCTGGCCGCCAACGCGCGCGACCTGGGCAGCCTGGCGGAGGGGCCTCGCGCGTTTCGGGATCGGCTCACGCTGACCGAGGCGCGGATCGATGGCCTGGCGCGTGCGCTGGAGACGATCGCCGACCTGCCCGACCCGGTGGGACAGGTGGTGGAGTCCCGCACCCGCCCCAACGGGATGCAGATCGCCAAGGTGCGGGTGCCGCTGGGGGTGGTCGCCCTGATCTACGAATCGCGGCCCAACGTGACGGTCGACGCCGCGGGGCTCTGCCTGCGCGCCGGCAACGCGGTGATCCTCCGCGGCGGCGCGGAGTCGGTGCACTCTGACCGCGCCCTGGTCGGGGCCATCCACCAGGGGCTGCGCGCCGCCGGGCTTCCGCTGCGCGCCGTCTCGCTGGTGGAGCGGCGGGACTACGGGGCGATCCAGGAGCTCGCCGGGCAGCGGGGGATCGTCGACCTCGTCATCCCGCGCGGCGGAGAGGCGTTGATCGCGTTCGTGACCGAGCACGCGCGGGTTCCGGTGCTCAAGCACGAGAAGGGCGTGACCCACATCTTCGTCGATCGGGCGGCGGACGTCGAGATGGCCGTGCGCGTCATCGTCAACGCGAAGACGAACCGGCCCAGCACCTGCAACGCGCTGGAGAAGGTGCTGGTGGACGAGGAGATCGCCGCGCGGCTGCTCCCTCCCCTGGTCGGCAGCCTGCAGGCGGCCGGCGTGGAAGTGCGCGGATGCCCAAACACGCGCCGCCTCGTCCCGGGGGTCGTGCCGGCGACCGACGACGACTGGGGCGCCGAATACCTGGACCTGATCCTGGCGGTGCGGGTGGTGCCGGGGATCGAGGCGGCGCTGGAGCACATCCACGCCTATAGCACCGGGCTGGCCGACGGGATCGTGACCGGGGACGCACAGCGGGCCGACCGGTTCGTGCGCGAAGTGGACAGCGCGGCGGTCCTCGTCAACGCCTCGACCCGGCTGGTGGATGGGGGCGAGTTCGGGCGGGGTGCGGAGATCGGCATCAGCACCAGCCGGCTGCACGCCCGCGGCCCGATGGGGCTCGAGGACCTGACCACCACCAAGTGGATCGTGCGGGGAACCGGGCAGATCCGAGGGTAACGCGAGACGCGGCGCCGGCCGCAAGCGCAGATTCCCCGTCCGCCCGAAGCCGGAGACGAGGCGTCCCGCGCGTTTCTCCGACCGGCCCCTCCCGCCGTCGGCGCGGTGGGGGATTCGCCTCCGGGGCGTGGAAGGCCATGGGGACAGCCCCGAGGGGGTGAGGGTGTTCCATGAGCGCCGCCGGTGTGGAACCGATCCAGGACGTCGCGCACCTCGCGCACGTTGAAATTCGCACCCCCCGGATGGCCGAGACGCTGGAGTTCCTCACGTCCATCCTGAGCCTGCAGGAGAGCCATCGCGACGGTGCCTCCGTGTACCTGCGGGCGTGGGGAGATCACTACCACCATACCTTGAAGGTGACCGCGGCCGACCGGGCGGGAGTGGAGCACGTGGCGTGGCGGGCGGTCAGCCCAGCGGCGCTGCAGCGCCGGGCTGCGGCGCTGCAGGCACGCGGATGCGGGCGGGGATGGATCGCCGGGGATACCGGACACGGGCCGGCGTATCAGTTCGTCGATCCGGCAGGGCACCTCATGGAAATCTTCTACGAGGTGGAGTGGCACGCCGCCCCCGGAACCTTGCGCACCAGGTTGAAGAATCAGCCCCAGCGGCGGCCCATCTCAGGGATCGGGACGCGCAGGATCGATCACGTCAACCTGCTCGCCCGGGATGTGCGCGCGAACCGGTGTTTCCTCGAGGAATGCCTGGGGTTTCGGCTGCGCGAGCATATCGTCCACGGCGGGCGCGAGATGGGCGCGTGGCTGAGCGTCACGCCGCTCGTGCACGACATCGCCTACATGCGTGACGCCTCGGACGTCGACGCCCGCTTCCACCACGTGGCGTTCTGGCTGGACGACTACGGGGACCTGATCAGGGCGGCGGACCTGCTCAAGGAGGCCGGCGTCCGCATCGAGGCGGGCCCGGCGAAGCACGCCATCACGAACGCGTTGTTCCTCTACGTGTACGAGCCCGGCGGCAATCGCCTGGAGCTGTTCACGGGAGGGTATCTGATCTTCCCCCCCGACTGGCCGCCGGTGACCTGGACGGAGGAAGACCGAGACCTGCGGGTCTGGTGGGGCGGGGACTTGCCCCAAAGCTTCTTCACCTACGGCACGCCGGCGGCGGAGCCCGCGAAGGCAGACCTTCCGGCGTGACCGCCGGCGGCGGTCACCCCTCCGCGATCACCGGTCAGCAGCAGGGACGACCCGTGGGGCCCGCCCGTATGGATGGTGGTCCGTCCGCCGAAGACGCTGGTCGGCCAGATCTCGACGTCGAGCTCGTCGATCCCTCCCGGGGCGAGGGGCTCGATCCGGTCGTGGGCATGGTACGGCCGCCAGTCCATCGTGCGTGCCGGATCGCTATGGGTGTCGGGCCGGGCCTCGTGCCTCCGCGGGCGGCAGCGGCACGAACGTCTCCGCCGCCACCTCCGCGCTGAACCCGATCGGTCGGCCGTCGATCGTCCCCCGGATCGTCCCCAAGCCGCGGAGCTGCAGGAACGCCGTCGTCGGCGCCGGGCGCGTCGCGGCCGTCGCCGAGGGGCCGGTCCGGTCCAACAGCGAGGCGAGCGCGTCCCGGACGCGGATGCGGACGGTGATCTCGTCGGCTCCCGCGGCCGCCTCGAGCGTGACCGCCCCGGGGACCCGCACCCTCCGGCCGGCGAGTCGGGGGCCGGGGTGCCATCCCGAGTAGTGGATCGCGCGCACGCGGAACGCCGCGAGGAATCCGCCCGCGCCATGGGCGCGCGCCGGTCCCCAGACAAACAGCACGGCGGGGCGCTCCGCCGGTCCACGCTCGGCGTGCGCGACGTGCAGGGCCCCGTAGAGGATCGCGCCCGCATCTCCACCGGCCTCTCCCCACTCCCAAGTCACTCCCCGCCAGGTTCCCCAGTTGTGGTCGTGATAGGCGGGCACGTGCGCGAGATGCAGCCCGCCCTCCGCCGTCCGCACCTCCCCGCTCGCCCACCCGCGGACCGCCGGCACGACGTACCCGGAGATCGTCGAACCGCCGGCGCTCTCCCCCGGGGGCAGGTAGGAGCCGGGCACGGGGGTGAGCCAGAGGTCTATGTGGGCGCGTGGATCGTCCACGGTGACGCGGTAGCGGCCGCCGATGTTCTCCACGCGCGCCGGGCCGACGCGCTGGTTGGCCGAGGCGTAGCTGAGGTCGCCGGGGCGCACGGCGGCCGGCAGCGTGAGGTCCTCCACCGGACGCCGGGGCCGCTTGATCCGGATGAGCACTCCGCCCCGTCCCTCGCCTCCGGCCAGGATGGTGAGGTATCCGTACGCCCCGGTCGCGGGATCGACGAAGTTGAAGTAGTCCCACTCCGCCCAGGTCGCCCCCGCCGCGCGGGGGGG
>DATEHM010000178.1:0-15282 GCA_035279545.1 bacterium | reverse complement strand
AAGGGAGTCGGTCATGATGCCTGACGGCAACGCCACACAGCATGAAAATGGTCGTCACGGGCGAAAGCAACGGTCTGCGGCGGGGAAGAGAGGTCGCGTCTCCTTGGTGCCGAGAGCCCGTAAGGGAGTCTGACCCCGGCGATCCGGAGCACCACAGATTGTTGCCGCCTTCGGGCGAGCACGCGGAGGAGAGTCCCTCCATAACGGATCGCCGCGAACCGCTGCAGGAGGCTAGGATGGCCGGCTTGCAGGTGGTGTACGAGCGGTGCGCGGGATGTGATGTGCACAAGAAGACGGTGGTGGTGCATGTGGTGGTCCCGGGACACAGCGAAGCGCGGACCTTTGGGACGACGACGCGGGACCTGCTGACGTTGGTGGACTGGTTGGAGGCGTCGCAGATTACGCACGTGGCGATGGAACGCACCGGCGTGTATTGGAAACCCCTCTATACCCTGCTCGAAACGACGGGCATGACGGTATACGTGGTGAATGCAGCGCATATGAACGCCGTCCCCGGGCGAAAGACCGATGTGCAAGACGCGGAATGGATCTGCGATCTGATGCGCCATGGGCTGTTGAAAGCGAGTCTGATTCCCTCACGGCCGCAGCGGGAGCTGCGGGAACTGGTGCGGTATCGCCTCTCCTTGGTGAGCGAACGGACGGCCGAAGCCAACCGCATCCAGAAAGTCCTGGAGGGCGGCAACATCAAACTCGGGTCGGTCGTGAGTGCACTGTTGGGGAAGAGCAGCCGGGCGATGCTGGAGGCCCTGGCGGCAGGGCAGCGTCCGGAGGACATCGCGGCGCTCGCGGACCCTCGGCTGCGGGCCACTCGGGAAGAGCTCACGGAGGCGTTGCGCGGCCGGCCGACGCCGCATCAACACCTGATGCTGCGGTTGCCATTGGACCATGTGCGCTATTTGGACCAGCAAATCGAGGCCGTGGAAGGCGAGGTGGAGAAGCGGCTGGCCCCTTTTGCCGCTCAGATGACCCAACTGGACACCATCCCGGGGGTCAGTGAACGCGTGGCCGAGGTGGTGGTCGCCGAGATCGGCACCGACATGACGCGTTTCCCGAGCGCCGCGCATCTCACGTCCTGGGGTGGGATGTGTCCTGGGAGCAACGAAAGTGCGGGCAAACGGCGGGGCGCACGGACGCGTAAAGGCAGTCCCACGCTGCGCCGAACGCTAACGGAGGCTGGGCAGGCGGCGGGGCGGACCAAGAAGAGTTACCTCGGGGCCGGTTATCACCGTATTGCCGCCCGCCGGGGGAAAAAGCGAGCCGCCATCGCGGTCGGACGCCGCATTCTCGAAATCGCCTACTACGTCTTGCGAGACGGCGTCGCATATGAAGAACTGGGCGCCAACTTCTACGACGAGCACAAGAAGGATGCCGTGGTTCGGCATTCGGTCAAGCGGCTGGAACGGCTCGGCTACAAGGTGACCGTTGAAGCGGCCTAGCCATTCTACCGTTATTTGACCGCTTCAAGACGATTTTCGGAGGAGGGAGAGGGATGAGTCGGGTCGTTTCCGTGGCCGGGGCACTGATTCTGACGCTGGCGCTGGCGGTGCCGTTCGGTGATGCCCAGACCCCTCGGAAGTCCATCATGGTGGTGGATTTTGCGGATCGGGCGGGAGGGTGGCAGAGTACCCGGGAAGCGGTGACGACCCGGATCATCAGCAAGCTGCGCGACGATCAATCGCTCAGAGTGCTCCCGCGGGATCGCGTGCAGGAGGCCCTACAGCAGGCCAAGGTGGAGACGGCCGGGATGATCGACCCGGAGGACGTCCAGAAGGTGGCCAAATCCCTCACGGCTGACTTCGCGATCATGGGGGAAGTGACGTCGTTTGATCAACAGCGCGCGGGCGGGTGCCTTCCCATCGTCGGATGCACCTATACAGACACCGCTACGGTCAGCATACGCGGGAAAGTCCTGGACGCGGCGACCGGGCAGATGGTGGCCGAACCCAAGGCCGACGTCAAGAAGCAGACGGGCAGCACCTCGGTGTGGATAGGGTGGGGAAATGTCAGCCTGGACAATTTCGACGGACAACTCATCGGCAAAGCCACCCTCGAGGCCGTCGACAAATTCGTCGGCGCGGTGAAGCCGAAGTTGAACTGACCGCGGTTGCCGGCCATCCCCAACCGGCGCGCCACGGAGCGCAGCCGAACGGATGATCAGGTGTCGTGACGCCTCCCGCCTGAGGTCACAGCCGAGCCAGTGCCCTGTTGACCAAGCGCTTTGTTGAATCCGGCACCAGCGCGTTCGGGTCCGACAGGTCGTGAAAATACCGCAGATCGAGGGTGAACGCGATATCGCCCTTCCCAACTTGAACGGCGTTCACCAGGTTGACGAAGGCCGCGTCGCCCATACCGGGGACCGGCTGGAACGGGGGGATCCAGCCTTTCGGGTTGGATTTTGTCAGGGTGTCGTAGGCGGTCGCCCTCTGCTGGAGGGCTCTCCGGCCGCCGGTCCAGAGGACCTCGACCCGCACCCACTCCCGCGCGTTGTCGCCCTTGTAGGTGCAGCCCGTGGCGTCCTCCGTCGCGTGGGTGAAGGTGACCCCGAGCACAGTCGTCAGCTCCGCCTTCGTAAAGAGGCCGCACTGCCCATCCTTGGCCGTCACGTGTCGGACATCGGTTGGAGGTTCGACTGGTTTCTGGGGTGGTGTCGCCGCGGGTGTTTGGACCACAGGGGGTGCCGCGCCCCCCTGAGCTGGCAGTTGCGGGCCGGGGGGCGGCATCTCGGCCGTCTTGGGGGCTCGGGCATTCAGGTGAATGAAGCCGGCGACAAAAAGCGCGAGGAGGGCGAGCCCCCCACCGGCAAAGGCAAGATTCCTTCGGAGTCGGCTGCGAGGCGCCGGCAAGGCGATCCGATCGGCGGGGACACCCGGCGGGTGGGACGCCGCCGGGGGAGCCGGGGTCGCCGTGCCGGGTACCGCCTTGCCGCACTCGCTGCAATATTTTTGGTTCGGTTGTAGCGGCGCACCGCATTCGGGGCAAAATCTCGCCATGGGGCTCCCTCCTCTCAAAGCAAGGCATCGCGGCGACCGGCTGACCCCATCAGCGTGCGGGCGACTCGCTCTGGTCCGGGATGCCACCTCGAGTCCTTCCTCTCGGCCTGCGGAGCTGACATGGTGAGTTACTTCCGCGGTCCGACCAGCGAGGTTAGTGCGTCAGCATGACCGGCGGTGGCGGCGGTCACGAAGCCGCGGCGTCGGTACCCGCCTCGACATGTTGCGCCTTTCTTGTTTTTGAGAGCAAAAACCCCGTTCTGAGACGTGACCGACACCCGAAATCGGCGACCTGATTTGGCATTTTTGTTGAACATCACGAGATGTGCGTCTTGTTCGATATCGCTGGCCCCCGCGAGTTCCACAGTTTTTGACACGCCTTTGAGGAGTTCTAGCTTAGGTCTGCCGTCAATGATGCCCGCCAGGAACTCTTGATCCGGAACGGGAATTCTCGCTCGCCGACCCGCGCCGGTCCCGGTCGCGCACCGCTCAGCCACCGATCTTCCGGTATCCTGGGGGGATCTCGAACAGGCTGGCCGGCTGCGGCCCCTCTTTGATGTTCCGCAGCTCGAAGAGACCGGATCCGTCCGCATCCTGCGCTCGGACGATAAAATGCAACGCGGGGTCAATCCAGAAGTACCCGGTCCGCGCGGGGGCCGGCAGCGCTTGCGTCGTGCCGACCCACTTCACCGCAGTGCGGCCGTTCACAGGTTCGCCGCCGATGCTTTTGCAGTCCAACAGTTTCGCACCCGGAGAGGCCCCTCGACTGATTTGCAGCAGTTGCGGGCAGGGATTACCGGGGTCTATCGGCTGCAAGAGCCGGAAGAGCGCCGCCATCCCAGGCATATTCGCTTCCCGGAACGTCTTCTGGCTCGGATCCAATGCCAGCGCGATTTGCGTCTTGAGATCCACGATGAAAATGAACGATTGTTGTCCTTGGGAAGATTCTACACGCACTTTGCCAGGCCCCACGTACAATTTGTCGAGGGTCCCTCTTGGATTTGCCACATCGGCGGAGAATTGCGGCAGCGCACTTTGCGCATTCGCCAACGTAACCGATGCCAGCAAACCTATCAGGAGCGTTACACACCTGACAACCACTCTCCACATCTCAAACCTCCCCTCGCCACGGCGCGACGTCGCGGTCGCCCTCCTGGTCATGGGCATTGAACCGCACCACCCGGCCGGGCCACGATGACGCCTCATGCCCCCCCGAATCGATTCAACCGTTTCGGGGTAGCGAACGTCGCGGTGATCCGCTACCTGCTTGACTCGCTCCTCCAGCCGCCGCTCTCTCTTGAGCGTCATCGTCGGGAGCGGAATGATATTGAGCCTCTTCTGTGCAGAGATGTGCCGGGATATTCCCGGGTTCCCCACCATCCGTCGGCATCCAACCGTCTTGTGCCACTTTCCGGTGAGGTCTGCGCCTGCGTCGGCAAATTGTCCAGCAGATCAGGTCTATCTAGGGGCTGATCGCTTTTGACCGTGCGGCTGTGTGTGACCTGTCTTTCTGAAAAGTAGGGGGACCAACGATCCTATCGCAGCCTCGACGGAACCCATTCCAACGATTTCCCGTCAGACTACCGCCCAGGAAAGAACTACGCTGATCGTAGTTCGGCCTGATCGGCATGGCTCAATTCACATGGGTGCCATGTTGGTCGGTTTTCCGAACCAGGGTGCGGCCACCGTGGCCAGGCCAAAGAGGACGAGGCCGAGGCCCACCAACCTACCGACAAGCGGACCATGGGGGAAGATCTTCTCGGCAAAGATCACCGCCGCCAGCAGCACCATCCAACCCAGATTCATTAATCCCACCGCGAACAACACCACCATCAGGCCGCCACAGCAGCCCACGCAGTAGGCGCCGTGGGCGACCCCCATGAAAAACGCGCCGCCGTAACCGGCGCGCCACGAATGGAGGAGGAAGGCCAAAGGAGAGCGGCAATGCTGCAGGCAGACGCCTTTCAACGGGCTCCATTGATACAGGCCGGCCAGAACTAGGACAATCCCCCCTGCCAACGGACTGTACGCCCTGAGGCCGGGGGCCGCCATGCCCACTGCGGGCACCACCAGAGAGAGCACGTACGCGCCAACGCCGAACATACTCCAAACCACTAAGTAGCCGGCGAGAAAGACCCACGTCGGCACCGCCGGCCCGCCAGCGCGACGTTGATTGCGGCCCACCGTGGAGAAGAGCGACACCATGGGCACCACAGACGGGAACATCATCGCCACCATCATGCTGACCCACACCGGCAGGAAGAGCATGAGGGGGCTCGGCCCCTTCGCCATCTCCCCCATACCGGTGATGGTCCCCATCCCCCGGGCCTGGGTCACGGCAATGGCCCAACCCACGGCCGCGAGCAGAAACGCGACGAGCCACAACACGATCTGTGGCCGCCTGGACACCTTCAGGGGTGCGGTGGACATCGCAGCTCAACCCTCAAAGGAGCGGCTCCGTTCACGTGCTGGCGATGCGGATCCCGACCCTCACGCCGCCCACGAAAAAGGAGCGGAGTGACCGTTCTTTCCCTCGTGGGAAAACTCCAACCCGAAGGCTTTCACCCGCGACGTGGTCGCTTTCGCGATCGTGAGCGTCGAGTTCGCTGGATGGAACACTCCCGTGATTTTCGATACCTCGCCGGTCGGACTGCCTGGCGGCACGAAGTCCTCGATCTCGATCGTCGCAGCATCACCGATCTTCACGCGGTGTCGGCGCCCGTCGTCCCGGTACTCAATGGGCACGGCCTGCACTCCCAGCATCTCTCCGATGAGCGACGCAAGGCCCGCCATCGGGCCTCCGAGTTTCCCCGAGAATACGGCACCGAGCTTCTCCCCTTGCTTGGGGGAGGCAGCCGAGTCCATAAACACCCCGACGCGCCACTTGCCATCGAGCATCTGTCGTGGCGTGTCGGCCAACACGGCGACGGTAAGATTGCTGACATCCACACCCTCGACTTCACCCGAGGCGACATGGAACACAAGAACGACCCGGCACCGCTCGTTGTCCGCGGGCATGGTCAGACCGGAGGTACTGCATGGGCAGACCATGTTGCAGTTGCAGTTTTCAAAGTACGTCCCTTTGAGGCGCCACGCCATAGCGCTGAACCTCCTTTGAGATTGGTCCACAGGAAGACCAGACCGAGCCACAGCGAACGCCCTCAGAAACTGGAGCGCATCACGTTTGCAGCGGAGATCGCGGCTGCGCGCCCCTCCCTCGGCAGCATGGTGCCCGACGATCACTATGGCAGGCTATGGAATTCTCTTCGCAACGGGGATCTCCTCCGACCATACCGCCGGCATCCAATAGACTCATTCGGTCCGTGCGCGAGGGTCCAGGATAGCTCGTCAAGGCCACCCGACAATTAACTGGAGCGCGGAAACTATGGAGACGGCACGAGCCGTGCCCGAAGCCTCGCCATGACCGACCGCGATGGCTGCGCTGAGCAATATGGAGGCCATCTGCGCCCATCGCGCTGGGGGTGGTGGGGAAGCTCGCGCTGAAGGGACCTGTTCCGGACGGCAACGAAGGACACGTTGTCGCTCCTGCCAGTTTGACCGGTGTGCCCGGTGATCGAGCCGACCGTGAACTCTCTGCCCGGGATCGGACGTGTGCAGGTTGCGAGCCGCCGATCGCGCCGGTGCTCTCCGCGGATACGCATGGAGTGGTTCTCGCACCGGTTCGGCTGGTCGAGCTCCACCGGTGTCATGGAAAATCGATGCGAGAAGTAAGCCATGGGCGTTGACGAAAGCGGGTGAGTAGTCGATGGCGATGCGTATCTCGGAATGGGTCGATGTAGACGGATTAGCCCCTGTGGCCCGTCACGTCTTCGACTTCGCAATCACACAACTCGCTGATGGGTCGGCGCTCACCGTTCCTATCCAGGTGGCGATCGGGTCGCGACGGCGCCCCCGGTGCGTTGCGATTGCTGGAATACACGGCGATGAACCGGAAGGGATGCTGGCGTTATTGGACTTCTGGCGTGCATGTGACCCAACTGATCTGCGAGGAACAATCATCCTGATTCCCGTCGCCAACCCATCTGCCTTTGCAGCGCACCAACGCCGCAACCCCCTGGATGGACTCGATCTCAATCGCATCTTTCCCGGAAAAGTCGATGGCACGCCATCCGAACGCCTAGCCTACCACCTGGTCCACGACGTCATTGCGGAAGCAGATTTTGTCTTCACGCTGCACAGCTGGTTCGCCACGGGGATGGTTACCCCGTACGCAGAGCTCCCGGAGGGGAGCGGGCCGATCGCCCAGCGGAGCCGGGAGGCCGCCGTGGCGGCCGGGTTCAAGCGGCTTCGAGAAGGTGGTTGGTTCCCAGGGGTCCTCGGAACCACCGCTGTTGAATTGGGGGTGCCCGTGATTGAGGCGGAGGTCGGCGGTGGTGGCAGCACAAGTGAGGAGAACCGCAGGGCATACGTACAATACTTCGCGCGGCTGCTTCAGCATCTGGGCATTCTCGAGGGAACACCTCCACCGAACCCCGCGCCTGAGTTCTACGATCGGGGAATGCTGTATGCTCCAGCCGGGGGAATGTTCCGGGTTCGAGTGTCGCCCGGTGATTGCGTCGATGCCGGCGCAGGGCTCGCCACAATCACGGACCTTCATGGCGAAACGCTCGTGGAGATGCGTGCGCCCTACGCCGGCCTCGTTGCGGCAGTGCGTCGGTTTGTTTCCGTCAACCCCGGAGAACTCGTCATTGCACTATTCCCTCGTCGCAGATAACGTCCGGCCGATGTCGTCAAAGAGCCATCTTATCCATCAGCTCAGACCCAGGGGCCATTCTTGAAAGTCGCACATGGCCGGGACGGGGGGAGGTACGTAGCGGATGAGCGGGTTTTCGTCGGTCCAAGGGCTGACGTGCCTCACGTGCGGACGGCGCTATCCTTTGGGCCCGATGCTTGAAGGATGCCCAGATTGTCGAAACGCGGGACGTCCGGCATCGCTCGATGTCACATACGAGTACGATACGCACATTACATCTCCGCTCACCGGCGGTCTCGGCCGACTGTGGAACTACCACACCCTCCTGCCGATCGCCAACGCACGCGCGGTTGTAACGCTGGGAGAAGGCGCCACCCCCCTGGTTGCCCTGCCTACAATCGCAGACGAGATCGGAGCCTCCTCCGTCTGGCTCAAGCACGAGGCCATGAACCCCACGCACTCCTTCAAAGACAGAGCAAACGCAGTAACTACAGCCGCGGCCGCTCAATTCGGATTCGATAAAGTCTTGTGCACCTCAACGGGGAACCATGGTGTGTCGCTCGCCGCTTATGCCGCTCGTGCCGGTCTGCGGTGCCTTGTCCTTCTGTCCCCGGGCGCACCCCCAGCCGCGGTCAGAGAGATTCGCTACTTCGGAGCAGATGTGGTGACCGTGCCAGATGGAGCGGTCAATCCCTTGATGGCCGACCTTTGGAGGCGGTATCGCTGGTACGTCGCGCAGCGGAACGCGCCCGGCACAGGTGGGCGGATTACGGGCAACCCTTTCGGGCTGGAGGGTTACAAGACCATGGCCTATGAGATCTTTCATCAGTTGCAGGAGACGGTCCCCGACGAAGTGTTCATTCCCGTGGCCGGCGGCGATGGCGCCTGGGGTTTGTATAAGGGGTTTCACGAACTCACACGCCTCGGCCTCGCCCAGGCCGTGCCACGGATCATCGCGTGTCAGTCCGCAGCGGGCGCGCCGCTCGAGCCGGCTTGGCGCCTGAACCTCTCCCACGTCGAGCCGGTGCCCACCGGTCGTTCGGACGCCCGGTCCATCGTAGATCGACAATCGGGGGAGCACGCACTGTTGGCCGTTCGCCGGTCGAAAGGACGGGCCCTGGCTCTCGGCGATTCTGCCCTGCGGGCGGCACAGGAGAACCTGCGGCGCGCCGGTCTGTGTGTGGAACTTTCCTCGGCGGCGCCACTCGCCGGACTGAGGGTTGTCCACCGGGAAGGAGCGAATGCCAGAGGTCTGGCAATCGTCGTCATCGCCACTGGCGCAGGTCTCCGCTGGCCTGCGACCTTCGACCCGGTCAGTAAGAACGAGCCGCCCGTGGCAGATACCGCTGAGGCATTGAAGGATGTGATTTCAGTCTGACATATCGACCCGATCGCGCGGGGGGACGGGACGGTCTAGGATGTGCGCCTCCAGTCAGCAACGTTCGGTGTCGCGTTGTCGAACGGGCTCAAATTATGACCCGTATCGAGGTTGCGGGCGTGGGCCGCGACGGTCCTTCGGTCGATGATCGGGAGCTCCACCGCTTGGCCGACCACGAGGTCGTTCATCTTGATCCAAAGGGCGTCGTTCTTCTTGGGATCCAGCTCGACCTGAGCTTGTGCATATAGTGTGTTGTATTCCTCGTTCTGCCAGCGGGTCACGTCCTGACCTGACCAATTGTTCTCTTTCTGGGGAATCGTCTTTGCCGGATCCCCACTCAAGAACTGAGCCATATAGAGGCTGGGAAAAAGTGAAAAGTTCTGCGTATACATCTCGACGTCACTGTAGAAATGCAAGAATGTGTCGTTGTTAAGCGTCGTGCTGAAGAACACACTCGACTCGATGGCCTTCAGGTCCACCGCGACGCCAATCTTCTCCCACCCGGCCTTGACGATCTCCTGTTCCTTCTGTCGGAGGGTGTTGACACTCGTCACGTACGTCATTCGCAGCCGATTGCCGCCCTTGACCCTCACGCCGTCTGGCCCGCGTTGCCAGCCGGCTTCGTCGAGCAACTGATTGGCTCTGGCGATGTCAAAGACAAGGTGGGTATTTTTCGAGGCGTAACGGGTCGGCGTAGTGAGGGCATTTGCCGTCGCCGTCCCCTCCTCACCGTACAGCTGCTTTGCGACCGTCTCGCGGTCGATGGCAAGCCCCAACGCCTGACGAACCTTCACGTCAGTAAGAAATGGATGGGGCGCCATGATGGACGAGCGCTGGCCATCGATTTCTTTGTTCGGGTCAGTCATGTTGCAGTAGACGGCCTCGATGCCGCCACCCTGAACCGTTTGAACGATGCCCTTGCCGGCGCGCGCCATCTGTTCGAGCACTGGCCATTCGACCTGCAGATTGAACGCGAAATCATACTCGCCCGTTTCTAACACCGCCCGAGCCGCTGACGTCGCGTCGCCTCCCCCCTTCAACTGCACCTGACTGAACGCCGGCTTCGTGGGCTCTCGGTAGAGTTCGTTGATTGAATACAAGACGTGGTCGCCGGGGGCAAAATCGTCAACCTTGTAGGGACCGGTGCCAAAGCATTTCATGTTGAAGGGAGCACGGCGCGCGTTCTCCCCCGGATAGCCTTCCATGATGTGCTGCGGGAGGATCAGGCCCTTGTCTCCAACAAACGGCAGGAACCACGCGGGCGTGGGCGCCTTGAACGTAATCTTCACCGTGGAGGGATCCGGGGCCTCAACATTCTCAATACCGTCATAGCTGGCGTACCAGGTGGCGCCGGTTTGCTTGTTTGTGATGAACCTCCAGGTGAAGATCACGTCCTGCCCACTAAACGGCTGTCCGTCCGCCCACCGGACCCCTCGCTTCAGCTTGTAGATCACGGACCTACCGTCTGCAGACAGTCCTCCGTTCGCCCTAGTCGGCACCGCCGCCGCCAGCACAGGTGTGAACACGCCAGCCACGTCTACCGTGAGGAGAGGCTCCAGGCAGAGGCGGGCCGCTTGCAGGTCCTGATTTGACCCCGTGAGATGTGGGTTGAGAATCGTGGGTGCCTGCCAGTAGAGCATCTTGAGAACTCCGCTGGCGCCACGGGTCCCCGGTGCCGCCGCCCACGAAGGGTGGGGACCGGCGGCCGCAAGAACGGACGCGATGCCGCCTGCCGAAAGGCCGAGGCCCGTCAACCGCACGAGCACCTCACGCCGACTGAGCCGTCTTGCCAAAAGATCCGCCGCTAAGAGTTCGATTTCACGCACTCTGATCTTCATGATCTCGCCTCCGTTGGATCTCGCCTCCAGGAGCGGCGGTCGGGACACTTCGACTGTGGCCTCGGTCCCCCCTCTACTGTGCTGCCCGGCCGAACCACGGCTGATCGAGCACGAAGGTCGTAGCAAGGGTCAACACCGGGTCTGTACATCGTATCGTCGGACGGGGAACTTGATCACCCTGGCTCTCGTGATCGTCACCGCCGGGTAACAACCGCTAATCGGCGGGGATCCAGTCGAACTGCAACTGCGTTGCGATTCGTCACCGCTTCCCGCGCACCCATCGCGTCGGCTGTCGAAGCAGGAGCAAGGCTTGTTTGGAAGCCATCCTGCATCGCGCGTGCCACCAAGCCGGCCGCCTTCGGGAACAGAAACACATGGGGCACGGATCCTAGATCGACCGTGAGCACGACGCGGCGGGTGAGTCCCGCGATCTCCTCCGTGCCGTTAATCGACTGGCCCAACACGCTGGCCACCAATACTATACCGTCCCCCCGCCCGTACGTGGCTGCGCCACCGATGAGCGACCCAGTAAATCCTTGCACCGTCCGGTGCGCCCCCGGAGCAAACTCGCCATAGTAGAGGTACACGCGAACTCCATCAGGAATTGGTCGGGAGTTCAACTGCGCGAGGATCGGATTCCCTCCATCCGGCGGCATCGTCCAAGGCTCACCGGGCTGGACACGCCAGAAGGGGAACGTCGGACGGTCGCTGGCAGCCAGCGGACTGCGTCCCCATGCGGCGAATGGACGGAATAATAATGAGTGCTCGACCACGTAGGCGAATACAGCGCCTTCATTTGGCACCGCGACAAGCGCCAACCGGCTCACCAACGTTCCCCACCCATCCACATCGTAGGCCACATTCCACCGCGGCAAAAGACCGCCGGAACTATAACCGACCACGTTGATCCGGGCCGCGTATGCTTTTGGCAGAACAACCAGGTGTACGTACTCGGCGAGGCTGCTCGCGCTTGCCGGAAGCGTCCGCCCTCTCGCAGGGTAAGTAAACCAAAACAGCGTCGGCGCAGGTCCCACATCTGTATATCCAAGTCGCCGGAAGCCGTTGAGAACGCGCTCATTTGGTGGTCCCAGCATGTTCAGTAAACCCGGGACAATAACCGTCGGCAAGAGAATCGTACTGTTCCGGCGAGCCACGGCCACGTGCGGACCCCGCCGCAGCGTCACCTCCACGGAAAATCGCATGTTGTCGGTAAAGGGACGAACTGGTGAGAACGTTCCGATCGCAATGCCGCCGACTCGAACGGTCCCGGAGGACAGGTCAATCATCCACGCAAACCGAGAAGGCATGGCAATCAGCTGGAGCTCCGCGTGCACCGGCGTGGTGCCAAGCCACACCGCTAGTGTGGCCATTGCCGGTGCCTCTCCCGGCAACGAATCCGCCTCAGCGGTAGTCACGTCGACTTTCAGCGAGTGCCGATTCGCCATCCCGACTGCGACAATCGAAATGGTCGGATCGCCGCGGGCCAGTGTCCCGGGAGGAATCGTTATCGCCAGCAGCAGGAGACCCACTACGGCCGTCGTGTGTCCGTGAGTCATGCGTCTCCTCTCACCTGTCTCGGACCCTAACCTTAAGCTTGCCCCGTTTTGGCAGGACCATCCAGCTCACCTCGATGCCGAAGCAAAGGGGGAGTGCGGCACCACTTAAGGTGTTTCCGTCATCAGAAGCAGCATGGGCCGTACGAATGATTGCTCGACGCGATATACGTTCCCTCCTGCGAAAAACTGCTCAATGATCATTAAACCAGTCCCCGAGGTCGAGCAGAACCTTCCCCCCAGGGTTAGCAGAGGCGCCGATGGAGTCATGACCAAGCGTCATGGTGAGCCGAGAACCCACCGAAAGGATCCACCCGCAAGCCTCTTCCGCCTTCAGAGTCCGTCGCGGCCAAGGGGCAAAATGCCGGGTAGCACACTGTCACTGGCACCCCCGCGTTCAATTTTCTCCTCGAGTTTGGCTCTTCGGCTCAAATCGCCCGGGGTGTTTCGACAGTTGCTGGGCAATGATCTCAAGGTCGCCCGCGCCTGGACCCTCAAGGAACGCTTCCGCTAGTTCTGGGAGTACACGTACAGCGGCGTGGCCCAGACCTTCTTCGCCCGATGGTTCTGGCGCGCGATCCACAGCCGGTTGGAAGGGATGGCACACGTGGCCTGGTTGATCCGTCGTCACTTGCCAAACGCCCTGACGTACCTCCGCAACCTGATCACCAATGCTGGCCTCGAAGCGGTGAACGCGACGATCCAGTGGGTGAGGAAGACCGTCCGGGGGTTCCGGAACGTCGAGCACTTCAAGACGGCCCTCTATTTCCACTGCGGAGGACTGGATCTATACCTACACGAAAGTAGCGCCAAAAAAAGAGAGGCAAACAGTCATCATGACAGATCTGTATCCAGAGATCGAACCGTACGACCGCGGCATGTTGGAGGTCGATGACGGCAACCTCGTGTACTGGGAGACATGCGGCAGTCCAGGTGGTAAGCCCACCGTCGTTCTGCACGGCGGCCCGGGTTCGGGATGTACGGACTGGCACCGCAGGTTGTTCGAGCCAAACGTGTACCGCATCGTGCTCTTCGATCAGCGGGGCTGCGGGCGGAGCACGCCACACGCAAGCGCCCCTGACACGGACCTCGCGAACAATACCACGTTGAACCTGACTGCGGATATCGAACGGCTTCGACAGCACCTCGAGATTGACCGATGGCTGGTGTTGGGCGGCTCGTGGGGCAGCACATTGGCCCTGGCCTACAGCGAAAGGTACCCGGATCGGGTCACGGAGATGATCCTGTCCGGCGTGACGACCGGACGACGCAAGGAGTTCGACTGGTGGTTCCGTGGCGGTGCCGCGGTGCTACTCCCGGCGCAGTGGGAACGCCTCCGCGCCGCTGTGCCGGTCGGCGAACGCGACGGCGATATCGTCGAAGCATACCATCGACTCCTGCACGATCCAGACCCCGCGGTTCGCGAGCGAGCTGCCGTAGAATGGTGTACGTGGGAGTCCGCGACCCCCGCGTGGCCTCCGGCTCCTCGACTGTCCCCTCGTTTCACCGATCCTGCCTTCGCGATGGCGTTTGCGCGTCTCGTCACCCACTATGTCCGACACAACGCGTGGCTCGAGGAGGGCAGATTGCTCCTCGGCGCGGCCTCGCTGGCCGGCATCTCCGGGATCTTGGTGCACGGCCGTTTTGATCTTCAAGCGCCGATCGCGTGGGCCTGGGACCTCAAGCGCGCCTGGCCGCGCGCCGAGTTGATGGTGGTTGACAATGCGGCGCACGCCGCCGACAACCCGGGCATCACCCAGGCTCTGGTCCGCGCCACCGACCGTTTCGCACCGGTCCGATAGCGGGCTCCGGAGGGAACCTCGAGCGGCCTCATGGCCTCCCGGCACCTTTGACCGCCTCACCCGTGAGCGCCCCACAGGTTGATTGAGCCGCGGTGCGGAGGGAAGGATCCCCTTACTCACATCCGGAATCAGGATCATCGACATCTTTTTTGGAGGGCCGCTCCATGAACGAACCACCTTCACGCAGTCGTGATCTCGCCATCCTCGGCCTGCGGATTGGAATCGGTGTCCTGTTCATTCTCTCAGGTTGGGCCAAGGTGTCGCACGTTGCCGGCGTCGTGGGCCTTTGGCAAAAGCTCCGCTTGCCGCTTTCGCACGTCTTCGGACCGATTCATGCCGTTGTTGAGTTCGGGGGCGGCATCCTCCTAATACCCGGGTTGTTCACCCGACTCATCGCCTTCCTGCTGGCTGTGGATATGCTCGGAGCGCTATTTCTGGTGAAGATTCACACCTCGAGTTCATCCAGCAGGAATGGTTGGCGTTTTGGATTAGCCTCGCCCTGCTGACGGTAGGCGCGGGGTCGATTTCCTTGGACGCACTTCGTGGGAAGCGCCGGGCCGTGGGTACTTCTCAATCGGCGGCCTCCCAGCAACATTGAAGGCGCCATGTCGAGGAAGGGGCTCGACGCTTGCCACGGGCCCGCGGAGTAGAAAGCCTCGGCGACCCCGAAGGGCCTCAGGCCGGAGAGGACGCAGGACGGTTCGGCGGGCAGGCGTTCCGCGCATCCACTCCGGGACCTACGATACAGCCGGGCCAGCCACACACCGCGGGCAGGCGTCCATCCCAAAGTTGCGCGCGAGCGGCCATGCTCACCGGATCGCGATGGACGCACCCCCTGGTTAGACTCATCGCCGCTAAGATAACTCGAACTGACGTGCGCCACGGAGATGCGTGAACGATTTCCATCGACGACGGCTTGCACAGTACCGCCTCTTACGGCGCTTGCCGCGGCGCCGTTCGACGAGCAGCGCTTCCAGTGGAACCTG
>DATEHM010000177.1:0-5852 GCA_035279545.1 bacterium | reverse complement strand
AGTGCGGACGCCACCACGCCATGCTCCAGCGCCGGCGTCGCCTGGCGCGGCCACCGGCTGGGCCGGGTCGGCCGGGGCAGCAGCCCCTCGGGCCCCTAGCGCAGCACCCGCTGCCGCCAGCGGTAGAACAGCGTGCGGGAGATGCCGGCCTCCGCGCAGGCGCGGGTCACATTGCCCAATGCCGCCGCCCGGTGCATGATCTGCAGCCGGTGACGGCGAACGCTGTCCTCGAGGGTCATGCTCTCTTCCCCCCTTCCGAAGCTCGTCAGGCCTCGGTTGGAGGATTCGGAGGCAGAGCGGTGACCCTCTTTTCATGAGGAGGCTCCCTCCAGTGTCAACACTACATCGAAATAGCACAACCTAGGGCGAGCGCGAGGATCCGCAAGTTCAGTGACACGCTACTCATCGTGCTTCACAAGATCTGCAGGCCGGAGCCCCACCGCCCCATCAGGAGTGAAGGGTACCTCCAGGAAGGAGGTCCTGCGGCGCTGCTCGATATCGACGATCCGGCGTCGCGCCTAGTTTTGCGGCCAGCTCCTCTTCCGAAGAGGTATCGCTGCCGAAGGCGGCTGCTATACCGTCGGTGCCCACACGGCGGAACTCTCGTCGTCCTTTCGATCACGGGATGATCCTGACCTAGATCTCGATCACCTCGCATATCACTGGACCTAGTGAGCACTGAACTGCGCCGGGGTGAGGTGTTGGCCACGCGGGATCAGCTGTTGTATAGATGGCACGTAATACCGCTCATTCGTCCTCATTCATCTGGATACAGAAATGTGTTCGGAAGGATGGTTTCGACGACTCATGCAAGGGGGAACAGTTAGGTTAGACTACCAGCAAGCCGCACTGAGGTGTTCTTATGCGCCGGGTTGGGCCGTCCGCGGTCACCGTGTTGATCGGGATCATCGCCAGCAGTGCGGTGATCCTTCTGACCACACACCTGGTGCGGTCACACCTAGCGCTGACCCCAACTGCCGCATTGGAACCTCTTGTGTCGCTTGAGTCCGCCTCACAGAAACCCGTGGGCCGCTCGAGAATGCAGACCTCTGGCCCTAAGCCGAGCGTTCCAGGCGCGGTGGGAAATGCATATCGGCAAATTCAACTTGACCGCCCGGTTGTCGCACCAAAGCTCACAAGACCCCATAAGTCAGGCAAACTGCTTGCGACCCTCCCCGTGCCCGAGAGCCGTTCCTCATTGCCCCGTAAGGAACCGTCCGATCCGGTGAGCGGTACGCAGGCTCTGGCCACACCGCGGGGAGTCCCGTCTGCCTCTTTCTTCAGGCCGGCCGGAGGAATCCTCATTGGGGTGAAGTGTGCGACGTGGACACTTGAAACGCGCACGGCCGCAGGTACTCGAAGGTTCTTGGGGACGCCGGGTACGGCCGTCTATGCGGGAGATGAAAGATTACCGGATTTTTGCGCCCTCGAACGTTTTGTCGGGCTCGCGGCGGTTGTATGGTCGGTGACCATTGGGACGCATGACGTCGTCGTCCAGGTCGATGTTCCGGCTTCGCCGGCGACTGCGTCTATCGCCGATCGCGAAGGGGGTCGAAACGCAAATTCCAACGTTGTGCCTCCATCGGGGTTGGATCCGACGTCCGCAGGTATCGATCCAGCCGGCGGGTCAACTCGTGCAGATGTCACAGTAGGCGGTATCGTCGCAACAAAATCGAACAATGCCGTCGTTATCGTCTCGAGCACTGGAATCCTCTCAGTGGTGATCCCGGAGAATACACGGATCACGGGGCTGCGGAATAAGCTTGGCTCGGTCGTGCCCTTTGACGTCGTGCGATTTTCCGGAAAGCTTACCCAATCCGGGGCACTGGTGGCGACGAACCTTGAGGTTGTCCGTGGGTTAGACAACCGGGTCAAAAAAATGGCGATCACGGCAATGGGCCCCGGATTCCTTGTTCTAGGCGGCTCCCTCGTGATCGAGATCAGCACGGATGTTCGCGGCGTCTTGGAAGTGCAGCTGAGCTCACTGGCAGAGTTCAATGGGCACCAGAACGCCAGCGGGTTCGGGGCAAACCGGAGCGGAGCGTCTGTCAACGGTGGCGTCTCGGTGAATGGTACTGGGGCGGCAGCCGGAAGCGGCGCTTCGATCAACGGCGGGGCCGCAGCCAGCGGTGGGGGAGCGTCGACCAGTGCAAGCGGGGGGGCAGTGGCCAGCGGTGGAGGCGTAGCGGCCAGCGGCGGGGCGGCAGCCAACGGTGGAGGCGCGTCGACCAGCGCGAGCGGCGGGGCGGCAGCCAGCGGTGGAGGCGTAGCGGCCAGCGGCGGGGCGACAGCCAACGGTGGAGGCGCGTCGACCAGTGCAAGCGGAGGGGCAGTGGCCAGCGGTGGAGGCTTGGCAGTTAACGGTGGGGTCTCAGTCAATGTCGGTGGGGCGGCGGTGAACGGCGGGGGTTCAGTTAACGGAGGAGTTGGGGCAGCGGGCGGGAGTAAACGCTAATCGGATGCGGTCGCCAACCGCTCTTCGAGATCCGCGCCCTGTGCAACACGCGACCCGGCTTCTTCTGGAGGAGACCCAATGTGTAGCCTACCGCCGGTGAACAAATCCTGGAGAGTCAAGAACATCCTCAAGCGTTCTCCTGCCCGAAGAATCCTGGCGCGAGCATTAGCATCGATCCTGGCCGCGGCTCTCCTCATCACCCTTCTCGTGAGCGGGACCGAGGCCACTGTCCCAACTCGCGAAGCGAACGCTGTCGCCGTCATGGCTGGGCAAAGCGTAGGGTTCCTCGTTGTGGAGCATCCCCTGGGGATCTGGACAGGCACAGCATTCGCCGTTGGGGGGCGGCTGGCGCTTACAACGTACCATCTGGTGGCAGGTGCATCCCGAATCCTCCTGAAGTTTCCCGATCGTCCGGCCGAGGAACCAAGGATCATTGAAACGGACAATGCTAACGACTTGGCGGCCCTAGCCATTTCTGAGTTGCCGGTTCGGCCGCTTGTGCTCGGGAGTATTGAAAGAGTTCAGAAGGGGGAACCGATTGTCTTGCTAGGGTCTCTTCGCATCGAGGGACCGAACAGGCAGAAGCCTACTATTGTAGAAGGCGTTGTGGATGCCATAAGGAACGGGGCTCTTTTTATCGATGTCCCCAAGGTCTCCGGACTGGATGGTGCGCCCATTCTGAATCTGCGTGGCGAAGTTATCGGCCTTGTACGCGGCCACCTGCGGGGAGAACAGTCGGGCATCAGTTTTGCCGTCCCCACGAATGCTGCTAGGCCGCTCCTAGCCGCCGCCATCAGTCGTTTGTCCGCGTCCGACACGCCTTCCGCTTCTCCGGGGCAGACTGATTCGACCCAAACCCGGATTCCCACCCCTTCGACGGCGACGCAATCAACATCGGTCTCTGTATCAACTCTCCCCGCATTTAACGCACAGCCCACGCCGGCCCCCGGTTTAACCCCGCCCCCACCTGTACGCGCACCCGCGCAGCCTGCGCCCGTGCCGGCGGGCGTCGGGCAGCACACGCCAGCCCCCGGATCAGCTCCGTCCAACTCGGGACGGACCAAAGGGCAGCCCGCGCCCGTGCGACCGCCTGTTCAGCCGATGCCATCTCCCGGGCCTCGGCCCCGGGTCTCTCCGAAACCCACCCGCTTCATTCCGGTCTTGGTCGGTCATGGCATAGGTCCAGTGCGACTGGGGATGCGGGTCCAGGAGGTTGTTAGGGTGCTTGGACGTGGCAAGAGCCAACAGAAACTTGGCGATGGGAGCACGGTTTACCGGTGGTTTGAGCCTCCAAGGAACGACGGCATCGGCATGCGGGTGACGCCGGCCGGTGTCGTGTACAGGATCTGGGCGATAAACGACATCGCATACACCACTAATAGCGGCCTCCGTGTAGGAAGCACCGAAGCGCAGGTGATAGCCAAGCTGGGTACGCCCACAAGAACCGTGCTCGATCCTAGGAGCAAGACGAAAACGTTGCTCTATGCGCAATTGGGTGTGTGGTTTTCGATTCAACTCGATCCACGCTACACATTCTACAACACGGTCTATGAAATCGGCGTGAGGTCACGGCTGTAGTTCGCGTCGCCATACAACATCGCGGACCAGGAAGGTGTTCACCCGCAGTCGGTACCTGATCGGACCGAAACTCCCGAAGCTCACCCGACCCGCAACGTAGGTTGGCTCGTCAGTCGTTGACGACCGCAAGGTCGAGCTGGCGGAGGCGCACGGGGTCGGCGACCACGTCAATTCCGACGATCTTCTCGCGCGCGAACGCGAAGACCAGTGCCATAAACCTGAATCCGGCGCGAAAATGATCAGATTCGGAGTCGAGCGATTCGGCTGCGCGCATGTTCGATCACCTCTTGCCTTGACGGGGAAGGAGGAAGTCGGAGGACCGGCCCTCGCGGCGTGTGCACAAGTTCTCCCGGGATCAAGAGGAGCCGACGACGTAGCGTTCCAAGGGTCAACGAGTGATACCCGGGTGGCAGGCAGAGGCGCTTGAACCAGTTCATGGCGTTGTAGGCGAACATCAAAAGATGGAAATATGCTTCGTTGGCCGCGAACTGGTTGGTCGGGATCTTCGCGAGCGGGTAATCGGCCTTGAGCTCTTTGATGATCAGTTCCATCGCCGCTCTGGCATTGTAGAAATGGTAGACGGCAATGGGCGGAAGGCGGAAGTTGGTGACATAGGCGTGGTAGGTGTACCGGCCAATGGTGAACAGCGTCGTCTGAACGCTTTCCTCTTCGGGCAGCGCCTTGCGCACGACCACGAAGCGATAGGGCCGAGGCCAGCGATGGGGTTGGTACTGACACTCAGCGACGGCCAAGCTCCGGTGCACGGTCGTGTAGGGCAACCCGGTCACCAGAGCCTTGAGCGGTTTTGTCAGCCGCGCCACGATCACGAACTTGCCGCGGTGCGCCTCGATCGCTCGGACGATCTTGTAATCGTAGAACCCGGCATCCGCGCGCACCCGTATTTGACGCACCGTTGCGGGCATCTTGGCGAAGCACGCCTGGAGCAACCACACCGTCCCGACAGCGGGGGGCGCATCGCCTGCGCGGAGTTCGCCATGCCAGAAGTCTCGGGTCTGGCCCTCGAAGCAGACCAGAGGATGATACGATGGCCGGCCCCGCTTGCGCGGGTTGTAGCCAATGCGCGCTTTCTCTTGATGTCCATACAGCGTCAACACCGTCGAGTCCAGATCGAACAGCACGCGCCGCAGGACACGCGGCCGCTGGCACAGGCGCGCCAGGAAGTGCTCGTGGAGACGGCGCAGCTTGGGCAGGCCGCGCAGCGCGAAGCGACGCAGAAACCGCCGCAGCGCCGTCGGATCGGGATAAGCGGGCAAGCCCGTGAGAATCTGGAACACGCCATTCTGTTGCAGCAGTTCGGTCGTGTCGAGTCGCCCGAGACCCAGGATGACCGGGTACAGAAGCGCCAGCAACATCTCCGGGATACTGTACGCATTGTTGCGCTGAGGGAACCGCACGCTGTCGTAGAAATGTCGACGCAACCGCAACCGGTGGAAGAATCGATGGAGCAGAAAGACACCACCATACTGGGTCAGGTGGTCTCCGGTGTAGACAACGCGCACATTCCGAGGCCCGCGGCGATGGCGCAACGGATACTCCGAAAACGGCCGAATTCCGCTTGCGCGTTAACCCTACTAAAAGTAGCGTTATCGCGCAGACCCCAAATTCCTCTCTCACATTCCGCGGAGCCATGCTGGACAGGCTTCAGGCAGCAATCGTGGCCGTCGGGTCAACAAGAATGACGCCCGATTCAGGTTCAAGTCATGTCGACGTTCACTCTGGGACCAGCGGTGGCAATGGAGTCTTCAAGGCCCGCTTCCCAAGGAGCGCTGTCTGGAAGAACAAATCCGGGGTGAGCTTG
>DATEHM010000176.1:0-2311 GCA_035279545.1 bacterium | reverse complement strand
CGGGAGCGGATGCCGCCGCGCCCTTCTCGGTCTCGATCACCGCGACCAGGGTCTGCACCGGAACCGTCTGTCCCTGTTGCACCATGATCTCCGCCAGCACGCCCGCCGTGGGAGCCGGGATCTCGGCGTCCACCTTGTCGGTCGAGATCTCGAACAGCGGCTCGTCGCGCTTCACCGGATCGCCGACGTTCTTGAGCCACTTGGAAAGCGTCCCCTCCGCGATGGATTCACCCATCTGGGGCATGAGTACGTCAACGCGAGCCATACACGAATCTCCTAGTAACCGGCGAGCCAGCGCGCGGCTTTGACGATGTCATCCGTCTGCGGCAGCACGAAATCTTCCAGGGTCGGAGCGTACGGGAGCGGCACGTCGTGCGCCGTCACCCGCATGATCGGTCCATCCAGCCACTCGAACGCCTTCTCGTTGATCCGCGCGGTGATCTCACCGGCCAGGCCTCCGGTCCGGGTATCCTCGTGCACGATCAGCACCTTGTTCGTCTTCTTGACCGTCTGGAGTATCGCCTCGTCGTCCAGCGGCAGCAGGGTACGCAGATCGAGAATCTCGACCGATACGCCGTCCTTCTCGAGGACCTCGGCCGCCTCGAGCGACTTCCAGACGGTCGCCCCGTAGGTGATGATGGAGAGATCCTTCCCCTCCCGCGCGATCCGGGCCGAGCCGATGGGCGTCAGGATCTCCTCACCCTCGGGGATCTGGTCCTTGATGCGGCGATAGAGCCACTTGTGCTCGAGGTAGAGCACCGGATCGTCGTCCCGGATCGCGGCCTTGATCAGCCCCTTGGCGTCCCGGACCGTGGAAGGATAGACGATCTTCAGCCCCGGCGTATGGAAGAACGCGGCCTCGGGATTCTGCGAATGGAACGGTCCGCCGCGGACGTAGCCGCCGCACGGCCCGCGCACCACCATGGGCGTGGGGAGCCCTGCCCGGTAGCGCGCGGTGGCGACGTAGTTCGTCAGCATGTCGTACGCGCAGGAGATGAAGTCGATGAACTGCATCTCGGCCACCGGCCGCATCCCCAGGTGCGCCGCGCCCGCCGCCGCGCCCACGATCGCCGCTTCCGAGATCGGCGTGTCGATCACCCGGGATTCCCCGAACTGTTTCTGGAGACCCTCGGTGACCTTGAACGCGCCCCCGTAGGCACCGACGTCCTCTCCCAGGATGAACACGCGGTCGTCGCGCTCCATCTCCTCGCGCAACCCCTGACGCAGGCCCTCGAGGAAGGTGACTTCAGCCATGCGTCCCCCGGAACCAGAGAGGCTCGGCCGCCGGCGGATCCGCATACACACCGGTCAGCGCCGACTCCGCGGGCGGCAGCGGTTCATTGACGCAGGCGTCCGTCGCCTGATCGATCTCGTCCCGTACGTTGCCCTCGATGTCCTTCAGATCCTGCTCCTCGGCCCACGCATTGGTGAGCAGCTGATTGCGGTAGCGATCGATGGGGTCGTGCTTCGCCCACCGCTCCAGATCCGCCTTCGCCACGTAATGCTGATCGTCGTGCTCGGCGTGCCCCTTCATGCGGAAGGTCTTCACTTCCACGAAGTGCACGCCCTTGCCCATCCGGGCCCGGTCCACCGCGTACTTCGTCGCCTCATACACGGCCAGCACGTCGTTCCCGTCCACCGTCACCGCGGGAATGCCGTACCCCTTGGCCTTGTCCGCGAGATTCTTCACCGCGAACTGCCGCTCCGGCGTGGTCGAGTAGGCGTACCCGTTGTATTCGCCGATCACGACCAGCGGGCAGCGCTGGACGGCGGCGAAGTTGAGGCCCTCGTGAAACGTTCCCGTCGAGGTCGCGCCGTCCCCGATGTACACGAGCCCCACCCGGGGCTCGCGTCGCATCTTGAACGTGAGGGTGATGCCCGCCATCACCGGCACCATGTCCCCGAGGTGGGAGATCTGGCCCAGGAAGCCCATCTCCAGATCGCCGAAGTGCACGTTGAGCTCGCGGCCCCGGGTGGGGCTCTGGTCCTTCGCCATGTACTGCCGGAGGATCTGGACGGGCTTGCCCCCCATCACCAGCAGGGAGCCGAGATTCCGGATCAGGGGGGACAGGAAATCCCGGTGCCTTCCCCGTTCCAGGGCGTAGGCGGAGGCGACCGACTCCCCCTCCTGCCCCAGGGACCGGAACAAACCGCCGATGACTTTGCTTTGCTTATAGAGGGCGGTGAGCCGCTCTTCGAGCGTCCGGGTAAGACGTAAAAACCGATAGATCTCGAGGAGCTGATCTCGGTTCAAGCCCGCCGGAATCGGGGGCGCTTTGGATGCGGACGTAGACCCGGGCACGTGTCGTAA
>DATEHM010000175.1:0-23535 GCA_035279545.1 bacterium | reverse complement strand
GGCCGCGCCGTCCTCCGCCGCCGCGGCGAGGGGCGGGGGGCGGTCTCCCCGAAGTGGAACGGGGAGAGGGCAGGGGAAAGGAGCGTGGATCCATGCGCGCCGGACGTGTTGGATTTCGGATCTGTCTGGGCGTGGTCGGTGCGGCCTTTCTGCTCTTGGGCGTGGGCGATAGAGCTCGCGGCGCCGGCCCGGTCCACGGAGGGGTGCTCCACATCGCCACGAACGCGGAGCCGGGGACCCTGGACTGGACGGCCTCGACGGCGACGGCGACGCGCCTCGCCGCTTGGCACATGTACGAGACGCTGTTCGCCCTGGATAAGAATTATGAGGTGAGGCCGATGCTGGCCGAGGGCTACTCGGTCAGCGCCGACGCCCTCCACTATACGATCCGCCTGCGCAAGGGCGTCACCTTCCACAACGGGCAGCCGATGACCGCGGATGATGCGGTGGCGTCGCTTGAGCGCTGGGGCAAGTTGAGCGGTGGCGGCCGCGAGACATTCCGATTCGTCAAGCAGGTCACGAAGGTGGATCCGGCGACCATCGAGATCGATCTGAACCGGGTCTTCACCCCACTGATTGCCAACATCGCGGATCCAAAAGAGGCCGCGATCATCATGCCGGCGAGCGTGGCCGAGTCGAGCGGGCTCAAGCCGGCCAAAGAGTACGTCGGGACCGGTCCCTACGCGTTCAAACGGTGGGATCAGGGCCACGAGATCGTCCTGGTGCGCAACCCCCACTACGCCGCGCGCACCGAGGATTGGGGCGGGTTAACGGGCAAGAAGGTCGCGTACGCGGACGAGATCGACTTCCTCCCCGTGCGGGACGACCAGGTTCGGTTCGACGGGGTCTCCACCGGGCAGTACGACCTGGCGTTGGAGCTGCAGCCCGATTTCTTCTCCCAGGTCAAAGCCAATCCGCACCTCACGGCCTCCATCGTCAAGGTGTTCACCTGGCGCGCCGTCGTGTTCAACAAGGCGCGCGCGCCGTTCAACGACGTGCGAATGCGTCAGGCGGTGATGGAGGCGATCGAGCCAGCCGATCTCATGGCGGCGGAAGGCCCGCGCGAGTTCTGGTCCCTGGATCCCGGACTGTTTTTCCCAGAGCAGCGGGCGCTCTATTCGACCGTGGGGAGGGACGTGTACAACCGGCAGAATCTCGAGAAGGCGAAGGGGTTGTTGAAAGAAGCCGGCTACGCGGGCCAGAAGATCGCACTGATGATGACGAAGGACTACACGTGGAATTACAACCTGTCGCAGGTCCTCGTTCCCGAGCTCCAGGCCGTCGGCCTGAACATCGACACGCAGGTCTACGACTGGCCGACCCTCTTGAGTCGGCGGGCGAAGCCGGAAGGGTGGGACATCTTCATGACCGGGTTCTCGCCGTCGTTCGACCCCACGGCCGTGATCTTCTTCTCGAGCACCTGGCCCGGGTTCTACAAGAGCCCGGCGATGGAGGACCTGCTCGGGAAGTGGGGGCAGACCCCGCTGACCGACGCGGCCGCGCGCAAAGCGCTGATGGACCAGATCCAGGCCACGTTCTACAAGGAAGTGCCCGTGGCGAAGATCGGGAACGAGTACGGCCTGGAGGTCTACGGCGATCGCCTGCACGGGTACTCCAGCTACTTCGACGTCCGGTTCTGGAACACGTGGGTGACGCGGTAACGAGAAGGAGCCGGCCGGGGGCGGGGGCGTGTCGCAGTACATAGCCGTCCGCTTCGCCGCGCTCCTGCCGGTGCTGCTGGTTGTTGGCGTCACGGCGTTTCTGCTTCTCCACCTGATCCCGGGCGATCCCGCGTCGGTGATCCTCGGGCCCGATGCCGGCCCCGCCCAGGTGGAACAACTCCGGCATGCCCTCGGGCTCGACCGGCCCCTCTACGTCCAGCTCATCTGGTGGTTCGGCCGGCTGCTGCACGGCAACCTGGGAGAATCGATCTTCCTCCGCGAGACCGTCACCCGCTCCATTTGGGAGCACCTCGGCCCGACGGTCGGCCTGACGGTGCTGGCGGAGACCCTCGCCATCGGCGTGGCCATCCCATCGGGCGTGCTCGCGGCGTGGAAGCGCAACAGCCGGTTCGATCAAGTGTTCATGGCCGTGGTGCTGCTGGGGGTGTCCATTCCGTCGTTCTGGATGGGGTTGAACCTCATCGCGGTGTTCGCCGTGGCGGCCCGGTGGTTGCCCGTCGCCGGGTATGAGCCCCTCCTGGGCGGCGTCGGGCCGTGGCTCCGGCACCTCGTTCTCCCGGCGGTGGCTCTGGCGTTCACCCAGGCCGGATTGATCGCCCGCATGGCCCGCGATTCCACCATCGACGTGCTCGACGAGGACTACATCCGGACGGCGCGGGGGAAGGGGGTGGGCGAGGCGCCGATCCTGGTGAGGCATGCCCTGCGCAACGCCCTGATCCCCACGGTGACGGTGGTGGGCACAAGCTTGGCCAACCTCCTTTCGGGCGCCGTGGTGGTGGAGTCGGTCTTCGTCATGCCGGGGATCGGCAACCTCGTGATCCAGTCCATCAGCCGCCGCGACTATCCCGTCATCGAGGGCGTGATCCTGCTCGTGGCGGTGGTGTACGTGCTGGTCAACCTCATGGTCGATCTGCTCTACGTGGTCATCGACCCGCGGATCCGGTACTAACCGCATGTACGCGCGCGGGCCAACCGGCGGCTCGGCGGAAACGCGGACCGCCCGCCGCCGCGCCAATCTGGACTGACGGGGCTGATCGAAGATGGTGCGATTCCTGAGGCTGCTCCTCCGCCGCCGCCCGATCGCGCTCGTTGCCTGCATCGTGCTGGGAGGGATCACCGTCGCCGCGCTGATCGCCCCGTGGCTCGGGCTGCCGGCCCCAGACCGGATCGACATGGCCCACCGGCTGCTCGCGCCCGCTCCGGGCCACCCGCTCGGGACCGACAACTTCGGGCGCGACGTGCTCGCCCGGGTCGTTTACAGCGGGCGGGTCTCGCTGCCCATCGGGCTCGCGGTCATGGCGCTGAGCACGACGGTCGGCACGGTGGTGGGACTGACCGTAGGGTACTACCGGGGGCTGGACGGCGTGCTGACCCGGATCCTCGACGGCCTGATGGCGTTTCCGGCGATCCTGCTCGCGATCGCCCTGGTCGCGGCGCTCGGCGTCGGCGCCCGCAACGAGGTGCTCGCGATCGCCCTGGTGTACTTTCCGCGGACGGCCCGGATCGTGCGCGCGTCCACCCTGCAGTTGAAGCGCCGCACCTTCGTCGAGGCGGCGGTGGCGCTCGGCGAGGGGGACGCGCGGATCCTGGCGGTCCACATCCTGAGGAATGCGCTTCCCCCGCTGATCGTTCAGTCGACGTTCGTCTTCGCGGAAGCGATCCTCGCCGACGCGGCCCTTTCCTTTCTGGGGTTGGGGGTGAAGCCGCCGACGCCGACCTGGGGGAACATGCTGGACGAGGCGCATGTCTTCGTGGCCCTCGCGCCGTGGTTCATCGTCTTTCCCGGCATCGCCATTGTGGTGACCGTGCTCTCGCTCAATCTGATCGGCGACGCGGTGCGGGATCTTGCCGACCCGCACGCGGTGGCCGGACGGGGACTCGGATAGGGAGGTGCAGAGGGGGCCCGTCCACTGACGATTGCCGCCGCCGGGGACTCGGCTCCACGAGTTTCGCCGCACGCCCCAGGCGGCGAGCGGGGGAACCTATGTCTGCGGGGCGCCCTCGAGGCATCGACGACCTCAAGGCGATGGGCTTCAACCTCTACGCGACTGCAGAACACCACGTGGAGGCCCGGGGGGAGGGGGCCTCTTCGCCACGATGGAGACCTTGGGGCGGCCGGGGAGTCGACCCTATGGGATCCCCCACTTCGCGGCGACGTCGGGGTTGGTCGCGTACAGGCCGACCACGTCGCCTTGCGCCACGATGTGGCCCGCCATCGCTTTCAGCGCCTCGGGGCCGGCGAACTTTCCAGGCAGGTCGAGCGTTGCGACGTCGAGCGCGTAGACGACAAAGTGATAGTGGTGCACGATCTCGTCGTTCCAGGGCGGACACGGGCCGTCGTAGCCGCCGTAGTCCCCCGCCATCTTTGGATCCCCGGCGAAGCCCTCGGTGTAGTCGTTGATCCCGCGAACGCCGTACTTGGTCGGGCCGGCCTTCTTGCCGTGGGGGGTGATCCCGCTGGAATCAGCCCCCGCGGGAACGGTGGTGGTGCCGGTCGGGATGTTCACCAGCACCCAGTGGAAGAAGTCCATCCGCTTCAGGGTGGCGGGGAGGACCTTGCCCGCGACGTTCACGTCGGTGAAGACAGACGGGACGTCGGGGTCGACGGTAATGATGGCGTAAGACTTGGTGCCCGCGGGGGCGCCCGACCAGCTGATCGCGGGATTCCTGTTACCGCCGAAGGTCACGTGTCCTTGTTTGGCTCGAGCGCAGAACGCAAACTCGCGTGGGATGGGGCCGTCGGGTTTGATGCCGCCGACGGTGACGGCGAGCGCCCCCGCCCCCGCTGCCGGAGCGGCGAGCCCGGCGCAGACCACGAGGAGTGCGATCCCCCAGATCCGTTGCCTGAGGCTGGTCATTCCCCCGCCTCCTTATCCGGCGGTTCTCGCCGGCTTCGCCGGTGCGCGGCCGGACCCGGGCCGGTCCCTCCAGGCGTCGCGCAGGAATCTCAGCCAGTTGCCGTGCATGATCGCTTCGACGTCTCGCGAGGGGTATCCCTGTCGTTCGAGCAACCCCATGAGCCGCTGAAGGTCGGCGATCGTGTCCAGGTCATGCGGGGAGCCCTCGCGGCCGAACCCGCCGTCGAGGTCGGTGCCGATCGCGGCGTGGGCGCTGGTGCCGGCCAGCTGGCAGATGTGATCGATGTGGTGCACCACGTCAGCGAGCGTGATGCGACGGTTGTCGTCCCCGTGGCGCCATCCGGGCACGATCATCCAGCAATCCATGGCGACGCCGATGACTCCCCCCCGCTGGACGATAGCGAGGATCTGCTCGTCTGAAAACTGCCGCTGATGCGGTACCAGCGCGCGGCAGTTGTTGTGGCTGGCGTGGACCGGCCCGGGATACCGCTCCAGCGCCGCCCAGAACGCCTGGTCGGAACAGTGGGTGAGGTCGAGGATCACCCCGCACCTCGCCATCTCGGCCAGAAGCGGCCCGCCGAGCTCGGTGAGGCTGCCCTCCGTGCCAGTTCCCCCCGCGTACCGGCCCGGTCCGTAGTGGGTGGGGCCGAGGAGGCGCAAGCCCTCTCGCTTCCACTCCTCGAGCTGCGCCGGTTCCAGGATAGGGTCCGCCCCCTCCATCGCCACGACAAATCCCAGGGGCGGTGTCGCCGCGGGGGTCTCGCCGGGGTGCGCGGCATCCCACGCCGCCCACTCTGCGATGTGCGCGTCGAGCCGTTCGGCATCCTCGATGACGCGGATGTGCCCCTGCCGCTCAAGGGCGCGGTAGTAGGCGAGCTGCCCTTTGGCAATCCCGTACGCCTGCGCCGGGGTCGGGTAATCGATGTGCGGGACTGGGTGGCCGGTCGAGCGGGCGATGAGCGTGGCGAAGGCGAGCGCGATCCGCCCCCGGCGCATCTCGGGGAACGCGACCGTGCCCACGCCGCGCCCCTTGCCCGGCGTGTAGTTTTCCTGTGCGCGAATCGTATAGGCGGAGGCCAGCAGGTCACGATTCCACTGCAGCGCGTTCATGGAGAGGTCGAGGTGGCTGTCGACGATCAGCATCGAATGCTCCCCTCTGCCCCTGGACGGTGGAGCGGGGAGCATTGTGGCTCGGGATACCCCGCACCATCGCTCCCGCTGGGGGCACCAGACGCCGGTACCGCCGGGCGAGCGCTTAGCGGAACGCCCCCCGGGCGGCCCCCCACAACAGCAGGATCCCCAGCAGGATCCGGTACCAGACGAAGACCCAGCTCGTGTGCGCCTTCAGGTAGCGCACCAGCGCCCACAGGGCCAGGTACGCGGACGCGCTGCCGGACGCCAGACCCAGCGCCAGCAGGGCCCATCCGTGCGCATGGAGCCCCGCCTTCCGGAGAGCCAGCAGCTCCACAAGGCCGGCCAGCACGATGGCGGGCAGCCCGAGCAGGAATGAGAACCAGGCGGCCGCGGCGCGCTCCATTCCCAGCGCCAGCCCGGTGGTCAGGGTGGAGCCCGACCGGGACACCCCGGGCACCAGGGCGAAGGCTTGGGCGAGCCCGACCGTGATGCAGTCCCGCAGGGTCAGGTCGGCCCACTGACGTTTGGCTTGGCCGGTCCCGCGCTGCCCGTAGCGTTCCGCCAGCGCCAGGAGGACGCCCATGATCACGCACGCCCAACCGATCACGACGAGGCCGCGTAGGGGGGAGGCGCACCCCTCGAGCGTCTTCTTCAGGGCGAGCCCGGCGATGGCGATCGGCAGCGTCCCGATCAGGATCCCCACCGTCATGCGGAGCGAATGGTCGTGCCAGTCTCCCCGCTTTGCGGCGGCGGCCGCGCGGCCCGCGATGCGGAGGGCGTCGCCGCCGAGGAAGATCGCGACGGCGAGCAGGCTGGCCAGCTGCATCGCGGCGGAGAAGGCCGACCCCGGGTCCGGCCACCCCAGCAGGCTGGGTATGATGCGGAGGTGCGCCGTGCTGCTGATGGGGAGCAGCTCCGTGATCCCCTGAACGATGCCGAGGACGATGATGCGCAGCGGTCCGAGCTGGGTGAAGTTGATGTTGATCTGGGCGGTTTCGCTGCAGGGCGCGGGCGGGAGCGGCGTCATGGGGGATCTCCTTGGATGGTGCGCCATATCCGGTCGGGGGTCAGCGGCAGATTGAGCGCGCCGGGGCGCTGCGGCCGCAGCGCGTCCGCGACCGCGTTCGCCAACGCCGGGGGCGCGCCGATGGTGCCGGACTCGCCGATCCCCTTGGCACCCAAGGGGTTGAGCGGGGAGGGCGATTCGATGGACTCCGAGACGAACCCCGGCAGGTCGGCCGCGCCCGGGATGGCGTAGTCGAGGAGCGACGCGGTGAGCAGCTGGCCCCCCTCGCCGTAGACGACCCGCTCGAACAACGCCTGAGCCAGGCCCTGCGCCAGGCTGCCGTGGACCTGGCCTTCGACCAGCCGGGGGTTGACCACCTGCCCGCAGTCGTCCACGGCGGCGTATCGGAGCACCTCGATCTGGCCTGTGTCCCGATCGATCTCCACCACGGCGACGTGGGCCCCCGACGGGACCGTCGGGCGCTCGAGCGCAAACCGGGTGGCCGCCTCGATTCCCCGCGTCTCCGCGCCGGGGGAGGCGTGCGGGCTGCCCGCCCGGGCGACTTCGGCGAGGGTGACCGCACGAGCGGGGGCGCCCCGGACCGCGGCCGCCCCACCGGAGAGGACGACGTCGTGGGGAGCGGCTTCCAGGAGGGCCGCGGCGGCCGCGAGGATTTTCCCCCGCAGCTCGGCGGCGGCCACGGCCACGGCAGACCCCCCGATCGAGAGCGAGCGGCTGCCGTAGGTCCCGACCCCCGTCGGGATGGCGTCCGTGTCCCCGTGCACGACCGCCACGCGCTCGGGGGAAACCCCGAGCGCATCCGCGGCGATCTGGCTGAACGCGGTTTCCAGCCCCTGCCCGTGCGGCGAGGAACCCGTGAGCACGGTGACGCCTCCGGTGGGGTCCAGCCGGACCGCGCCGCTCTCCCACAGCTCCCCACCGCCGGCGATCTCGATCCACGTGCTCAGGCCGATTCCGATGGGGCGTCCCCCCAGGCGCCGCCGCCGCGCCTGCTCGACTCGCCAGCGTTCGTAACCCGCCAGCGCGAGGGCCCGATCGAGGAGGGCGGGGTAGTTCCCGGAGTCATGGACAAGGCCGGTCGCGCTCGTGTGGGGGAAGGCGGTGACGAAGTTCCGTCGCCGCAGCTCGGCCGGGTCGAGACCCAGCCGCACCGCCAGGAGATCCATCACCCGCTCGATATAGTAGGCGGCTTCGGGGCGGCCCGCCCCGCGATAGGGACCGGTGGGAGCCTTCGTCGTGGCGACCCCGCGCACGCGGTAGCGGACGTGCGCGATCCGATACGCACCGAGCCCGACGAGCGGTGTGAGGGCTGGAATCCCAGCGGTGACCGATAGGCAGTAGGCGCCCAGGTCGGCGAGGATATCGCCGTCCACCGCCAGCACCGTGCCGTCCAGGGCGGCCGCGGCGCGGATGCGCGCACGCTGGCCGCGCCCCTGGGTCATCGTCCGGAGGTTCTCGAGGCGATCCTCCGTCCACTTCACCGGTCGGGTGTGGCGCCGTGCCAGGAGGGCCGCCAGGACCTCTTCGGGATAGGCACTGCCCTTCGCGCCGAAGCCGCCCCCGACGTCGGGCGCGACAACGCGGACACGGTCCCAGGGGACATCGAGGACTCCCGCGATGGTGGCGCGGGCGCCGTGCGGCGTTTGGGTGGAGAGCCAGATCTCGACGCGATCGGCGCGCGGATCGTAAGCGGCCACGACCCCCCGGCACTCCAGGGGGACCGCGGCCAACCGGGGTTGCTCCAGCGTTACCTCGATCACGACCGCCGCGCGGCGGAACGCCGCATCCGGGTCGCCGCCGGTCATCGTGGACGTGAAGACCAGGTTCGAGGTGCGGCCGAGATGCAATACGGGGGCGTCCGGGGCGAGGGCGTCCTCCGGATCCATCACCGCGGGCAGCACATCGTAGGTGACGCGCACACGGTCCGCGGCGTCCTCGGCGGTGTACCGGTCCTCGGCCAGGACGGCCGCAACCGGCTCGCCGACGTAGCGGACCGTTCCATCGGCCAGCAGCGGGTGCGCGACGCGTTCCAGTCCCGCAAACGCGGGCACGGCCGGGATCCGGGGAACCGGCGCGGGGAGATCGGCGGCGGTGATGACCGAGACAACGCCGGGCATCGCCCTCGCCCCGCGGACATCCACCTCCACGAGACGCGCGTGGGCGCGCGGCGATCGGACGAACGCGAGGTGGAGCATTCCCGCCAGGCGGATGTCGTCCACGAACCGGCCGGCGCCCGTGAGCAAGCTAGGGTCCTCGCGCCGGCGCAGGGGGGAACCCACGTACGGCATCCGTAAGCCTCCCGGGGGGTGGTGGCGAATCCCTGCCTCGGAAGGTTCGCTTTGGAGCCCGTCGAAGCCTCTGCAAAGCCTGTTGAGGAAAGGGAGGCGGCAAATGCCGCGACGGTCGACGGTCCACGTCCGTGGCGCCGGGCGCGAACGGCGGAGCATCCGGTTCAGCCGGCGGGAGATGCTCGCGGCGACGCTGGGGAGCGCGGCGCTTCTGGGGGCCGCGCGGCGTCCGTTTGGAATCCCGGCGGTGCTCGGGGCATCGGGCGCGCCGATCAAATTGGGGGTGCTGCTGCCCTACTCCAAGGTCTACCAGCAACTCGGCGAGGATATCACGAGTGGGATGGTGCTCTACTTCGAGCGCTCGGGATTCAAAGCCGGCGGACGCACGATCGCGTTGATCAGGGAAGACGAGGAGATCGATCCTCAGGTCGCGCTGCGCAAGGCACGGAAGCTCATCGAGAGCGACAACGTCGATCTCCTCGCGGGGCTCGTCGCCAGCCCGAGCGCCATCGCGGTGCGGGACCTGGTCCACAATTCCAAAACTCCCCTCGTCATCGCGAACGCCGGCGCCAATGTCGTCACACGCGCGCGGCGGAGCCCGTACATCTTCCGAGTGTCGTTCTCCAACTGGCAGACCTGTTACCCAATCGGCCGTTGGTTCTACGACAACGTCGCCCGGAGTTGCCTCGTCGGCGCCGCCGATTACGCGGCCGGCCACGAGGACATCGCCGGGTTCAAAGAGAGCTACCTGGCCGCCGGGGGAAAGACCGTGGCGGAGGTTTACCCGCCGCTCAACAACACCGACTACGGGCCCTACGTCGCGCAGATGCAGCAGGCGCGGCCCGTGGCGATCTTCGTCTTCTTCGCCGGCAGCGATGCGGCGAGGTTCGTCACCCAGGCGGCCCAGTACGGGCTGTTCAAGGATGCGCGGCTGGCCGGGCCGGGGTTCCTCGTTGAAGAAGACGTGCTGCCGGCGGAGGGGCGCAACGCGCTCGGCGCCTACTCCTGCCTGCATTGGGCGCTGACCCTGCAGACCCCGGAGAACCTGGCGTTCACGCGCGCGTACCGCGAGCGGTGGAGGCGCGACGCGACGGTGTACGCGATGCAGGGGTTTGACGCCGCCCGGGTCATCGTCGACACGGTGCACGCCGTCGACGGAGACACGACGAACAAGGCCCGGCTGATCGAGGCGATGGCGGCGGTGCGGTTCACCAGCCCGCGGGGCCCGTTCTCGTTCGACCCCGAGACGCACAACGTCATCCAGGCGGTTTACCTCCGTCAGGTGCGAGAGGTCGGAACGGCGATCCACAACGTCGTCTTCGATACGCTCGGCGTCTTCAAGGATCCAGGGGGCTAGCCCGCGGCGGAGAGCGAAGGGCCGCAGGCGGCGGTTGGGCGTTCTTGCCGCGCCCTCCGCTAGCGATCCGGCGGGGTCCTGCGCAGGTCCGTGATCTGCGCCGCTGCGGCCTCGCTCGCGCGCGCCAGGTCCGCGCGCTCCGCTCCCGGCGGGAGGATCGGGGTCCCGATGCGCACCGCGATGGGCCGGAGGCGCGGGAGGGCCCGGCCGAGGGGGAGCGCGTCGGCCGTGCCCTTCAGCGCGACCGGGACTAGCGGCACCCGGGTGCGGGCAGCGAGCAGCGCCGCACCGTGGTGAAACGCGCGCAGCCGACCGTCCGGGCTAATGCCCCCCTCGGGGAAGACGATCAACAGCGCTCCGCTCTTGAGGGCCAGGAGGGAGCGCTTCAGCGCCGTCGCGTCAACCGCGCCGCGGTGCAGCGGGATGGCCAGCGGTCCGTACGCTCGCATCACGAACCCCACCCCCGGCATCCGCCAGAGCTCTTCCATCGCCAGGAACGCCGGTTTGCGGGGAAGGGCGAGGGGCAGAACAATCGGGTCGAGCCAGCTCTCGTGGTTGGCGACGACCACCGCGCCCCCCGGCGGGAGCCGCTCGAGGCCGGTGACCTTGAGGCGGAAGAGGGCCCTCGCCAGCGCCCGGACGGCGACGCGAAGCCCGCGATACACGATCCCATCGAGCGGGCCCGTCACCGGACCGGCCCGCAGTCCTACGATTCCACCACCGGGTCCTCTGGCCGGATCACCCCGCCGGTGAGAATCTGCGCCCGAAGTCCCCCCCGATGAACGAGCCCGGCCCGCGCCCCTTCGCTGGTGAGGCGGTCGAGATGGCCGCACGGCTCGCACAAGCGGATCCCCCGGAGGCTCACCGGGCCGACGGTAAACTCTCGGCCGACCAGGTGGGCGAGTGGCACGCCTCGCGTGACGATGTTGCGGCGACTGTCCCCGGCGGCCAAGGCGACGCCGTAGTCGCGGCGCAGCGCATCGATCGCCTCGATCTCAACCAGGGTAACTTCGCGGTCGGGGCCGGGCTTGTTCGAATAGGTCCCCCGCTGATGAAAGTAACGGTCTCCGTCCAGGCCCCTGCCGGGGACGGCGTGGGCCTCGGCGACGGAGGCCATCTTCCCGATGGCGTGCGGCGTGATGTGGATGGAGACGACGGTGCCTTTGAACACGATCGGGCTCCCTTCGCCGGGGGCTGAACGTCCGGTGGGACAGGCCCCGTACCTTATTTTTGCAACGGTCATCCAGATCCTCCGAGGCTGGCGGCGCGGGTGAGGGGGTGGGGCGGCTAGGTGGGTTGGTTGCGGATTCCCACCGCGTTGATCGCGGCCCCGCCGGCGAGCAGCGCGGCGCTGACCAGCATGGCCAGGTGAAAGACCGCGGCAGATGCGGCTCGGGCCGCGTCTGCCTGGTCGGCGGGAGCGTCCGAAGACGGCAGGTTGAGCGGGGCGATCTGCCGGCGCACCGCCGGCGAGGAGGTGTCCAGACCGGGGATCCGGGCGGCGAGGTTCGCGTAGAACGTGGCGGTGATCGCGACGAAGATCGCCGCGCCGATCAATTGGGGGCCGACGTCCGCGATCGCATTGTTGACCGCCGAGGCCACCCCGGAGTGGCGCGCCGGGACGGACGTCATCAACGCGGTCGTCAATGGGGCGACCATGATCATCAGGCCGATCCCGAAGATGACGAGCCCCGGCAGGAAGTCGATCGCGTACGCGCCCGGAGGGAGGATCGTTGTCGGATCCCCCGGCCGAAACGCCCAGGGCTGGCTGCCCGCGGGGACGCGGACGAACCACAGGACGCCGACCGCCATGATCGCCGGGCCGGCGGCCATGAACCACCGGGGGCCATACCGGCCGGCGAGGGCGCCAAATCGGGCCGAGAACGCGGCGAGGAGGAACCCGGGCGGAATCGTGGCGAGGCCCACCGCCGCCGCCGTGTAGCCCAATGTGCCCTGCATGAAGAGCGGCAGGTAGTAGAAGGTCACAGCCAGCGCGCCATAGATGATGAACGTCGAGAGGTTGGTCACTGTGAAGTTGCGGGAGCGGAAGAGGTGCAGCGGCACGAGCGGGTGCGGTGATCGGGCCATTTGGAGCGGCAGCGCGAGGGTGGCCGCCGCGCCGATTGCCAGCGCGGCAAATGCCAGCGGGTCGCGCCATTCCCGCTGCTGGCCGTACATGGCGCCGAAGGCGAGTCCGCCAATCGCCAGCGCGGTCAGGATCGTGCCGAGGATATCGAACTTCCCGGTCGCCTCGTTGTCGCGACTCTCCTCGACGTGGCGCGCGAGGACCCAGAGGGCGGCGGCCACCACCGGCACGTTGATCAGGAACGCCGCCCGCCAGGAGATGGTGTCGACCAGCAGGCCGCCAATGAAGGGTCCGAAGATTGCCGTACCGGCCGCAGCGCCCGACCAGAGGCCGATGGCCCGGCCCTCCTCCTCGCCCGAGAAGGTCGCCGTGATCAGCGAGAGGGCGCCGGGCACAAGGAGCGCCCCGGCGGCGCCCTGCAGCAGGCGGAAGACGATCAACAGTTCCATCGTCGGCGCCAGGCCGCAGAGCACCGACATCACCCCGAAGCCGGCCACGCCGAGGGCGAAGATCCGGCGGCGTCCGTAGAAGTCGGTCAGCGCCCCTGCGAGGATCAAGAGGGTGCTCTGCGTCAGAAGGTAGCCGCTGTAGACGTACGACTGTCCCTCCAGAACGCCGAAGAGGTGCACGGGGAGCTCGCGGCCTATGCGGGGGAGGGCCACCGTGATCACCGTCGAGTCGAGGTAGACAATCCCCGACCCCAGGATGGCCGCCACCAGGGTCCACGTCTTTGGCATGATCTGGCGGCGCCCGCCGTGCCCCGGGAAAGGCAGCATCCGGCCGAGGCGCGCCCCCGCCCAAGTCAGTCCGCGAACGGCTGCGTGAAGCACCGCGTGGCCTCCAAGGTTTCTCAGGCGACGCGGCGCCGGCGCGGCGTCGCCAGGGGATCGGGTCTCCTCTAAGAGTTCTTGCATCGGCGCGGCATCTCTTTTCGGAACCCGTTTCCGCTTGACAGTTCCTGGATGTGTGAATAGCATGGACGCCGACCGCCCTCGGCCAGCGCCTTCGCATCCAGCGGCCCTCTGGGGATTCTGTCCGGGACCGGCGCACCGCCGAGACGCGGAAGGGGTGCCGATGGCCATCGCGGGAGCACCGCCGAACGACCGAAGGGTGACCGCGCACCGTATCGCCCGAAATGTTGCCCGGCCGAGGGCGCGCGGCAGGGGTCGACGTGCCGGTGGGGAAAGCCTGGCCCTGAACAGCCCGCCATCGCCCCGGCTCAGGCGGCCAACCGGTCTCCGCGCTTGAGGAAGCCCACGCGGGGCCCGGAGGAGCGCCGAGGGAAGACGCCGCGCCCACGCCCGTCCATCGTGTTGCGCCGGAAAACCGCCCGGATCGATCGGATCCTCCAGGCCCACTACGGGCGGCCAAAGCGTCGGTCGCAGCGGGATCCGGTCTCCACGCTGGTCCATACGATCCTTTCCCAAAACACCAGCGACGTCAACAGCCGGCGGGCGTTTGAGCGGCTGCGCGCGCGGTTTCCCTCGTGGGAGATTTTGCGCGACGCGCCGGTGGCAGCGGTCATCGAGGCCATCCGTATCGCGGGATTGAGCCGCCTCAAAGCGCCGCGCATCCAAAGCGTCCTGCGGCGCATCACCGTCGAGCGGGGCAGGCTCTCGCTGGGTTTTCTCAGGCGGTGGCCCGCCGATCGCGCCAAGGCCTGGCTGCAGGGTCTCCATGGCGTCGGTCCCAAGACCGCCGCGATCGTGCTGGTCTTCGGGCTGGGGAGGCCCGCGTTCGCGGTGGACACCCATGTCTATCGCGTCGCACGGCGCGTCGGGCTCATTCCCGACGACCTCTCCGTGGCGGCCGCGCACGACTGGCTCGAAGCGCTGGTCCCGCCCGGCCGCTACGGGCCGCTCCACCTCTTGCTCGTTCGCCACGGGCGGGAGACCTGCCGGGCCCGCCGGCCCCGCTGCGGGGTATGCCCGGTCCGCAGGGTGTGCGATTTCTACGCGCGGTTCGCTGATCCACGCCCCCGATCGGCATCCTAAACGCCGCCCGGGGCCGCCCTCACGGGGTGATCCCCTCGACGGTGCATAGATTGACAAAGTCAACTAACTCGTGAACAATGTCAATGACAGCAGAAGTGTCCCGTCGTTGATGGGACCGCGGGGCCAAGGGGGACGGCGATGGCCGAGGCGGACTTCGACCGGCGCGTAGAGGCCGTGCGGCGCTTCAACCGGTTCTACACCGGGCAGATCGGCGTGCTCAACGAGGGATACCTCGAGAGCCCGTTTTCCCTGACCGAGGTGCGCGTGCTGTACGAGCTGGCTCACCGCGACAAGGCCACGGCAAGCGAGCTGGCCAGGGAGCTGGGACTGGATGCGGGGTACCTGAGTCGCATCCTGCGGAGCTTCCATAAGCGCGGCCTGATCGACAAGGAGCTCTCGGAAGCCGATGGCCGGCAAAGCCTCCTTGGGCTGACAAAGCGAGGGCGGGACGTCTTCACCCCGCTGCACACACGCGCGCACGCTCAGATCGGCGCGATGCTGAGCCACCTGCCCGCGGGCGACGAACGCCGGCTGACCGAGGCGATGCGCACCATCGAAGAGATCCTCGGCCTCCGGCCCGCGTCGAAGGCAGCGTACCTGCTTCGCCCCCACGAGCCCGGCGACATGGGCTGGGTCGTTCACCGCCACGGCGTGCTGTACGCGCAGGAGTACGGATGGGATGAGCAGTTCGAGGCCTTGGTCGCGAGCATCGTGGCAAAGTTCATTCAGCACTACAACCCCAAGCGGGAGCGCTGCTGGATCGCCGAGAAAGACGGGGAGATCGTCGGCTCGTTGTTCCTCGTCAGACGGTCGAAGACGGTGGGCAAGCTTCGCCTCCTCCTGGTCGAGCCGGCGGCGCGTGGGCTGGGCATCGGTGCTCGCTTAGTGGATGAATGCCTGCGATTTGCCGGACGCGTCGGGTACCGGAAGGTCACGCTGTGGACCAACAGCGTGTTGCGGGCCGCCCGACACATCTATGAAAAGGCCGGGTTCCGTCTGGTGCATCAGGCCCCGCACCACAGCTTCGGCCATGATTTGATCGGCGAGACGTGGGAGGTGGAATTGTGACCCGTGTGCAGACCGTCGTCGCGCGCCACGCGACCGACGCCTATCCCTCTGGGTCACCGCACTAACGCCGGCGCCCCCGTGCCGCGACCGGCGCGGACGAGGGTTCTGCCTGCGGCGGCGGCCGCCGCCACCGGTATCCTGGTCGGCTCGGGGATCGTCGCCACGCGGTTCGTCATCACCCAATCCAGTCCGGCCTCGCTGGCGCTCTTGCGGTATCTCATCGGGTTCTGCTGCCTGCTGCCGGCGGTGCTGGTGTCCCCGCGCGCACGGTTCGAGCCGCGAGATGTGGCGCCGATCGCGCTGCTCGGGATCACGCAGTTCGGGATCTTGATCACGTTGCTGAACTACGCGTTGCAGTTCATCCCTTCCGCTCGCGCCGCCCTGATCTTCGCCACGATGCCGCTGCTGACGATGGTGCTTGCGGCGGCGCGCGGGCACGAGCGGATCACCTGGACGAAAACCCTGGGGGTGCTCTTGACCCTTGCCGGGGTGGGCTTCGCGCTCGGGGAGCGGGCTCTCGCCGGGGTAGGCCCCGCGGCTGAGTGGGTCGGTGATCTCGCCGTGTTCGCGAGCGCCGCGTGCGGGGCGATCTGCAGCGTCTTGTATCGTCCCTACCTGCGAAAATATTCGACGCTGCCGGTCAGTGCCTTTGCCATGCTCGCTTCGGTCGCCTTTCTCGCGCTGCTCGCCAGCGGGGAGGAGTTTTTCCGTTCACCGCCGCACTTCACCGCGGGTGGGTGGCTCGCGGTCGTCTTCATCGGGGTCAGCAGCGGCGTTGGGTACTATCTCTGGCTGTGGGCGCTGAACCGCTCGACGCCAACGAGGGTCACCGTGTTTCTGGCGCTCAGCCCCATCACGGCGACCGGGTTGGGGGCCCTGGTTCTTGCGGAAAAGATCACCGCGATGTTCGTGGTGGGACTCGCCAGCGTTGCGCTTGGGCTGTGGCTGGCTCACCGGCAAGATAGCGCGGCGCATCGGCCGTCGGCCTGGACGTGAGGCTGGAAGTCCGGGGGGAGAAGTGGCCGGCTCCCGAGCGCATCATGTCCCACGCCGCTTGGCGAGGTTCTCGAATCGGCTAAACTCTTTGTGGAAGAAGAGTTCTATGCTGCCGATCGGGCCGTTGCGGTGCTTGGCGATGATGATTTCGCACACGTTCTCTTTGTTCTCTTTCTGCGCCTTATCGACGTCGTAGTAGTCCTCGCGATACAGGAACATGACGAGGTCCGAGACCTGCTCGATTTCTCCGGAATTGTGACTCACAATCCCGTCCGCCAACCACGACGCCGGCCCCGGCACGGTGAGATCGAACACTTCCTCCACGCCGGCTGGTTCAATCGCCATCACGCCATCCCAGAACAGGTCGGTGGTCGTACCGGGGGAGGGGATCTCATCGTCAAGGGCACGCGCAGGCGCCGGGACGGCCGGCGGGCGACGCGAAGACCTGGTGGTCTCCACGCGCGTGGAGACCCGATCGAAGCCCCGGCTCTCCGGCCATGATGCGACCGCCACGGGATTGGGGAGGGTCCGAGCGATTCCAAGCCGGTCCCCAACCTTCAAATCCTTGACGCGTACCCAACCCGCTGCGCCGTACAGGCGGTGCGTCGAGGTGGCGCGGATGGCTCGGCCGCTCATCAACCGGACCTCAACGAGGGGGCGTGGCCCGACGGACCAGACGAGATCGGCCCGCGCGGGGAGGATGCGTCCTTCGGGCGACAGGGCAAGCACTGCCGGTTTGGTCCCCACAAGATTCCGGATTGGCATCCGCCGCCCATCGGCGAGCAGCACGAGCGTATTTCCCGCCACGCATTCCCTCAAGTGGCTGAGCATCGGCCGTTTCGATCCAAGGGTCTCCACGGCCCGGCTGAGCTGGGAGATGGCGATGATGGGGATGTCGAGCTCCTTGGCGAGAGACTTGATCCCGCGGGCGATCTCGCTCAGTTCCTGGGTGCGGTTCTCGGTACGCTTGTACGATTGGATCATCTGGATGTAGTCGATCACGATCAGCCCCAACCCGTGCTCCGCTTTCAGCTTGCGGGCCTTGGCCCGCATCTCCATGACCGAGAGGCTCGCCGAATCGTCGATGAAGATCGGCGCCTCGCTGAGGCTGCCCATCGCCCGAGCCAGCTTCCGCCAGTCCTCGTCCGCGAGATACCCGGTGCGGAGCTTGGTGTTGTCCACGCGAGCCTCGGAGCATAGAATTCGCTGCACGAGCTGCTCTTTGCTGGTCTCGAGGCTGAAGATCGCGACCGGGATCTTGTGCGTGAGCGCGGCGTGCTGTGAAATGTTGAGCGCAAACGTGGTGTTGTGGACGCAGATGTCATTGGCCACGAAATTGTGCGTTTCCGGGATGGTGAGGTCGTAGACTTGTTTCGGCCCCACCGGCTGGATCGACGTGATCTCGTCCCAGTAGACATCGCTGGCCTGGAGGCGCTCCAGGGTCTCCGGCGCGGCCGCACGCGCACGATGCCGGCTCCGGAGCCTGCTGGATAAGCCGGCGGGCCCGGCCCGCCGTGCCAGCGCAGGCCAAGATTCTTCCTCCGCGTCCTCGGCGCCCGGGCGATGGGCCCCCACAGGAATCGGGTCGGCGGTCGGCTTGCGGTTCGGGGTGTCCACAAGGGCGAGCACACTTCCGATCTGCGCTTCCTTCCCAAAGATCCCGATGTCGCGCGCAAACGCGCGGATGGCTCCTGGATCGGCTATCTGGAGCCGCCAGGTCGCGCGTCGTGTCCCGGAGTGCTCGACGGTGCCCTTCCGCAACCGCGCGATGATTCCGAAGCGAAGCAGGAGGTGCTGGACCTGTCTCCCCAACCGTTCGCTCGCGGTCGAATACCCGATGTGGGCCCCCCGCGGCCCCGCAGTCACCCCCACCCATCCCGCGGTAGCGAACAGGCGGTTCAGAAACAACGCGAGTTGTGCGCGGGGCAGGGTGAACACCGCCGGGGGAATCGACTTGCGGTGTACGTCCCGGCTCCCCACCTCGTGTTCTATGAGCCAATGAGCCAGAGAACCTCGGTCGTTCCCGCCGATGGCGGCGATGCCGTGCCGCGCGAGGGCTATGCGGCTTGGGATCCCGTACGGGCGCAGCCGCTGTCCCTCGCCGGGCACCACGTCCCTCCACTGCCAGCGTGCGATCCCGGCGGCGCGTATCCTCAACTCCCGAACCAGAGGGGGCTGCGGGCCCGGGGCGCGCCGGGTAGGGCCGAACTCCTTCCGGGGCGCGGCGAGAAATCCGTCCCCCTCCTCGCCCATGAGCGATGGGGCTCCCCGCCCACGCCGAGCGCGCCCCCCGCGGCACCTCAGCGCACCCAATGCCCTCACCGCCGCCTCGAAGTCTCTGGCGATCCTGGCGTCGGCGTTGGCCACCGTGCCATTCCCGCTGGCTCGGCCGTCGCCGGCGATGTAAGCCAGCAACTTGACTTCGCACTCGCGAAGCGGGCGGCTGCCGAAGGCATCGGCCTTCCTCGGCACCGCGACGCGCTCTCCGGCATGGAGCGCGGCCAGGGGGAGCCAGCCCGCGAGCGTCAGGAACGGGTGGGTGGCGGTGCACTCGACCGCCCGGCCGAGGCGCGTGGTCACTCGAAACACCGGTTTGATTCCGTCATCCACGAAAGCCGACGGCTCGGTCCATCTGAACTGCCCATCGCCTCCGAGCGTCATGAGCCGTCCTGCGCACCGCCGGTAGATTTCCTCGATGGTGGCCAGGCTGCCATCCTCGAGCAGAATCTCCGAGTGGGCACTGAGGCATTTCCCGACGCTCGGCCTGGCCGCCACGATGACCATGTCGGCCGGTTGGAGCCCAGAGGTTAACATATCGAAGTCCGAAAAGCCCGTCGCGACCCCGGTGACGGTCCCCTTCTCCCGGTAGCGCTGGTCGATTTTCTCGAAGCTCGCCTTGAGGATCTCCTTGATCGTTTGGAAGTCCTGAATGCTACGGCGCGCGGCGATTCCGTAGACGAGCTTCTCGGCCTGATCGATGAGGTCCGACACGTCGTCTGCGCCGTCGTACCCGAGCGAGGCGATCTGGGTGCCCGCGGTGATGAGGGCGCGCAGCATGGACTTCTCGAGGACGATCCCGGCGTAGAACTCGGCGTTGGCGGCCGTGGGCACCGTGTTGGGCAGGGAGGTGAGGTAAGTGGCGCCCCCGATATCTTCCAGCTTGCCCATGCCGGCGAGCTTGTTGGTCACGGTAATGAGGTCGACCGGTTCGCCGCGCTCAAAGAGGTCGAGAATCGCGGTGTAGATCGTCCGGTGCAGGTCGCGGTAAAAATCTTCCGGCCGGAGCGCTTCGACCACGCGCGCGATCGCATCGCGATCGAGCAACATCGAGCCGAGCACGCTCTGCTCAGCGTCCAGATTTTGGGGCGGGATGCGCGGTTCGATCTGCCGGGCGATGCTCACCTGTAGGGGCCTCCGTGGGGGTCATCGAGGCCATTATACAAACATATGTTCGGTATTGTCAATGCCCCCTCTTGCCCCCCCCAATCTTGGAATGAGACTCCTCTAATGCGAGGGGAACACTGTGGATTCCCTTCAGGACTACCTGAGCATTCAAGGGATTTTTCCTGTGGACAGCCCCGGGGAACCGGTGTGGAGGGTGTGCATAAATTGGGGATGACGGGGGACTCAGGCGATCCCCACCACGTTCACCTCGACCATGGCACTGACCTTGGGGTGGATGTGGACGGGGATGCGATAGAAGCCCGTTACCTTGATTGGCTCGGGGATCTCCACCTGCTTCTTGGAGATCTCGATTCCCTTGCGGATGATCGCCGCCGCGATGTCCTGGGCCGTCACCGAGCCGAAGAGCCGTCCGCCCTCCCCGGCCTTCGCCGGCACCTCGATCACCAGCGCTTCGAGTTGGGCCTTGAGGGCGGCCGTCTGTTGGAGAACCCGGGTGTCGCGCTCCTGGGCCGCCTTCCGCGCTTTTTGGAGACTCTGGAGATTTGCCTCGGTCGCCAACGCTGCCAGGCCGCGAGGCAGCAGGAAGTGCTGGGCATAGCCCTCTTTGACCTCGCGGATCTCGCCCGTGTGGCCGAGCGATGGCACATCTTGGAGGAGGATGACCTTCATTGAGGACGCGCCGCCCCGGCCTGTGATGGCGTCTTGGGTGGGTGCGGGGACGTCTCGGCGTGGGTTCCCGGCCCCCCCGCCTCGGGTGACCGAGCGAGGTGACGATAGTCATACCACGTATCGAGGATGCCAACCAGGGCCAGCGCGAGTTGCGGCAGGAGGCCCGCGGTGAAGAGCAACAGGAGGGCGAGGATCTGCGCGATCCGCGGGATCTGCCGGGTGTTCATCCAGGTGATCCCCACCAGCGCTCCTTGGAAGCCGAAGGTGAACAGCGTGAGGATCATGGCGTTCCACACCGCGCCGTTGAGCGCCGGGACCCAATGGCTGGCCACCGACACCGCGGAGAAGGTCCAGAGCATCGCCGCGGCGAGCGGTGCGGACAGGCGCCAGGTGAGGATGGCGGGAACCCCGGGGATCTCGTGGCCGATCCGGCGGAGAACCGACCGGGCCAGCGTGTAGCATAGGTAGGCCCAGAGGAGCGCCCCCAGGGCCAGCATCACCGGGAGGAGCGTTCGGATCAGTTGAGGGAAGGCCGCGGGGTAGCAGTGGTGCTCGCCGCACGTGGCATCGACGAGCGTGCGCAGCTGTTCGACCTGCTGCGGCGGGGCGCCCAGACGCTGTTGCAGGGAGACCGCCATCTGCATGCCCTGTACCTGGGTCTGGATAAACTGTCCGAGTACGTCTTGGTGGAGCACGGCCATCGTCAACCCCACCGCCGCGATTGACGATGCGAGAAACGCCGCCGCCCCGGCGAGCACGGTGAACTGGGCGCCGATCCTGCGCCGCACCCCCCAGCCCAGCGCCAGCCCGAGTGGCGCGAACACGCCCGTGATGGAGAGCGCGTTGAGGGGGCCGACGAACTCCAGCAGGATCAGACCGGCGACGACGGCCGCGAGCACCGCGGTCCGAAGTCCCCAGCGGATCACGAGCAGCATGACCGGGATGGGAGCCAGGAGGATGCCGACGAATGGCGCGACCAGCCCGATCGCCGCCGCAACCGCGCTCAGCGCGGCAAGGATGGCGCCCTCGGTCAGCCCCCGCGTCGGGCGGCGTCCCGCAGGCGTACCCAACGCGGCTCTCACCGGCTGATCCGGCGTCCCCAGGAGCGGGACGCGTGCTTATTCGCCCGTGTAGGGGAGGAGGGCGAGCTCGCGAGCCCGCTTGATCGCGACCGCCAACACGCGCTGGTGGCGGGCGCAGTTCCCCGAAACCCGCCGCGGAAGGATCTTGCCTCGCTCGGTAACGAACCGGCGCAGTCGCGGGATATCTTTGTAGTCAATGTGCGTGGCCTTTTCCGTGCAGAACGAGCAGACTTTGCGTTTCGGTCGGCGCCGGTAATCGCGGCGCGGCCGTGCGTCTTTGTCCCTTCCCTCTGGCATGCGTATCCTCCCGTGCTTGTCGGGATCGCCCCTATTCGGCGCGGCGCCCGGTCGCTAAAATGGCACGTCCTCGTCTGTACCGCCCTGGGCGGGTTCATCCGTGACACTTTGGGCCACCGCCGGGGTGGCGGTCTCCGCGGTGCCGGGCCGGGCGCGGTCCAGAAACCTGACCCCGTCGGCGACGACCTCGGCGACTTTGCGCTTCTGGCCGTCCTGAGTCTCGTAGGAGCGGATCTGCAACCGGCCTTCGACGGCGACCATCCTCCCCTTCGCCATATACTGACTCACCTGCTCGGCCAGCTTTCGCCAAGCGACGATGTCGATGAAATCCGTCTCGCGATTCCCCTGTTGGTCCCGGAACGGCCGGTCCACCGCCAAGGTGAAACTCGCGACCGGGGCGCCACTTGGCACGTAGCGGAGCTCGGGATCGCGCGTGAGCCGCCCGATCAGGATGATCCGGTTATACATGCGGGATGTCCGGCGGATGGGGCGAAGCCGGAGTGCTTGCAGAAGCCGGAGTGCTTGCAGAAGCCGGAGCCCTTGCATGAGCCTGGGCCCCCGCAGGGGCCGGTGCTGCCGCAGGTGCAGGCGCCGACGGGACCGGCTTGGGGTGGTGCGCGGAGAAGGCGAACCGGAGCACGTCCTCGTGCAGCCCGAGGGTTTGCCTGAGCGTCCCAATCCGGCCCGCATCGAGCGAGAACACGAACAGCGCGTAGAAGCCGTCCCGGTGTTTCTTGATGGGGTAGGCGAGCCTGCGCTTGCCCCAGCGGTCGAGGCTGACCAGGGTCCCCCCGTGCTCGGCCACCCGCTGGCTCACCCGATCGAGGGCGGCACCCAACCCCTCTTCATCGAGGTCGGGTCGAAGGACGGTGACAATCTCGTAGGTGCCCACGTGGCACGCTCCTTCCTCTGGACTACAACCGGGAACCCTCACGGCCCCGACTGGGACCGCGCTCCCGGGCGGCCCTGCGCCATGGCCTCGGCGCGATGCGCCAAGGAATCACGCAGGACAGGAAGGATCCGATCGCGTTGCGCGACCGTTCCCCATATTCAGTTCGCCGAGAACGCACAAATTGTACCATGCGCGGAAAGGGCGCACAAGGGACATTGGCGGCGCGAGCCGCCCGACGCTGCGCGCTAGACGGCGAATCGAAAGGTTACGATGTCCCCGTCCTGGATTTCGTAGTCCCTGCCCTCCAGACGGATCATCCCGCGCCCGCGAGCGGCGGCGATCGACCCGAGCGCTGTGAGATCCTGAAAGGCAATGACTTCGGCCTTGATGAACCCTCGCTCCATATCCGTGTGGATCTGCCCCGCCGCCGAGGGCGCGCGCGTGCCGGCCGGCACGTGCCAGGCTCGAACCTCACTCGAGGCGATCGAGAAGAACGTGCGGAGATTGAGGAGCGACTCGCAGGCCCGGATGAGCCGGGGGAGGCCGCGCTCGTGGAGCCCGACCGCGGCGAGGAACTGCGCCGCCTCTGTTTCCGGCAGATCGGCGAGCTCCAGTTCGAGCTTGGCGCACAGGCCCAGGGCGTCGGCGCCCGAAGCGTAGTGGGCGATCGTGGCCAGACACGGGCTGTCCGCCACCTCTT
>DATEHM010000174.1:0-15693 GCA_035279545.1 bacterium | reverse complement strand
GGATCTACATGCAGTCCGTGGTCGATGCCCACTGCTCGCTCGGCTTCGGGAAGCTGTACCTGTCCAAGGTCCCGATGACCGCGGTCGATGTGCTCCATGACCGGGTCCTGCCGTTCTACGAAGAGCACGGGGTCGACGTCCAACATGCCCTCACCGACAATGGGCGGGAGTTCTGCGGGAAGCCCCTGCAGCACCCCTATGAGCTGTACCTGACAATCAGTCAGATCGACCACCGGCGCATCGAGCCAGGCTCACCCGAGAGCACCGGGTTCTGCGCGCGGTTCCAGCGCACGGTGAAAGAGGAGTTCTTCGCCGTCGCGTTCCGCAAGACGTTCTACGAGAGCGTCGCACAGCTGCAGCCCGATCTCGACCAGTACCTCGAGTTCTACAATCGGGAGCGACCGCACCAGGGCTACCGGACCAAGGGGCGCACACCGCACCAGGCGTTCATGGACGGGGTGACACTGACGCCCAGCGAGGAGGTGCCACCGGCAGCAGCCTAACCGAGGACACGCCGGGAGCCCCTGGGTGTCCGCTGATCTCCGACTAACGGCAAATTCCTTCGTTAAGGATTTCCTAAAACATCCGTCACCGATTTATTACCAAGTTGTTCGGCCAGCGCAACAATAATGCCCTCGGGGCCGCGGAGGTAGCAGAGTCGGTACATATCCTCGTACTGCGCCACTTCGCCAACGAGTTCAGCCCCGTGTTTCTGCAGGCGAGCAACGACATCGTCGATATCCGTGACAGCGAACATGATGCGACGTATGCCCAGGGTGTTCACTGGCGTGTTCTTCGGCTCAGTTCTGACCGCCGCCGGTGCGTGGAACTTGTCCAGCTCAAGCCGACCGTGGCCGTCCGGGGTCCGCATCATCGCGATCTCGCATCGAACGTTCTCGAGCCCAACGACGCGGTCCACCCAACGTCCCTCGACTGGCATCTCGCCCTCCAGCTCCATACCAAGTTCGACAAAGAAGGCCTTCACAGCCTCAAGGTCATCGACCACGATGAGAACGTTGTCCATTCGTAGTAATTTATTTTTCGTCATGGTTATAACCGAGATTTCCGTTTTGACGCCTGCACTCCTTCCACCAAAGGTACCTCGCCCCGCTTTCCCCGTCCGGCCCTCCCTGCCGCTCCCCGAAAGCCCGTTTGTGCCTTTCTGTACCCCTCAACACCTTGCACGGCTGCACTCGCAGCCGATTTCTCAGACACCATCCCCACCTCCGGCACTGGCCTCGCCGTTGGCAGCGGCGAAGGCGCTGCTATCCCGCTGGCACTGACAGCGTCGCAAGCCGCCGGACGATCACCCCGAACAGCCGCCGCGTCAGGTGCCCCTCCGCCAGCAATAGCCAGTAGTACCGCGCGTGTTTCACGAGCCGGCCACCCGTCTTCATCAGCCGCTGCTGCAGACTCGTCAGTGACCAGGTGCCGACCCGTTTCGGCAGCCCGAGCCGGCGCCACAAGTTCCCCAGGTTGTAGGCGATCACGCTTAGCCACAGCCGCACCTCATTCGCGCGGAACCGGTGGCAACTCAGCCGCGTCATCTTGACCGCTTGCTTGCCTTCCCTAATCCACTGCTCCGCCGTCCCCCGCTTGTTGTAGAATCGCACCACGGCGCGGTTGTCTGTCTCCAGGGTTGTCACGATGAAGCCCACGCGAGGAAAGAGTTCTCCACAGTGAAACTCGACCTTCGCCACCACGCGCCGCACCGTCTTCCAACTGGCAGCTTTGTACCGGAAGCTCTTGTACCGGACCACCGGGGTGTGACTGGGCCTGCCAACGGGCCGTGGCAGCAAGTCCGCAACCTCCCGCTCCAAGATATCGTTGGATGGGATGCGGATCGCGTACTTCACGTCGCGCTCCTCCAGGGCTTCGTAAATCTCCGGCTTGGCGAAGGCGGCATCGGCCCGGACAACCACGTCCACGCCCTGTTTCTGCTGCCGCTCGATCTCCGGCAGGAGCACCTCGTCCCAGTTCTCTGCGCTGTGGACGTTCCCCGGCCCGCAGCTTCACCCCGAGACAGTGGCCCTCCCGATTGAAGAGCAGCAGCGGGTGATAGCAGGTCGACTCGAAGTGGCCGTTGTAGGCGCTCTGCTCCTGCTGGCCGTAGACAGGGATCTCGGTGCTGTCCAGATCAAGCACCACGCGCCGCGAGGATTCCATCGCTTCCACTCTCGCAAGCAACTCCCGGTTGATCGCCGTCAGCCCGGCGAGGTTCTCGTCTTGGGTCAACAACTCCGTCTCGAACGAGTGCACTCGGGACGTCAAGGCCGCCCCGCGCTCCCAGATCTGCTCCGACCCGATCAGCCGGAAGGTCGGATCACGGGAGAGGCGCTCCGCGTCATTCACGTCCTCGTAGCCCGCCAACCGGCGGTAGACTGATTGTCGGACTAGGTCCGCAAGCGGGAACTGGGTGTTCTTGCCCCGAGGATCGGTCACGTGCTGCGCGATCAGGTCGCTGAAGCCCAACCGCTAGTCCAGCTCGCGTACCAGGATCAGGCCGCCATCGGAGGTGACTCGCGATCCCTGGAACTCGATCTTCAGCGCCGCGTTGAACGAGAGCTGAAAGGGCTGATTTGTGGTCTCACCCATTGGGTATCGGCCTCCGCCCCGTCATCGGCGCGCGCAAACCCGCATCAATTAAGAAATTCGATACACCCCCGCGATTCTCCGTACGTGGTCAAAATGGAAATCCAGGCTTGAGTACAACGCGGCGTGCCTTTAGCAGCACAATGTCTTCCTTTCAGCCTGTGTGAAGCAAGGTCGCCCGCCTTTCCGGATCGCCCAGATCTAATTAGGTACGGCGTGTTCCCCTCGGCTGCGCCGATCGATCGACGTAGTTCATGATGAATTTCGCAAACGGCATCGGGTCATCTCCGACCTGGGCGGCCTCCACGGCCTCAAAATAGATGCCGCGGTCCTCTATGTGGATTGTCATCCAGGGAAGGCCCTCCCCTACCAGTGCGAGGTTCATCAGAAACCTCGCGATTCGCCCGTTTCCATCCGCATAGGGATGAATAGTCGCAAAGTCCAAATGAGCCATGATCGCTCGAAGCACCGGACGTTCGACAATGGCGTTTGTCAGTTCCGCGTACTCGGTCATAAGCGCCGGCACCTTTTCCGGAGCTGGCGGAACATAGCGCGATCCTCTTAGGTAGGCAGGCTCCCTTCTGTAGCCCCTGAGATCCTCGGCCGACAAGATCCCGGCTTCGACCGATGGCGCAAATAAGTCCACATGAAGATCAGCGATCAGGGCCTCGTTAATAGGCACATTACCTGACGCATTACGGAGAACGCCGAGGCACCGCTCGAATGCCTGTCCGTACCCGGCGATAGCCATCCGCGAGCGGACTCGCTCCGGGTCATGTCCAGCCACCGGCTCGTTTCTAAGTACGGCCGATACCTCTTCGGGGGTAATCTTGTATCCTTCAATTGTCGTTGAGTGGTACGCATCATAAGCCTTGGCTTCGTGTGCTCGCTCGAGCAATGTCGAAATCGAAGACCGAGGAGCTTTTCGCTCTAGGCTTGCCGTCGGCGTACTGAGTAACTCGCGAAAGTGCGCGTAGGTTGCCGCGTGACGCTCCAGCCAGACGGTGCGGGCGCGCGGTAACGAGATGATGTATTGCGGCACGTTGAGCGCTCTGCCAACGCCGGTTTGGCCACGCCCGATGCGATGCGAATATACGGTGGCAAGCAGCGCATCGAGTTGTTCAGCGAGCCGGTCGTTGCGAAGCTCACGGGCTAAGTGGCTCAAACGCTTGACCACCAGCGGGCGCGGTTCGCGAGCATAAGCGGCCTCAAGGGCCGGACGCGAGACCACTAGTGTCCGCAACCACATGGCGACCTCGCCCAGGTTCTCGCGAAGAACGCCCAGCGTGAGCCGCAGGAGCGTCTCTTCGGGGCCGTCTACCGGTATGTCGACACCCATCGGTTGACGATTAACGATGTGTTGCTGATCCACCGAACCGGCCGATAGGCGAACAGATAAGCCTTCGCAGATCTTTACGGTATAGCGGCTTCGGCTGGAGCTGTGGCGGACCGTCAGGAGATTCGGAGGGGAGAAATCATCGAGATAGAGGTGGACGGCCGCAGCCCGCTCGACGACCGCCGGCCGGTACTGGTCGAGTACCACGCGAACGATGGACCAGTAGCCGGCGAGACATAGCTCTCGAACGTCCTCGCGATCGGGAGTCTTAAGGATCCACACCTTGCCACCAGCAACCTCCACGACGTACCCCTCTCGGCGAAGAAACCGACTTCCGGCACCGCCGGGCTGTTGGGTGGATCCCACAACGTAACGTTGCTTCTCGACATTACGCTCCCACCATGCCAAGCCCAATTCACGGGGGGTCTGCGAGGCGGTGGGATGGGCTATTCTAGTGTGTGCCACCTGTCCACTCCCGTACATAGTATGGATAAGCTAGTGCATATAGATTGCTTAGATTTGCGCACACCATCAGTATAATCGTGCGCATACGATGTGTCTAATTTGGTGGGCTTCGCCGACCGGCCATGTGGACCTTTCCGAGAACGGGAGCGGCCTGACCCCCGCTCCTACTGCACTTTTGCGCGAGCCGCAACCGTCCAAGTCTCCACGACCCGCCCCTGCCTCGCGCAGACGAGGCGCTCGGCCAGATTGACGGTCGGGCAGACGTGGGCCGGGATCACCTGGACGAGGTCCCCGACTTGAAGCCGGAGGGCCTCTTCGGTGAGCTGGACGCGGCCGTGTTCCTCCCACAGCCGGTCGATCTGGCAATCCGCGTAGTCGCGGATGACCCCGTAGCTGTCGCCGCGGCTGCTGAACGGTCCCCGTTCCGCGGTGAGGACCTTGCTCCCCGCATCCAGCACGGCGACCCCGGGCGACGGACGGCTGATCACCCGGGTCAGCACGCTGAGGGCGCAGTCCTCGGGCGCGGCGGATCCCCAACGAACCTGGGTGGCATCGTTGAAGACGTAGGTCCCCGGCCGGACCTCCGTGACCCCGTTCACCCGTCCGGCGCTTCTGCCGGTGGGGGTTGACCCCACGCTGATCTCCTCGATCTCCACCCCCGCCTGGCGGAGCCGGTCCGCTTCCCTGACCATGATCTCGCCTTCCTCGCGGCCGGCCGCCTCGAGATCGGGTCGGTACCCGCGATAGGTAAAGATCCCGGCGGTGCGCAGCCCCCGCATGCGGGAGACCTGGTGTGCGAGCGCCCGCAGGTCATCCCCCGGCAGCACCCCGCACCGATCCAGCCCGGTGTTCACCTCGAGGAGGACGTCCAGGGTCGTCCCGGCGTCGGCCGCCGCGCGCGCCACCGGTTCTGCCCCCTCGACGGAGTCCACCCCGATCCGTACCCGGATCTCGCGGGCCAAGTTGATGAGGCGAGGGAGTTTGGCGGCCCCGATCACCTCGTAAGCGAGGAAGATGTCTCGGACGCCGGCGCGAGCCATGACCTCCGCCTCGCCGATCTTGGCGAGGGTCAGGCCCACCGCGCCCGCGGCGATCTGCCGCTTGGCGATCTCCACGCACTTGTGCGTCTTCCCGTGCGGCCGGAGCTTCACCCCGGCCTCGCGCGCAAATGCGGCCCAGCGGGCGATGTTCCGTTCCAAACGGTCGAGGTCCACGATCAGCGCCGGCGTGTCCAACGCATCCAGCGTCTCCGCCCTCTGTGACGCCAGTTCCGGTTCGAGCGTCCGTGACATCTGCATCCTCCCCGGCGTGGGACGTTGTTCCTCGTCCAGGCGCCTTGGGGAGATTCTGCCGGCGGAGCGTCAATCCCTATGGTCGGGGTGGCGATGGAATGTCCCGCAGATTCCCCACGCGCGCCGATGGACCCCGGCCGATCGGAAGGTCTCCCCCGCACCGCAGCGTACTAGGAGTTGGACGGGCTTGGGCGCGGCGGTGAGGTGTGGGGGGGGACGGGATGGAGATGGCGACGCGCAAGGTTGCGGTTATCACCGGCGCCGGCCGGGGCATGGGCGCCGCCGCCGCCGGTGAGCTCGCCGGCCGGGGGTACCAGTTGGCCGTCATGTCCCCCTCCGGCGCGCCGGAGGTGGTGAAGGCGCATCAGGCCTTGGGCCTGGCGGGCTCGGTGTCGATCCCCGCCGACCTGGAAAGGCTGGTCGACGCCACTTTGGCGCGCTACGGTCGGATCGACGCGGTCGTCAATTCCACCGGCCATCCCCCCCGGGGAAAGCTGTTGGGGCTTTCCGATGCCGACTGGCTCGCCGGGATGGACCTGCTGTTGCTGAACGTGGTGCGGATGGCCCGCCTCGTCACCCCGGTGTTCCTGCGGCAGGGGAGCGGGAGCATCGTCAACGTGTCAACGTTTTCGGCGTTTGAGCCGAGCCTGAAATTTCCGGTGTCCTCCGCGCTGCGGGCGGCGCTGGCCGGATTCACCAAGCTGTACGCGGACGAATACGCACCCCACCACATCCGGATGAACAACGTCCTGCCGGGATTCATCGAGAGCTATCCCGTCGATGGCGAGACGGTGCGGCACATTCCGATGGGCCGCGCCGGGACGCTGCGGGAAATCGCCGCCACCATCGCCTTTTTGTTGTCGGACGACGCCGGCTATATCACCGGCCAGAACCTCCGCGTCGACGGGGGCCTCACTCGATCGGTGTAGGCGGGGTTTCCGGCCAGGCGCCGGAGACTTACCCGATCACGCCTCGGCGCCGCAGATCGTCGATCCGATCCCCGTCGTAGCCCAGGCCGGCGAGGACCTCCTGAGAGTGCTGCCCCAGATCGGGTGGGGCACCGCGGTTGGCCGCGCGCTCCCCGTCGATCGCGACCGGGAGATCGATGAGCCTGAGGCCGGCGATGGCGGGATGCTCCACGGGCATCAGCAAGCGCAGCGCTTCGACCTGCGGATCGACGGCAACTTCATCCACCGTCCTGATCCGGCTGCAAGGGATCCGCTGCGCCAGCAGGATCTCCTCCCATCGCGCGGCGGTGTGCGTGCGCAGCCGCGCTTCCAGGGCCTCGTGCAGCGCCTCGCGGTTGGCGATGCGCGCCGCGTTCGTGCGGAACCGCCCGTCGTCGACGAGGCCCGTTAGCTCGAGGGCGAGGCACAACCGCACAAAGATCTGATCGTTGGGGGCCGCCAGTTGCAGATAGCCGTCCCGCGCGGCGAACGCCTCGTACGGGGCGATCATCGGCGACCGGGATCCCATCCGGCCGGGGATCTTGCCCGTGGCCAGGTACCCCGGCAGATGATACCCGATCCAGGCCACCCCGACCTCGAGCAGGCTCGTGTCCACCCGGCTTCCGCGACCGGTGCGCTGCCGCTGATACAGGGCGCCGAGGATCCCCAGCGCGCCCCACAGGCCCGCGCCCATGTCGACGACGGAGGGACCGACGCGGACCGGGGGCCCGGTCGGTTCCCCGGTCATGCTCATGATGCCGGAGTACGCCTGGATGATGGGATCGTAGGCGGGCCGGTCTCGGTGCGGACCCCACAGGCCGAAGCCGGTAATGGAACAGTAGATGACGCGGGGGTTTTCCGCCGAGACCTGCTCGTACCCCAAGCCGCGTTTCGCCATGCTCCCGACCCGGAAGCTCTCCACGACCACGTCGGCCCGGGCGGCCAGGCGGTGGACGATCGCCGTGCCGTCCGCATCATCGAGGTTCACGGCGAGGCTCTTCTTGTTCCGGTTGAGGCCGAGATAGGTGGTGCTGCGTCCGTTCCACGCGGGCGGCTGCCATTCCCGGGTGTCGTCCCCGCTCCCCGGGCGTTCGATCTTGATCACCTCGGCCCCCAGATCCCCCAGGATCATCGTGCAGTACGGTCCGGCGACGTTCCTGGTCAGGTCGAGGACGCTGAGCCCGTCGAGGATGCCGCCCATGGCTTACCTCGCGGCGTTGGGGTGCGGCCGGCTGCGCAGCGGAGACGTGCCGCGCTTGTAGGCCATCACCGTCCGTTCGTATTCGATCACCACCGTCCCGCCCTGTGTGTACCCGCGCGTCCGAAACCGGACGATCCCCACGTTGGGGCGGGTCCGGGATTCGCGCTTCTCCAGGACCTCGCTCTCCGCGTAGAGCGTGTCCCCCACGAACACCGGGTGGGGGAGGCGCACGCGGTCCCAGCCCAGATTGGCAAAGGCGTTCTCGCTGATGTCGATGACCGACATGCCCGTCACCAGCGCCAGCGTCAGCGTGCTGTTCACCAGGGGTTTGCCGAACTCGGTCTGCGCGGCGTAGGCGTAGTCGAAATGCACGCGATTGGTGTTGAGGGTGAGGTGGGTGAACCAGATGTTATCGGCGTCGGTGATCGTCCGTCCATAGGGATGCTCGTAGACGTCGCCGACCTGGAAATCCTCGTAGTACCGCCCCTCTCGCATCGACCGGTCGGGCATCGTCCCTCCCCTCGGGCCTCCTCAGTAGGAGCGTGGCAGGCCCAGCACGTGCTGCGCCAGATAGGCGAGCACCAGGTTGTTGCTCACGGGCGCGATCGTGTACAACCTCGTCTCCCGGAACTTGCGCTCCACATCGTAGTCGGCGGCAAAGCCGTACCCGCCGTGGGCGTCCAGGCAGGCGTTGGCCGCCTCCCAGGCGGCGTCCGCGGCGAGCAGCTTGGCCATGTTGGCCTGCGGGCCGCACGGCGCGCCGCGTTCGAAGAGCCACGCCGCCTGGAGCCGCACCAGGTTGGCGGCCTCCAGGTGCGCGTGGGCCAGGGCCAGGGGAAACTGCACGCCTTGGTTCGCGCCGATCGGTCGTCCGAAGACGACTCGCTCGCGCGCGTACTTGCTCGCCCGCTCGATAAACCAACGCCCATCGCCGATGGACTCCGCGGCGATCAGGATGCGCTCCGCGTTCCACCCGTCGATGATGTAGCGGAAGCCCATCCCCTCCTGACCGATCAGGTTGCCGGCGGGGATCTCCAGGTCGCTGATGAACAGCTCGGTGGAATGATGGTTCATCATCGTCCTGATCGGCTTGATCTGGATCGTGCCCCTCCCCACCGCTTCGCGCAGGTCCACCAGGAAGACGGACAATCCCCTGGTCTTGTCCGTGAGCTCATCGTACGGGGTGGTGCGGGCCAACAGCAGCATGAGGTCCGACTGTTGGGCCCGTGAGATGAAGATTTTCTGTCCGTTCACCACGTACCGGTCGCCCCGCCGTACGGCGGTGGTTTGGATCCGCGTGGTCTCCGAGCCGGCGCCCGGCTCGGTCACCCCGAAGGCCTGCAGCCGGAGCTCGCCGGAGGCAATCTTGGGCAGCCAGCGGCGTTTCTGTTCACCGTTCCCGTGCCGGAGCAGCGTGCCCATGATGTACATCTGCGCATGGCAGGCCGCGGCGTTGCCGCCAGAATGGTTGACCTCCTCGAGGATGAGGGAAGCCTCCGCCATCCCCAGGCCGGTCCCGCCGTATTCCTCGGGGATGAGCGCCGCCAGCCAGCCCCCCTCGGCCAACGCGCGCACAAACGCTTCCGGATACGCCGCCGTGCGGTCGAGTTCGCGCCAGTACGCGTCGGGGAAACGCCGGCAGAGATCGCCGATCGCCCGGCGGATCACCTGCTGCTCTTCGGTCAGGTCGAAGTCCATCCCGCCGACATCTCCTCCTTGCTCAGCGCGGTCATCCCTTGACCGCTGCCCGGCGCGGTGGGCCAGAGGCGGCGGCCGCCCCGCCGCGAGGGCCCTCCCCTACGCGACTTCGGCGATCAGGTAGACCGATGCGGTGTAGTCCAGCGGCAGCCCGCTGACTCCCACCGCGGTCCGCGTGTGTTTGCCGGCCTCTCCGAACACCTCCACCAAGAGGTCGGACGCGCCGTTCATCGCCGCGGCCTGCCCCTGGAATCCCTGGGCGCTGTTCACAAAGCCGCCCACATGGACGATCTGGGTGAGCCGGTCGAGCGAGTCCACCACGCTCAACAGGGCGGCAAGACAGTTGATGGCGCAGGCCCGCGTGGCCTCCTGGCCTTCCTCTGCGCCGCGATCGCCTCCGAGTTGCCCTCGGTATTCGCGGCCCGCCAGGGCAGACACTTGGCCCGCCACGTAGACGAGGTTGCCGACGCGCTTTGCCGGGACGTAGTTTGCGACCGGCTTGGGCGTGGCGGGCAGGGTGATGCCGAGTTGATCTAAGCGCTGTTCGACGCGCCCCACGAAGGCGTTCCTCCCTCCGCACGATCGCGACCCGAGCGGCCGCGGCCGTGCCGTACTGGTGCGGCCCCCGCGAAGGGGTCACGTCGGCTCGGCGCGCATCCGGGCACGGCGTGTGCTCCTGGCCGGTGGGCGCAGGCCCCCAGAGGCGCGGGCGCCTTTCTCAGTCGACCCGGCCCGCCGCCTCCGCTACTGCGGCCCGCGAAGCGCGGCGGCGATCCGTTCGGGGGTAAGCGGCATGTCGAGGTGGCGGACCCCCAGGTGGCTGAGCGCGTCCACCACCGCGTTCACCACCGCGGGGGTTGAGCCGATCGTGGCGGCCTCGCCGATGCCCTTCGCCCCCAGGGGGTTGCGCGGGGTGGGCGTCACCGACGTCCCCCGTTCCATCCGCGGGAGCAGATGGGCCTGGGGGATTCCGTACTCCGAGAGCGTCCGGGTGAGCAGGGTCCCGTGTTCGTCGTAGTTCACCGCCTCCAGCAGGGCCTGGCTGGCCCCCTGCACGATCCCGCCGTGGATCTGACCGTCCACCAGGAGCGGGTTGATCACCCGCCCGCAGTCATCAACCGCCACGTACCGGACGATCCGGACCTGCCCGGTTTCGCGGTCGATCTCGACGACGCAGAGGTGGCTACCGAAGGGGAAGGTCGTGCCCAGGGACTTGAATCGGCTCGTCGCCTCCAGTCCCGGTGCCTGCCCCTCGGGGAGATGACTGGCGTTGTAGGCCGCCTCGGCCACCTCCGCAATCGAGACCGCGCGCCCCGGCGTTCCCCGCACCGTCACCCGGGCGTCCGCCAAGGACAGGTCCGCTGGCGCGGCCTCCAGGAGGTTCGCGGCGATCCCCAGGATCTGCGTGCGGACGTCCTGCGCCGCCAGGTAGACGGCGGATCCCCCCAAAGACATGCTGCGGCTTCCGCTGGTCCCGCCCCCGTACTGGACCAGGAGCGTGTCCCCGAACACGACCGAGATCTGTTCGATGGGGATGGCCAGGGTGTCGGCGACGATTTGCGCGAACCCGGTGGCGTCTCCCTGGCCGTGGGGGGATGTCCCGGTCACCACCGTGGCGGTCGCGTCCTTGTTGACCCGCACGGTCCCGAGTTCCCACGGGCCGAAGCCGCAGATCTCCACGTAGCTGGAGAGGCCGATCCCCATGATCTTTCCGCCGCGGCGGGCGGTCTCTTGTTGGGCGCGCAGCGCGGGGTAGTCGGCCAGCCGCACCACCTCGTCGAGGGGCTTCGCGTAGTCGCCCGAATCGTACTCCGCCCCGCTCGCCGCTTTGAACGGGAACCGGGACGGCCGGATGAAGTTCCGCCGGCGCACCTCCGCAGGGTCTTCACCCGTCTCGTCGGCCACCAGATCCATCACCCGCTCCAGATAGTACGTGGCCTCCGGGCGGCCGGCGCCTCGGTAGGCGCCGGTGGGGCATGTGTTGGTGTAGAGGGCGACGAGGTCACAGCGCAGGGCGGGGACGTCGTACGGGCCCTGGATCATCAGCGGGGTGAGGGTCGGGACGATCGCCGTCGTGTAGACCAGATAGGCGCCAAGGTCGGCGAGGACGCGCGACCGCATCCCGCGGATGCGCCCGTCCTTTTCTGCGGCCACCTCGACCTCAATGACCTGGCCGCGGCCGTGGGTGGTGGTGAGGAGGTTCTCCTGGCGGGTCTCCACCCATTTCACCGGGCGGCGGAGCCGCCGGGCCAGGTGCGCGACCACGACGTCTTCCGGATAGGTATTGAGCTTGGCGCCGAAGCCGCCCCCGACGTCCGGGGTGATCACCCGGATCCGCCGGGCCTCCAGGCCAAGGACCTGGCTCAGGCCGTCGCGGATCGCGTGTGCCTCCTGAGTCGAGGTCCAGACCGTCAAGAGGCCCTGTCCCTGGCTGCCGTCGTACATCGCCAGCGTTCCCCGGGGCTCCAGCGGCACGGGGGCCACCCGCTGATTGACCATGCGCTGGCGGACGATGACGGGCGCGTTGCGGAACGCGGCGTCGAGGTCGCCCTGCTCGACCGTGCTCGTGTAGGCGACGTTGGTGTCCCAGCCGGCGTGGGCAAACGGGCCTCCTGCGGCCGCGCGCTCCAGGTCCACGGCGGTGGGCAGGGGATCGTAGTCGATCTTCACCAGGTCCGCCGCGTCGCGCGCGACCTGGGGCGCCTCCGCGACGATCACGGCAACGGCCTCGCCCGCATACCGGACTTCACCATCGGCGAACGGCAGGTGATCGGCGCCCCGCATTCCCTGGACCGGGATCACGGGGAGCGGTTTTTGGACCTCTTGCTGGTCCGCGGCGGAGACGGCGGCGACCACCCCCGGGTGCGCCCGGGCGGCGCGGAGATCGAGCGCGCGAATCCGGGCGTGCCCGTGAGGGCTGCGCACGAAGACGGCGTGGAGCAGGCCGGCGATCTGGAGATCGTCGAGGAACGCCCCCTCCCCACGGATGAGTTTGGGGTCTTCGATGCGCTTCACCCGGGCGCCGACGTAGCGGGACACGGCCATGGGTCACACCGTCCTGGCAGAGATGTGGCGGGACGGACAGGTCTTCGACCGGCTGCGAGGCCGCCCCTGCCGTGGGGCGAAGCGAAGGCTCCCCGCAGGCGCGGGGAGCCCGGTGGAACGGTGACGGCCCGGTCGGCTAGCCGGGGGTGCCGGAGGGCTCCCGGCTGAGGGGGAGCCAGGCCTCGACGATCGTGCCGCCGCCCGGCTCCAGGCGGATATCGAACCGGCCACCGAGTTCGCCGATGCGGGCCCGGAGAAGGGGCAGGCCCATCCTCGTCCCGTTCGGGCGGGCGGCATCAGCCGAGGCGTGGCGCCCGCGTCCGTCGTCCGAGAGGGTCAGCAGCATGCCGCCGTTTTGTGGGTGACAGCCGATGGAGACCTGTGTGGCGCCCCCATGTTTCCAGGCGTTGACGATGCCCTCGCCGACGACATGCGCCGCGGTCTCCAGCGCTTCATCCGAAAACTGCGCCGGGTCCTCCGCCGCGTCCGTTAACGTGATGTGGACACGCACGCCCGTCATCTTGCTCCAACGTTCCCCCGCCTGGCGAATCCGGCTGCCCAGCGAGTCGGGCCCGAGCCGCACCCGGTCCTGCAGCACCTCGCGCATCGCCCCGATCACCTGTCCGGTGAGGGCGATCGCTTCATCGAGTGCCGCCGCCGCGCGGGGTTCGCCGACGAACCGCCGGCACGCCTGCAGGCGGATCTTGGCGGCGGTGGCCGCCTGCAGCGGCCCGTCGTGGAGAATCTCGACGAGACGCCGCCGCTCCACGGCGTTGGCTTCGTCGCGCAACCAGCGGAAACAGAGTCGAGCGGAGACCATTTGGATGAGCCCGGTGAGGCCGTGGACGATCTGCTCCATGGCCCGACGATCGCTCGTCGTCACGGTGATCTGGGCGGCGGACATTCCCCCGAGACGGAGGTCGGCCCGGGCTTCGCCCTTCGTCCCGTCGCGCCGGGTGGTCACTAAGGAGGCGGGCGCGGGCTCACCGTGGAACAGATCGGTCCGCGCGCCCGCCGGTAGGTTGAGCCACCGGCCGACGACCTGCCGCCAGTTGAACGCCAACCGGATCACGCACCGATCGGCGCCGGTCGCGTGAAGGAATGCGGCCCGCAAGTCTCGCAGGTCACCGTCGATGCCGGATGCGCCCACCTCCGCGGGCGCGATCGACAGCGGCGGTTCCTGTAGGCCGGTGATCCCCATCCAGGCGTCCAGCATCTCGCTCGGACGTGCCGTCCCTCCGGCGGACGGGGTCACACGTCGGCGCCTGGGGGTCCGCCCCACGCGCCCTTTCGGTGCCTGCCCGCCTGTACTCCTACGTTGTGCGAGGCCCATCGTTTGCCGGGTCTGATAGTGTGTCGTATGCGACGAACCAGGTTGCGACGCTGGATCGGATGAGGGGACTGGTGCTCAAAAGTGTATGGGTTGCCCATCGATCTGTCAAGGCGATTCCTCCGAATGATCCGGCCGACGCGCAGGTGAAGAGGCGCGGCGGCCGCGAGTTCGGGTACCCAATAGCTTGCCCATTCTCTTCCATATCGTGCCCCGAATCGCCCGGGCACAGACCCGGGGACCGCGCCGCCAGGTGGGGGTCACGTGTTCGACACGCAGAATCCTCCGTTCGAGGGGTGGCGCGGGAACGACCAACATCGGATGATATCCTTGGTGTATGGTCTGCGTGCTGCTCCATGGAATTCCGACTCCAAGATCCCGGATACGCGTCGGGGGCGGGCGGGCATGAGCGATACGCCGACGACCGTGCGGGACCTGATGGCCCCGGCACCCGAGCCGATCCGCGTCGCGACGACGGTGGGAGCGGCGATCGACATGATCCGTACGCGCAGCCTGGCCGGGCTCCCGGTGATGGAAGGCGACCACGTGGTTGGGTTCGTCACCCCGGTCCGGTTGCTCCGCCAGCCGCTCTATCGGACGGTGGCCGAGATCATGGTCACGGACCTGACGCCCGCCACCCCCGAACTGCCCCTGTCGTACGCGTACGATCTCCTCACCCGCCAGCAGGTCGAGGTCCTCCCCGTGGTCGAGGAGGGGCGGCTGGTCGGGCTCATTTCGCTCATGGCCATTCTCGAGGCCAGGCACCAGGAGCGGGATCCGCTCACGGGCCTGCCCTGGGCCGCTGGGTTGCGGAGTTGGACCACGGCCGCCCTCGGTCGAGGGGAAGAGGTGGTGATCCTGTTTGTCGACATGGACAACTTCCGCGTCGTCAACAAGGCGCTCGGACATGTCGTCGGAGACGACATCGTCCGATCGGTGGCCTACCTGCTCGGCACCTGCGTGGATCCGTCCACGGACTTCCTCTGCCGATACGCCGGCGACGAGTTTGCCATCGCCACGATCCGGCGGAGTGAGGAGGCGAGGGCCCTGGCGCAGCGGCTGCGCGAGACCATCAGCCTCCCGGTGGAGATTGAGGGCCACCAGGAGCGGGTCACGGCAAGCGTCGGGCTGGCGGGGGGGCGCCGCGCGGAGCGGCGGACCGCCGCGCACATCGCCTCCACGGTCGAGGATCTGATCACGCTGGCCAGCCGGGGATCCACCCTGGCCAAGGAATCCGGCAAGGGCATCGTCCACCACAGCCGGAGCGGAGAGGAACGGGCCCTGCGCTTGGCCGGCCGGCGGTCCCTCACCGTCGAAGCGCGGTTTCGACTGGAGGAAGCGGCCGTGACCGCAGAGCCCCATCGGAGCACCGCCGTCGTGGGGTTAGGTCTGGGGAGCCGCACGGTCCGCGGCATCGCGTCCGCTCGGGTCGTCGGGCGCGGGGTGCCCTTTCTCGTGGCAGAGGCGACGCTGCAGGGGGTCGTGCAGGTGATCGGGGCCGAGTTCGGATTCCTGCTGGAGGATCTCTCCCTGCTGCCGTCCGAGGGCGAGACGGTGGCGGTGGCCACCCTCGCCGCGGGGACCGCGCGAGCCGAGCGGTTGGTGGGGAGCGCCCGGGCCGCGGATCCGCACGTCGCCGTCGCACGGGCGGTGCTGAACGCGCTCAACCGCCGCCTCGGCCGAACGCTGGCCGGTGCGCTGCGGACAGCGCCGCCGCCCGATTGCGGCGTCCCCCAGGCGGCGGACCCGGCGGTCTTGCCAAGCGAGGGCGTCCCCCACTCCTGAGG
>DATEHM010000173.1:0-2745 GCA_035279545.1 bacterium | reverse complement strand
GTGGAGACGATCGTGGAGGGCTCCCCCACCCCTTTGGCGCCGAACGGGACGCCGGGTTCGGGCTCCTCGACGAGCACGGCGACGACCGGCGGCATGTCCAGGATCGTCGGGATCAGATAGTCCGTAAACGACGCGTTCTTGATCCGGCCGCCCTCAAGCTGGACTTCCTCCATCAGCGCCAGGCCGATCCCCTGGGCGGTGCCGCCCTCGATCTGGCCGTACACGCTCTGGGGGTTCAGGGCGCGGCCCACGTCCTGAGCCGTCGCCACCTGGACGACGCGCACCAGCCCGAGCTCGGTGTCCACCTCCACCACCGCCCGCTGGGCGGCGAACGCGAACGCCACGTGGGGATCGCCCCTCCCCGACGCATCGAGCGGGGTGGTCTGACGATGGTGGTACACCCGGGCCACCTCGATCGGCTCCCCCAGGAACGCGTCCAGGGGCCCGACCACTCGGTCCCCCACCAGGATCCGGCCCTCCTCCACCCGCAGGTCTCCCAGGACGTCCCGGCCTTGGAGGTCGCCGGCGAGGCGCACCCGCCCGGCGAGCACGTCCCTCACCGCCGCGCAGGCCAGCTGGACGGCCCCCCCCGACATCATCGTCTGCCGCGACGCCGAGCTCGACCCCGCGGAGCCCATCGTCGTATCCGGGGGGTGCACGACAACCGCCTCCACGCCGAGCTCAGTCCGCACGATCTGGGCGAGGACCGTATGCACCCCCTGCCCCACTTCGGCTGCGGCGCACCACACCTCCGCCCGCGGGCCGCCGGGCGCGATCGCCAGGCGGACGCGGGCCTCCGATGCGTCGTCGAACCCCTCGCTGTAGGCGATGTTCTTCCACCCCACCGCGAAGCCGACCCCTCGGCGCAGCCCCTCGCCCCGGGATACGTTTCCCGCACCCCCCGGGTAGCGAAGGCCCCCCGCGCCGACCGCACCCCCCTCGGGTTCCTCGGGCATCGCCAGGCCGGCGCAGCGGGCGATCACCTCCCGCACCGGCGCGCTGCCGCGGAGCCGCTGGCCGGTCGCGAGGACCGCCCCGGTGGCCAGGGCATTCTGGAGGCGCAGGTCGACGGGGTCCCGGCCGAGCGCGCGGGCGAGCTTGTCCATCTGGGCCTCGTAGGCGAAGCACGCCTGGACCGCGCCGAAGCCCCGCATCGCGCCGCACGGCGGGTTATTGGTGTAGACGCACGTCCCCTCGATCAGCACGTTCGGCACCGCGTACGGGCCGGTGGCAAAGGTGCTGGCGTTCGCGATCACCGCCGACGACGAAGAGGCATAGGCGCCGCCGTCGAGGAGGAGCCGCGCGCGCACGCAGACCAGCCGCCCATCGCCGGCGGCCCCGTGCCGCATCCAGATCCGGGACGGATGGCGGTGGACGTGGCCGAAGAACGATTCCTCGCGGCCGTAGACCATCTTCACCGGCTTCCCGGTCCGAAGCGCGAGCAGGCAGGCGTGGATGTGCATGCTGACATCCTCGCGCGCCCCAAACGCCCCGCCCACCCCCGCCAGGTGCAGCCGGACCTTCTCGGCCGGGAGGCCGAGCGCGGGCGCGATCTGCTGGCGGTCCACGTGCAGCCATTGGGTCGCGACGTACAGATCAACCCCACCGTCTGAGGCGGGCACCGCCATCCCCGCCTCGGGGCCGAGCATCGCCTGGTCCTGCATGCCCGTCTCATAGTAGCCGTCCACCCACACCTCGGCGGATGCGTCGGGGTCGCCGTGCACGATCCGCGTGTGGCGGAGCACGTTCCCGAACTCGTGCACGCGCGGGGCGTCCGCCTCGAGCGCGCGGCCCATGTCGGTGACCGCCGGCAGCACCTCGTAGGCCACCACGACGCGCTCCGCCGCCCGCCTGGCGGTTTCCGGGTCGGCGGCCGCCAGGATCGCAACCGGCTCGCCGGCGTACCGCACCCGCTCCCACGCCAGGACCGGCTGATCGGCAAACTCCAGGCCGTACGTCTTCTTCCCGGGGACGTCCCCGGCCAGCAGCACCGCGTGCACGCCGGGGGTGGCCACCGCCTTCGCGAGATCGATCCTCTGGATGCGCGCGTGCGGGTGCGGGCTTCTCACCGTGTGCCCCCAGAGCCCTCCTTGCGCCCAGAGGTCGCTGCCGAAGGCAAAGGTCCCCCGCACCTTGGGGACGCCGTCGATCCGGCGCACGCTCTCCCCCACGCCTCCCCGCGCCGGCCCCACCGTGCGGATGCTCATCCCCCACCTCCGCGCATCCGCTCGGCGGCGAGCCTCACGGCGTCGAGGATCTTCTCGTAGCCCGTGCACCGGCAGAGGTTTCCGGACAGCGCCTCGCGCACCGCCCCCCCGCTGGGGGAGATTCCCCTGGCAAGCAGATCGGCCACAGCGACGATGAACCCCGGGGTGCAGAAGCCGCACTGCGCCGCGCCCGCCTCAAGAAACGCCTCCTGCACGGGGTGAAGGCGATCGGCGTCGGCGAGCCCCTCCACGGTACGCACCTCGCGCCCGTCCGCCTGCGCGGCGAGCACCACACAGGAACAGACGAGGTCGCCGTCGAGCCAGACCGAGCACGAACCGCACTCCCCCTGCTCGCAGGCGGTTTTCGCGCCGGCGAGGCCCAGATGCTCGCGCAACATGAAGAGGAGGCTGGCCCCCGGCCACACGTCGGCCGCCCGCACCTCGCCGTTGACGCGCGCGGTGATCCGCATCGCCCTTACCGCCCCCCGTCCGCGCCCGGGCCGCGGCGCGGGAAGCGATCGCGGAGGACCCAGCTCAG
>DATEHM010000172.1:0-5053 GCA_035279545.1 bacterium | reverse complement strand
GAAGCCGTGCCTTGACGCGGTCGCCGAGCGAGCGCAGCGCCGCCTGATCGGCCCCGCGGCTGGCCAGCCCCACGACGGCGACGCCCTGGACCTCGGGGGCGTTCCGCACCAGCGCTTCCACGTCGGGCACCGCCGCCCGGGCGTGCGTCGCTTCCGCCTCGTGCTCCAGGGTGCGGAGCCGATCGATCAGATAGCGGACGCGCTCAGGAACCTCCGGGACCGCCACCCGCAACGCCTCGGCCGCGGCACGCAGCGTCCGCTGATCCTCCTGCGCCCGCGCCGCCGCCGCCCGGCCCGTCACCGCCTCGATGCGGCGGACCCCGCTTCCCACCGATGATTCGGCGGCGATCACGACCAGGCCGATTTCGGCGGTGGTGCCGACGTGCGTTCCCCCGCACAGCTCCCGGCTGTAGTCGTCGATGCTCACCACCCGCACCCGTTCCCCGTACTTCTCGTTGAAGAGGGCCATCGCCCCGGTCGCCACGGCGTCCCGGTAGGCCATCACGTCGGTGCGAACCGGCAGGGCGGCGAGCACCTGCTCGTTGACGCGCGCCTCGATGCGCTCGCGCTCCTCGGGGGAGACGGGCCGGAGGTGGAGGAAGTCAAACCGGAGGCGGTCGGGGGCGACGAGCGACCCGGCCTGGCGGGCATGGTCGCCCAAGACCTCGCGCAGGGCGCGGTGCAAAAGATGGGTGGCGGTGTGGTTGCGCATGATGTCCCACCGGCGGCGGGCGTCCACACGGAGCGCCGCCGTCTCCCCCTCCGCCACCGTCCCTCGGACGACCCGGCCGTCGTGGACCACCAGCCCCGGGACCGGACGCTGGGTGTCCGTCACCTCCACCACGCCGCCCGGCGTCCGGATCTCGCCGGCGTCCCCCACCTGCCCGCCGGACTCGGGGTAGAAGGGCGTCCGGTCGCACACCACCTCCACCGCCTCCCCCGCCCCGGCGGCGGGAACGCGGGCGCCGTCGCGGAGGAGGGCCAGCACCCGCCCGGCGGCTTCGAGCGTCTCGTACCCGAGAAACTCGCTCGCGGCGCCCCCGTCCCTTAACGACGCGTAGGCGGCGCGGGCCGTCGCATCGGACTGGAACGCCAGCGAGCCGCGCGAGCGCTCCTGCTGCCGGGCCCGTTCGGCGGTGAACCCGGCCTCGTCGATCTCGAGCCCCTGCTCGCGCGCGACATCGCGGGTGAGGTCGGGCGGGAAGCCGTAGGTGTCGTACAGTCGAAAGACCTCCGCGCCCGGGAGGACGGTCGCGCCCCGGCGCCGGGCGTCCGCGATCAGGTCGGCAAGCCGGCCCAGGCCCGCATCCAAGGTCTGCTGGAATCGATCCTCCTCCGCCGCCAGCGCCTCCCGGATAAACGGGGCGTGGCCCACCAGCTCCGGATAGGCTCCGCGCATCGTCGCGATGACGAGGTCGGCCAGCCCGCCCAGGAACGGTCCGGTGGCTCCCGCCCGCCTGGCGAAGCGGATGGCGCGCCGCATGATCATGCGCAGGACATAGCCCCGGCCCTCGTTGTCGGGGAGGACGCCGTCGGCGATGAGGAACGTCATCGCGCGGCCGTGGTCGGCGAGGACCCGGTACGCCACGGCCTGCGCGGCGCGCTGCGCGTCCGAGTGGGCGAGCACCCGCTGCATGCCGTCCAGCAGCGGCAGGAACAGATCGGTGTCGTAATTGCTCCGGACCCCCTGGATCACCGAAACGATCCGCTCGAGCCCCATCCCCGTATCGACCCCGGGCCGCGGCAGCGGCGTCCGCACCCCGTCGGCGGCCTGGTCGAACTGCATGAACACCAGGTTCCAGAACTCCAGCCACCGGCCGCACCCGTTGTCGAGCGCCACGCCGCAGTCCGGTCGCCCGCAGGTGCACGCCTGCGGACCCCAGTCGTAGTGCAGCTCGCTGGTGGGCCCGCAGGGCCCCACGTCGCCCATCATCCAGAAGTTCGTCGCCTCCCCCATCGGCACGATCCGCCGGGGAGGGACGCCGAGCGCGGCCCAGGCCTCCGCCGCTTCGTCGTCGCCCTGCAGTACAGTCAGCACCAGGCGGTCGGGGGGAATCCCCAAGGGGCCGGTGGTGAGTTCCCAGGCGAACCGCGCGGCGTCGCGCTTGAAGTAGTCGCCGAAGCTGAAGTTTCCGAGCATCTCGAAGAAAGTGTGATGCCGGGGGGACGGGCCCACATTCTCGAGATCGTTGTGCTTCCCGCTGACCCGCATGCACTTCTGCACCGTCGTGGCGCGGCGGTAGGGCCGCCGCTCCAGGCCGAGGAAGACATCTTTGAACTGGACCATGCCCGCGTTGGTGAAGAGCAACGTCGGATCCCCGGCGGGGATGAGCGAGGCGCTGGGGACCCGGGCGTGGCCCTGGCCTTCAAAGTAGCGGAGGAAGGCCTCCCGGACCTCGTCCGCGCGCATCACGATCCGTTGTCGGCGGCCGCCGCGACCGAGCCCAGCAGGCGCTCGGCCTCCGCGACCGCTCCGTCAATCCCCTCGGCGGCCCGGTCGATCAACTCGGGCGTGATCACAAGCGGGGGCTCGATCCGGATCACGTTCGGATTATTGAGCGTGTAGAATGTGATGACCCCGCGGTGCCCCGCCTCGGCGGAGGCCATCAGAGCGTAGTCGCGGTGCGTGAACTCCACCCCCAGCATCAGGCCGCGGCCCCGCACCTCTTTCACGATCCGGGGGTGCCGATCCTGGATCTCGCGCAGCCGGCGGAGGAACTGCGCGCCCAGCGGCTCGGCGCGGTCGGCCAGGCGCTCCTCGGTCAGCACCTCCAGGGTGGCGGACGCCGCCCGGCACGCCAGCGGGTTCCCGCCGAAGGTCGAGGAATGGAGGTAGGGATCCCGACGCAGCCGCTCCCACACGGCGGGGCGGCCGACGAACGCGCCGATCGGCATCACCCCTCCGCCGAGCGCCTTCGCCAACGTCAGGATGTCCGGGACGACGCCCTCATGGTCGACGCAGAACAGCCGGCCGGTGCGGCCCAGGCCCGTCTGGATCTCATCGACGATCATGAGCGCCCCGCTGCGGTCGCAGATCTCCCGCACCGCGCGGAGGTAGCCTGGCGGAGGGACGATCACCCCGGCTTCCCCCTGGATCGGCTCCAGCATCATGGCCGCGGTGGTCGGGCCGATCGCCCGCTCTACCGCCTCCGCATCGCCAAAGGGCACGTGGGTGAACCCCGGCACGAGCGGCTGGAACGGGGTCCGGTAGTAGGCCCGGCCGGTAGCCGACAGCGCCCCCAGCGTCTTGCCGTGAAACGCCTCCTGCATCGCCACGATCCCCGTCCGGCCGGTCGCCAGGCGGGCCAGCTTGATCGCCCCTTCGTTCGCCTCCGCGCCGCTGTTGCAGAAAAAGCTGTACTGCAGGTCGCCGGGGGTGAGCTGCGCCAACCGCCAGGCCAGGTCGGCCTGGGGGGCACTCGGCATCGTGCGGACGGACATCGGAATCCGATCGAGCTGGTCGCGCACCGCCGCCAGCACCCGCGGATGGCGGTGCCCGATGTTGAAGATCGCCGGGCCGCAGGCGCAGTCGATGTACTCGCGGCCGTGGATATCCCACACCAGGCAGCCTTCCGCCGCCCATTCCACCGTGTCCACCCCGCCAAACTGAAAGAGCCGCGCCAGCCCGGGATTGAGATGACGGCGGTACCGCTCCAGCGTCTCCGCGATCACCTGCGCCCGTGCCGCACCCTCCGGAAAGCCGAAGGCGGGCCGGGGCGGATTCTCAGGGCGAGGCGGGGCCATGAACAACCCCCGGGGGGGCCGTCGGGACGGCGGCGGTGGACAGGACCACCTCCGCCCTCCGGACGACCTCACGGGTCTCCTTGTACTTGATCCGCTCCAGCGCTTCGGCGACCGACACCCAGTCGCACCGGACGAACCCCTCTTCCCGCTGGGGGCACGTCTCTTCCCCGCCGAGAAACTCCATCAGGTAATAATGCACGGTCTTGTCGTAGTAGGTGTCTTCGGTCTTCCAAAAGAAGAGATAGCGCTCTTCGCCGAGATCGCGGATGATCCGGACGTTGTGCAGCCCCGTTTCCTCGGCCACCTCCCGCAGCGCGACGGCCTCGGGGGTCTCGCCGGTTTCGATCGTGCCCTTGGGGAGCATCCACTTGCCGGCCTCGTGCTGGAGGAGCAGGATCCGCACCTCGACGGCCGCGGCGTCTGCCGCCGGCCGGCGGAAGACCACCCCGCCGGCGCTGTGTGCCCGCTTGACCTTCCGGGCCGGCTGCCGCACGGTTACGCTCCTTTCCGCTCCACCCCGCTCAATGGCCCAAGGACCGGGCGGGCGCTCTCAACCGGCGTTCGGTGCAGCGCCCCGCCGGAGCCGGGTCGCTCCTTCGCCGGGGGCGGACGGAGGCGGGCCTGAGACCTAGAATCGCTTGCGTCGAGCCGCGCGGCGGCGCCGCTTTGCGCTGGGCTTCTCGTAGTGCTCGTGCCGCTTCGCGTCTGTGAGGATTCCGGACCGCTTGACCTGACGCTTGAACCGTCGCAGCGCGCTGTCCAGCGTCTCATCCTTGCCGACCCGAACCTCGGTCAAGAGTCCACCTCCACAGCAAACGCGGCTACTTACACTGGAGCCCATTATACACGAGGGGCGCCCCAATCAGCAACGGGGGCGCCCCGGCGACGCGGGAAGGCTGTGCGGCGGTTCAGGGTCCCTGGTAGGTGATGCCTCCGACGGTATCGATCGATGCCGTGCGGGTGCCCGCCCCGTTCTGCAACGTCACGGTGTGGGCCGCATCGGGCTGTCCGAAGGGGGTGAACGTCACGGTGGTCGAGGCCTGCGGGCTGACCCCCGACGGCAGCGATACGTTCTCGCGGAACCCCCCGCCGGTCCGCGCGATGATGTACGCCGACGACAGTCCGGTAAACGTGATGGTGTACTGGGTGCGCTCGGCCTTCGCCCGTTCCTCCGCTTCCCGCAGATCGGTGGCCACCTGCATGGTGCCGAACCGGAGCCGCTGCTGGGCGGTGTACCCTTGCCAGGACGTGTAGCTGAGGGCGATGAGGATGGCCGCGATCACGACCACGACGGTCATTTCCATGATCG
>DATEHM010000171.1:0-8402 GCA_035279545.1 bacterium | reverse complement strand
CAGGGTCGACGACGCGATCATCGCCGACCAGAACACCCAGCCGTCGTAGGGGCGCCGCCCCACGGCGCGGACGATCCAGGCGAGGATGAGCGCGGTCCCCGCCATCTCGTACAGCTGAAGCGGGTGGCGGGGGCCCCCCGGCACCCCCGGAAAGACGACGCCCCAGGGGAGCGTCGTCGGATCGCCGTATAGCTCCCCGTTCATGAAATTCCCCCACCGCACCAGGATGATCGCCACGAGGATCGCCGGCGCCATCGCATCGGTCAGCCGCCACACCGGCACCCGGTGGCGGCGGCACCACAGCGCGAGGAAGGCGAGCCCGAACGCGATCGCCCCGTGCGAGGCCAACCCGGCGTAGGGGGGACGGATGATGGCCAGCGGGTCGCCGAGGAACTCCTGGGGGTGCGATACGACGTACCCGACGCGCGCCCCGACCAGCAGCGTGACCAGAAAGGGGAACGCGAGCGAATCGACGATGAGCGATCTGGCGATCCCAACCACCTCGCCGAAGCGGGCGGTCAACGCGACGGCCAGGATCATCGCCAGGGCCATCATGGCCCCGTACCAGCGGAGGAGGAACGGGCCGAGTCGCAGGAGCACCGGGTGCATGCCGGCCTCAGTATAGGGTGTCCCTCGTCTTGACACCAGGGGGGGCCTATGCTACCGTGGGCTCAAACTGAATAGCAACTCTTATCCAGAGCGGTTGAGGGACGGGCCCGATGAAACCCGGCAGCCTACCAGGTGCCCACCTGGCGTGGTGCTAATTCCCGCGGAAGATCCAATTCCGGTAGATAAGAGGGCTGATCCCCCCTCGCGGAGTTGGAGGGGGATTTTTGTTGGGAGCAAAATCCTGGCGCCCGACGCATCACGGCGGATGTCGTCGGGCGGCGATGGGGGAGGGGAGAGATGGCGGCAATCGGGCTGGTCTGTCGCGAGTGCGGACGGCGGTTTCCGACGGAGCCCATCTTTGTGTGCGAGGACTGCTTCGGACCGCTCGAGGCGGTGTATGATCTCGGCGGGCTGGAAGGGGAGGCGCTGCGGACGCGCATCGCCGCCGGCCCGGCCTCGATCTGGCGGTACCACGACCTGTTGCCCGCATCCCGCGTCCCGGAATGGGATCTCGCCGCCGGGTTCACCCCGCTCGTGCCCGCGCTCCGCCTGGGGGAGGCGCTCGGCCTCCGGCACCTCTATCTCAAGAACGACACCCGCAACCCCACCTGGTCGTTCAAGGACCGGGTCGTGGCCGTCGCCATCGCCGCCGTCAAGCAGTTCGGCTTCACGGTGATGTCCTGCGCGTCGACCGGCAACCTCGCCAACGCCGTCGCCGCGCACTCCGCCAAGGCCGGCCTGCGCGCGGTCGTGTTTATCCCCCAGGGGCTCGAGCGCGCCAAGGTCGTGACGACCTCGGTCTACCGCCCCACCGTGGTGGAGGTGGAGGGGACCTACGACGACGTGAACCGCCTGTGCCTCGAGATCGGCGACGAGCACCGATGGGCGATCGCCAACGTCAACCTGCGCCCGTACTACTCCGAGGGGGCGAAGACCCTCGCCTTCGAGGTCGCCGAGCAGTTGGGCTGGCGGGCGCCCGATCGCGTGGTCGTCCCCGTGGGCTCGGGCAACATGTTCGTGAAGATCCACAAAGGGTTTGAGGAGTTCCAGCGCTGGGGCCTGATCGCCCGCCACACCGTGCGGATGACCGCGGCCCAAGCGGAGGGCTGCGGGCCCGTCGCCGCCGCCTACAAGGCGCGCGCGGACAAGGTCGTGCCGGTGCGCCCGAACACGATCGCCAAGTCGCTGGCGATCGGCGCGCCGGCCGATGGGCACTACGTCCTCGATCTGGCGCGGCGGACGGGGGGCGCCGTCGAGTCGGTGACCGATCAAGAGATGGTGGAGGCGATCCGGCTCCTCGCCGAGACGGAGGGGCTGTTCACCGAGCCCGCCGGTGGGGTTACCGTCGGCGCGCTGCGCAAACTGGCCCGGGCCGGCGTGATCGACCCCGACGAGGTCACCGTCGCCTACATCACCGGCATCGGCCTGAAGGCGCTGGAAGCGGTGGAGCACGTGGTCGAGGCCTCGATCACGATCAAGCCGACCCTGGCGTCATTCGAAGAGCGCGTGCTCGCCCTCGCGGGCGGCTGAGGCGCGAGGGAGGGACGATCGATGGCCGTGCATGTCCGAATTCCGACCCCGCTGCGCCGGATCACGAACGGCGAGCGGGTGATCGAAGTCACCGCCAGCACCATCGCGCAGGCGCTCGACGATCTGGAGCGACGGTTCCCCGGGATCCGGGCGAAGATCCTGGACGGCCGGGGCGAGGTGCTGCAGTTCGTCAACATCTTCGTGAACGAGCAGGACATCCGGTTCCTCGCTGGCCTGCAGACCCCCCTGGCGGAAGGGGCGGAGGTCTCGATCGTCCCCGCTATGGCCGGGGGGAGGTAGCGGGCGGCCCCGAATTCCCCGAGCCTGAACCCCGCACGCGGACCCCCCGCCCGCCGCCGGCCGGCGGGGGCGCGTGTGTGCGTCCGCGGCGCGGGTGTCCGTCGGTGGCCGCTCCGCTAGGGACCCCGGATGGGCGCGCCGAATTCCCCGGGGGCGCACGCTGGCGTCCAGATCCCGGAGGAGCTCCGTGACCAACCACTCGACCGCCGCCCCCCGCAGGCCCGTTCGATGAAGGCCGAAGGCCGCCGCTCCCCCGCGGGGCGCCGGTCCTCCCCGGACGCCGCCAAGCGGATCGCGGACCTCCGCGAGCAGATCCGCCACCACCTGTATCGCTATCATGTGCTCGACGCCCCCGAGATCTCGGACGAGGCATTCGATGCGCTGATGGAGGAACTGAGGGAGCTCGAGGCGGCGCACCCGGCCCTGGTCACACCGGATTCGCCGACCCAGCGGGTCGGCGCGCCGCCGGCGGAGGGGTTCCGGCCGGTCGCGCATCCGCAGCCGATGCTCAGCCTGGCCAACGCCTTTGACGAGGACGACCTGCGGGCCTGGCACAAACGCGTCGCCGGCGGGCTGGGAGAGCAGACCGTCGAGTTCGTCTGCGAGCTGAAATTTGACGGCGCGGCGATCTCCCTCGTCTACCGGCGGGGGACCTTCGTCCGGGGGGCGACGCGGGGGGACGGGGTGCGCGGGGAGGATATCACCGCCAACCTGCGGACGGTCCGGTCCCTGCCGCTGCGGCTCCGGCGGGCGGCGAACCCCCCGGAGTTCATCGAGTTTCGGGGGGAGGTCTACCTCCCCACCCGCGCGCTCGAGGCGGTCAACGAAGAGCGGACGGCGGCGGGCGAGGCGCCCTTCGCCAACGCCCGCAACGCCGCCGCGGGGTCTCTGCGCCAGCTCGATCCCGGCGTGACCGCGCGCCGGCCGCTCGATCTGTCCATCTATCAGGTGGGCGTCGTTCAGGGTCGGCGGTTGAAGACGCACTGGGAGAGCCTGGAGTGGACCCGGGAGGCCGGACTGCCGGTCAACGCCCATCTGCGTCTTGTCACCTCGATCGAGGAGGTCCTCGACTACGTGCGCGAGTGGTCGGCGCGCCGCGGGACGCTGGCGTACGGAACCGACGGCATTGTCGTCAAGGTGAACTCCCTCGACCAGCAGGCGGAGCTGGGGGCAACCAGCCAGGCGCCGCGGTGGGCGATCGCCTACAAGTTCCCGGCGGAGCAGGCCGAGACGCGCGTGCGCGATATCACGGTGCAGGTGGGGAGGACCGGCGCCCTCACGCCGGTCGCGGACCTGGAGCCCGTGCGGGTCTCCGGCGTGATCGTCCGGCACGCCACCCTGCACAACGAGGACGAGGTGCGCCGCAAAGACGTCCGGATCGGCGACCACGTCATCGTCCAGCGGGCCGGCGAGGTGATCCCGGAGGTGGTGCGGGCGCTGCCGGAGCGGCGCAGCGGAAGCGAGCGCGAGTTCGTGATGCCCACCCGCTGTCCGGTCTGCGGCTCCGCGGTCGTCCGTACGGCGGGCGAATCGGCCGCCCGCTGCACGGGCGGGGCATCGTGCCCGGCGCAGGTGCTGGAGCAGCTGATCCATTTCGCCTCGCGGGACGCGCTGAACATCGACGGGGTCGGGCCGAAGCTGCTCCAGCAGCTGCTCGACCGCGAACTGATCCGCGATCCGGCGGATCTCTTTACGCTGACTAAAGCGCAGGTGCTGACCCTCGACCGGATGGCGGATCGATCCGCGGACAATGTGATCGCGTCGATCGATCGGAGCCGGCGTCCCACCCTCGCCCGGCTCGTCTACGGCCTCGGCATCCGCCACGTCGGCCTCCACGTCGCCGAGGTGCTGGCCCGACACTTCCCGACGCTGGACCGGCTCATCCACGCCGGATTCGAAGAGGTGAGAGACGTCCCCGGGATTGGGCCGAGGATCGCCGAGAGCGTGGTGGAGTTCTTCGCGCAGCCGGCCACCCGGGCGCTGCTCAAGAAGCTCGCCGCTGCCGGGGTGCGCCCCGAGGCCGCGGCCGCCTCTCGCGGCGGCCGGCTGTCCGGGAAGATCTTCGTGTTCACCGGAACGCTGAAGCGGTTGTCCAGACGGGACGCCGCCGAGCGCGTGACCGCGCTGGGGGGGATCGTGGCGGACAGCGTGGGGCCCAAAACCAGCTACCTCGTGGCCGGGGCCGAGCCGGGGACGAAGATCGTGCGGGCCCGTAAGCTGGGGATCGCCGTGCTCGACGAGCGGGAGTTCTTCCGCCTGGTGGAGGGTCGGTGATGGCCCGAGCCCGGGCGCGCCGGAGCGCCTGGTGGCTCCTCCTCCTCGTGCTGATCGCCGTCGTGGCGGTCGTGCGGGTCGTCCGCCAGCGCCCGGCCCCGGTCGAGGTGTATTTCGTCCGCACCGTCGGGTCCGGCCGCCTCAGCTCGCTGGCGGCGGTGCGCCGTCCTGCGCCGCCCGGCCCGCCGGAGGCCCGGCTGGAAGCGGCACTGCGCGCGCTCCTCCTCGGGGCGGGCGACCCCCAGCTCCACACCGAAATCCCGGAGGGAACGGCGCTCCTCGGCGTGCGCGTCCGCGACGGGATTGCGACCGTGGACCTCTCCGCGACCTTCGCCGCGGGCGGCGGGAGCACGAGCATGCTGGGGCGGGTCTGGCAGGTGGTGTACACCGCGACCCAGTTCGCCGACGCGCCGGCGGCCCAGATCCTCATCGACCACAAACGGGTGGAGGCCCTGGGCGGGGAGGGGATCGTGATCGGGTCGCCCCTGCGGCGGCCGGCCACGCCCCCGTCCTTCTGAGTCGTGGGTTTCCTTCGTTGTGATGATTCGTTTTGATGGAGGGGGCCCTCCGGCGCTGGCAGAAGTACCCCACGATGCCGCGGGAAGTTCGTGCAGAAGATATCGAGCGATTCCTCGGAACCGTCGAGGGCGTGGCTTCCATCCGGCTGCTGACGTCCCCGTCCGGCGAAATCGACCAGATCTACGTGACGGCCGACGACGCGGTTGAGGGGCGCGCCGCGCGGCGGTCGGTCGTGGCCGCGCTCATGACCGAGTACGGGATCCCGGTGGAGCCTTGGCGGGTTCATGTCACGCACCTCCGGGGCGCCCACGCCAGCGAAGGGGCGGAGCTCCAGGTGGTGCGCCTCGAGGAGACCGTCTCCGCGACCGAGGCCGCGGCGCGGGTCCAGGTGGTCTGGGAGCGGGGGGGGGAGCGGCGGGCGGGGACCGGGCAGGCGCGAGGGCCGGTGGGGGGCGAGCACCGGCTGCGCACGCTGGTGATGGCGACCGTGGACGCGGCCCGCTCCGTGCTGGATGCCGAGCACCGGCGGGTCACGCTCCAGCAGGTATCCACGACCACCTGCATGGACCGCCCGGTGGTCCTGGTCGGGATCAGCGCCCAGACTCCCCGGGGACCCGAGGTCTTCGTCGGCGCGGCCCCACAACGTCGGGGCGCGCCGGAGGCGGCAGTGCACGCGGCGCTGGACGCGGTGGCCAAGTGGATCCGTCACGCGTCGTTCGGCGGCTCCGCCCCGGCCGCGGGAGGGGACCGCCGGGCGCACCTCGAGGCCATGCGTCACCGCCTCCACGCGGGCGCGGTGCCCCGGGGTGAATGGCCGCTCCCCTCCGATCCGTCCGCCGATCCCGACGTCCCGACGCCGCCGTCGGTCAACGGACCGGAGGATCCGGGCCTGATGGATCCCGATGTCCTGGAGGACCTGCAGGAGATCCGCCCGGAGCAGAGAGGAGGCGCTGCGGTGACGGCACACCAGGAAGGCTCCAGGGTGGGGGTCGCCCCACCCGCCGCCGAGCCCCAGCCACTTGAGGACGGGTTCTATGCCTCCTTGGTGAAGGCGAGGACGCCCGTGCACATTCGCTGCCGCGACGGGTACGAAGTCGTCCAGGCGGTGCTCCGCGACGTCGGGCCCTCCGCCCTGCTGGTGGAGGCGGGGGGGGGGACCGAGCTCCTCTACAAGCACGCGATCATTTCGGTCCGGCCCCTGGCGCCGTCCGCGGGCGCTTAGGCCGCGTGCCTGAGCCCCCCTCGGGTCGGCGGGACGACGTCGCCGCTCGCCGCGCGCGCGTCGAAGGCGGCGGCGGGGCGGACCGAATCGCCCGGCAGCACGCCGCGGGAAAGCTGACCGCCCGCGAACGCCTCGCCGAGTTGCTCGATCCGGGCACCTTCGTCGAGCTCGATCGATTCGTCACCCACCGCGCGACCGCGTTCGGGATGGATCGGACCGAGGCCCCCGCCGACGGCGTGGTGACGGGGTACGGAGCGATCCAGGGGAGGCTCGCCTACGTTTTCTCGCAGGACTTCACCGTCCTCGGGGGGTCGCTGGGGGAAGGGCACGCGGCGAAGATCTGCAAGATCATGGACTTCGCGCTGCGCAACGGCGCGCCGGTCGTCGGATTGAACGATTCCGGCGGCGCGCGAATCCAAGAAGGCGTGGTGAGCCTGGGAGGGTACGCCGAGATCTTTCTCCGGAACACCCTGGCCAGCGGCGTCGTGCCGCAGATTTCGGCGATCATGGGCCCGTGCGCGGGCGGGGCCGTCTATTCGCCGGCGATCACGGATTTCACCGTAATGGTTCAAGGAACCAGCTACATGTTCGTTACCGGACCCCAGGTCGTCAAGGCCGTCACGCACGAGGACGTGACGTTCGAGGAGTTGGGCGGCGCCACGGTGCACGCCGGCCAGAGCGGTCTGGCCCACTTCATCGCCGAGAGCGATCCCGACGCCCTCCGGTTGATCCGACGCCTCCTGGCGTACCTGCCCCTCAACAATCAGGAGGCCCCCCCCCGCACGCCGTGCACCGACCCACCGGACCGCATGGACCCGGGGCTCGATTCGGTGGTCCCCGCCGACCCCCACCGGCCGTACGATATGCACGAGGTGATCCGGCGGGTGGTCGACGGCGGCGAGTTTCTGGAGGTCCACCAGCACTTCGCCCAAAACCTCATCATCGGCCTGGCGCGGCTAGACGGGCGGCCCGTGGGGCTCGTGGCCCAGCAGCCGGCGGTGCTGGCCGGCACCCTCGACATCAACAGTTCCGTCAAAGGCGCCCGCTTCGTCCGGTTCTGCGACGCCTTCAACATTCCGCTGGTCACGTTTGTCGACGTCCCCGGTTTCATGCCCGGTACCGCCCAGGAGCACGGGGGGATCATCAAGCACGGGGCGAAGTTACTGTTTGCGTACTGCGAGGCCACCGTCCCGAAGCTGGCGGTGATCACCCGAAAGGCCTACGGCGGCGCCTACGACGTGATGTCGAGCAAGCACATCCGGGGCGACTTGAACCTCGCCTGGCCCACCGCCGAGATCGCCGTGATGGGGCCGGAAGGCGCGATCGACATCATCTTTCGCCGGGAGCTCGCCGGGGCCGGGGACCGGGAGGAGGCCCGGGCGCGTCTCGCCGCCGAGTACCGCCAACGGTTCGCCAACCCCTACGTCGCCGCCGCGCGGGGGTACGTGGATGACATCATCGAGCCCCGCGAGACCCGGCCTCGCCTGATCTCGGCGCTGCGCATGCTCGCCGGCAAGCGCGACCGCAATCCCCCCAAGAAGCACGGGAACATCCCGCTCTGACGACGCGTCGCGCCGGGCGTATGCCGGGTCGGCCCCTGACCAAAGTGCTGGTGGCGAACCGGGGTGAGATCGCCCTGCGCGTGATCCGGGCCTGCCGGACCCTGGGGCTCGCCACGGTGGCGCTCTACAGCGACGCGGACCGCGGCGCGCTCCACCTCGCCGCGGCCGATGAAGCCTACCGGGTCGGCGGGGCGGCCGCTGCCGATTCCTACCTCAACATCGGGGCGATCGTCGAGGCCGCCCGGCGGTCCGGCGCCGACGCGATCCATCCCGGCTATGGGTTTCTCTCCGAGAACCCGGCATTCGCCGAGGCGTGCGCGCAGGCCGGGCTCGTCTTCGTCGGACCACCCCCCGCCGCGCTCGCGCTGTGCGGCGACAAGGCGGCG
>DATEHM010000170.1:7500-19078 GCA_035279545.1 bacterium | reverse complement strand
TTCTCTCGCTCGATCTCCCGTGGTGTCACCTCGCGCAGCGCTTTGATCTCCACCCGGTCGATCATTCCGGTGAACATCCGCTGCTTCGTTCCAAACCGGCTCCCCACCGTCACCCAGACCAGCTGCCCGTCCTGGTATTTGTTGCGCTTGTCGCCCAGGCGGATCGTCAGCGTTTTGCGGCCGTCGCGTAGTGCCTGGGCAAAGACGCTCGAGTAAAAATTGAGCGCGAACATGCCTGCCTCCATGAGCCAGACCTGCCGGTCCCCGCCGGCCGACGCCAGCGAGGACGCTCCGCGGCCGGCACGCCTCCCAGGATCTCTCCCTCCCGCGGGCGCGGGGACCGGAATCGGCGTGCCGTTCCTTCGTGTCATCCGCCGCGCTTCCCTCCAGCACCCGCGCGACGATCGCCTTCCAGGGTCCCGCCGCCGGGCCTGCGGGGGAACATGTCATCCGGGGCCCCCGTATGAGGGGGAGCGTCAATCTCCGGAGGTGATCGATGAGGAAGACAGGCGTGCGCCTAGCCGCGCTCGCGGCCGTGGCCGTCCTCTTGGGAAACTCGGCAGGAGCTCCGCCCGCGAGGGCCCAGGTTCCCGCCCCCGCCGGCGCCCGGCCGGCGTCCCCCGGTCAAACGATCGTCGTGATCGGGCAGGGCGCGGTCGAGGCCGTCCCGGACCGCGCGACGATCGACGTCGGCAGCCAAGTGACGCGTCCCACCGCCCAGGACGCCCAGCAGCGCACCAGCGCGACCATGACCCAGATCATCGATCGGATCATGGCGCTGGGGATCCCGCGCGACCGCATCCACACGGTGGAGATCAACCTTTTCCCGCAGCGGCGGCCCCCCTCCGAGGAGATCTCGGGCTACCAGGCCGTGCAGCGGGCGACGGTCACCGTGGATGACCTCAGCATGGTCGGGCGCGTCGTCGACGCCGCCGTCGCCGCGGGGGGGAACCTCGTTGGCGACGTTACGTTCACGCTGCGCGATCCGGCCGCGTTCCGCGCCCGCGCGCTCGCCGCCGCGGTGCAGGATGCCCGGGCGACCGCGAACGTCCTCGCCGCCGCGGCCGGGGTCACGATTCTCCGGGTCGTCCGGATCGAGGAATTCGGCGCGGCAACGCCGGTGCCCCGGGTGGGGCTCCAGGCGGCGCCGGCGGCCTCCACGCCCGTGCTGCCCGGAACCCTGACCGTCAGCACGCAGGTGCGCGCGATCTTCGCGTTCTGACGCCCCCGGGCCGCCCCCTGCACCCCCGGGGCGAAGGGGCGAGCCTACTTCAGGGCCGGGGAGAAGTCTGTCGTCGGCGTCTTCCCGGGCTCGGCCCTCACCGTCGCCTCCACCGCATTGTCCTTCTCCAGCTCAAGGACGATGTGCTTGAAGCTGATCAGCCCGAGGATGCCTTGCACGGCCTGGGTCCCCTCCCCCGAGAGCAGTGCTCGTTTCTGTTCGGGGGTCTTCGCCTGATCGCTCACCACGTCTTTGACCTTCATCGTCAGCGTATCGGTCTTCGCATCGAGGGTGGAACTCTGGACCGTTCCCGCGCCGACGACGTTCTCCACGAGGCGCCTGGCGATCACGTCGGGCCGCAGCGATGCCGCGGTCCCCGCCTGTCGCGCCTCGTAGGCGTGCTCCCAGGCGCCGAGCGCCACGGCCACCACCGCCACGATGGCCAGGTAAATCGCCGCGGGCCGCCAGGGGAAGATCTGCTGATTCTTGGGCTTCGGCACCGACCCCCTCCGCTCACCCCGATCCTTCACCCGCCAGGGCAGCCTTCATGATAACACACCGCCCCGGGACGAGGGCATCGATCACCCCGACACGGTGATGCCGTCGCTGCGCATCAAGGTGCCCCGGTACAGGAAGGCGATCTGGCGGAACGCCGCCTGCTGGTCGAACTCCGTCAGTGCGGAGGTGGCATCGACCGGAACGACGATCCGAAGCCACCGCAACGCGGCGCTTCCGGCAGTGTGCAGAACGCAGATGTTGCTCACCGTCCCGGTAATGATCAGCGTCTCGATCTGACGCCGCCGGAGCTCATCCTCAAGCGGGGTGCGGTAGAACGCATCGTAGCGAAGCTTGCGGATCACGAGATCCCCCGGGTCGGGCGCCAGCTCGGGGACGATCTCCGCCCCCCACGTCCCGGCCACGGCGTGCGGTCCCCACAGCGCGAACTCGGGGTCGTCGACGCCGTGCCAGTCCTGCGTGTAGATGACGGGGAGCCCGTGGGCCCGGGCGACGGCTCGCAGCCGCCGGATCGCCGGCACGGTCGCCGCGGCGGCCGCCACGCAGAGGCGGCCGTTGACATCCACGAAGTCGTTCTGCATGTCGACGACGATCAGCGCGGTATCCCGGCGTCCGACCTGAACGCGGGGTTCCACCGGGTACGGGGGAACCTCGAGCACGCCGGGCGTTTCCTCCGGCACGGCGGATCTCACCCCCTCAAAAACAAGCGGGGAAGCAGCCACCGGCTCCTTCCCCGCGATTCTCGATCCTCACGCCTGCCGCGTCTACCCGGTCGCCTCGGGCTTCAGCTTCGGCGGAATCGCCTCGGGCCGAGGGAACGACTTCACCTCCTGGGTGGCCTGCGCCACAGGCGGCACGGCCACGACCTCCGGGACCTCCGGCAGCGGGAGGCCGGCAATCAGCGCGTCGAGCTCATCGCTCTCCAGGGACTCCCGCTCCAACAGCGCGTGCGCGATCCGGTCCAACACGCTCTGGTGCTCGGTGAGCACCGCCCGCGCCCGACCGTAGCACTCGTCGATGATCCGGCGCACTTCCTTGTCGATCTCGTAGGCGATCTCGTCGGAGTAGTTCCGGCTCTCCACCAGGTCCCGGCCGAGGAACACCGGCCCGTGCTTGCTGCCCAGCGTGAGCGGCCCCAGCTTGTCGGACATCCCAAACTCGGTGACCATCTTCCGCGCCAGCTCGGTCGCCTTCTCGAAGTCGTTGGCCGCGCCCGTCGTGATCTCTCCGAAGACGATCTCCTCCGCCACCCGGCCCCCCAGGATCGCCGTGATGTTCGCCAGGATCTCGCTGCGCGTCACGGTGTACTTCTCCTCCTGCGGCAGCGGGATCGTGTACCCGAGCGCCATCCCCCGCGGCAGGATCGTCACTTTGTGCGGCGGGTTGGCCTGGGGCACCAGCTTCCCGAGAAGCGCGTGCCCACCCTCATGATAGGCGGTGAGCTCCCGCTCCTTGGGCGAAAGGATGCGGCTCTTCCGCTGCGGCCCGGCGATCACCCGCTCGATCGCTTCGTCGAACTCGGGCATCCCGATCCGCTTCTTCCCCCGCCGCGCCGTGAGCAGGGCCGCCTCGTTCACCATGTTTGCCAGATCCGCCCCGCTGAACCCAGGGGTGCGCCGCGCCAGCCCATCGAGCTTGACGTCCTCGCCGATCGGTTTCCCCCGGGCGTGTACGTCCAGGATCGCCCGCCGCCCCTTGGTGTCAGGGTTGTCGACCACGATCCGCCGATCGAACCGCCCCGGCCGCAGCAGCGCCGGATCGAGGATGTCCGGGCGGTTGGTCGCGGCGATCACGATGATCCCCGAGTTCGGATCGAAGCCGTCCATCTCCACCAGAAGCTGGTTGAGCGTTTGCTCCCGCTCGTCGTGGCCGCCGCCCAACCCGGCACCGCGCTGCCGCCCCACCGCGTCGATCTCATCGATGAACACCAGGCAGGGGGCCGACTTCTTGGCCTGATCGAACAGATCGCGCACCCGGCTGGCGCCCACGCCGACGAACATCTCCACAAACTCGCTGCCGGAGATCGAGAAGAACGGCACCCCGGCCTCCCCCGCGATCGCCTTCGCCAACAGCGTCTTTCCACTGCCTGGGGGGCCCACCAGGAGCACGCCGCGGGGGATCTTGGCCCCGAGCGCCTGAAACTTCTTCGGATGCCGGAGGAACTCGATGATCTCCTCCAACTCCTCCTTGGCCTCATCGACCCCGGCCACGTCGTCAAAGGTCACCCGGGTCTTTGCCTCGGTGTGCAGCCGGGCCCGGCTCTTGCCGAAGGACATCGCCTGGTTTGAGCCCGATTGGGCCTGTCGGAGCATCAACATCCAGAGACCGACCAAGACGAGAAATGGCAGCATCGTCGTCAGCAGGTTGGGCCACAACGACGACTTGGACGAGGGTTCCACCGTGATCTTCACGGCGTGGTCGCGCAGGGTCTCCAGATACGAGCTGTCGCCCTTGGGCACGTATGTCCGAAACTGCTTCCCGCTCTTGTACTGTCCGGAGACGGCGTCGTCGCCGATCGACACCTGGTCGATGTGCCCCTGCGCCGCTTCGGTGACAAACACGCTGTACGGGATGACCTCGCTCGAGGTGCCCCGACTGTTGTACAGCGGCAGCACCAGGTACAGGACCACCACGAGGATCAGGGCCCACACCAGCAGGTTCCGAACGTACTTGCTAAACAATCACGCATCCCCCTCTGGGACAATCCCCGCCGGATCCAGCCGTCCGTCCCGGCCTCGCGGCATTCCGGTGCGCCGAACCCTCAAAAAAATTATAACACAAACGTTTCACGCCCGGAGTGGTTGGGCGGCCACGTGCACCGCGCGCAACGTCGCCTCGGTGACCTGCGCGCGCTCCGACGCCCGCATGCCGACGATCCATAGAATCTCTCCTCCCGCCGTCGTCAGCACCGGGACGAACGCGCGACGGTGTCGCGGGATCTTCGCCTCGCCCAGGTAGTCGGCGACCGTCTTCGTCCGCCCGTGCATCCCCGCGGGGGCGAACCGGTCCCCGGGGCGAGGCCCGCGCAGAACCAGCTCCTTCCCGATCGAGGCGCCGTCGAGGACGATCTGGTTCGACTGCGGCCGACCCATCCGCGCCTCCGCCAATCCGTCGCCGGCGACCTCCGCCGCCGTCAGGTACAGGCCAAACTCGACGGCCACCACCCGGCCCGGCACCGGCAACCGATATTCCGCCGGATCCGCCGCCGGCTCGTCCATCGCCACCTCAACACCGCCCGGGAGTCGCGAAACGCGAACGCTTCCGGGGAGGACCACCCGCGATCCCGTGCGTCCCTCCAGCACCAGCCGACGCGCTCCCTCCAGGTGAACGAACCCAACCGCGTGCAAGTTCCCGCGCACCCGGCGGATCGCCGCTCGGATGGCGCGGCGTTGCAGGGCGACCGGCAGGCGGCGGAACGGCTCGCGCGCCACGATGACCGCCCCCGCCCGATCGGAGAGGGCCTTCGCGATCTGCGGGGCGGCGAGCGACTCCAGCGCCGCGGCCTCGTCCCGCAGCAGGCCGGCCAGCCTGGCCAGCGCCTGCCGCACATCAGGATTATACCCTTCCAGCGTCGGGATGAGGACCCGCCGGATCCGATTTCTCAGGATCGCCAGGTCCCGGTTCGTGGGGTCCTCACGCCAGCCGATCCCGCGCGATCGCAGGTAGGCCTCGACGTCGGCTCGCGACGTGTCGATGAGTGGCCGGATGATCCGCAGCCCGCCCGCCGCGCGCACCGGGGGGATCCCCCGTAGCCCCTCGGGCCCGGTCCCGCGGAGCAACCGCATCAGCACGGTCTCGGCCTGATCGTCCAGGGTATGTCCGGTGGCCAGTGCCGCGGCGCCGGTTTCGCGCGCCAGCCGCCCGAAAAATTCGTAGCGGAGGCGGCGGCCGGCGTCCTCAAGGGACAGGCCTTCCCGATCGGCGAGGCCCCGCGGATCGGCCGACGCGTCGTGATGCTCAAGCCCGAGCGTCCGGCCCATCGCGGCGACGAACGCGGCATCCTCGACCGCGTCGGGGCGGAGGCCGTGATTGAGATGCGCCAGATGGATCGTCAGGAAAAAGTCATCGCGGAGCGCGGCCAACAAGTGCACGAGTGCGGTCGAATCGGGACCCCCCGAGGCGGCGACGATCACCGTCTCCCCGCCGCTCAGCATCCGGTTACGGCGGAGCGTGTCGCGGACGCGTTCGACGATCGGCCGAGTGGCCTCGTCGCGCTGCGGCACACGGGAGGAAGCGTTCACCGCAGCGGCGATGCGTCGATCCGTGACGTCGCACGGTAGCGGCGGGGGAAGACCACGGCGAGAGACGCACCGCTCACGCGGGGCTGATTCGCCGAAGAGTCGCGGCGTTCCTGGACCACAGGAGGCATACGCGGACACGGTGGTGGCGGCGGAGGGCTTCGAACCCCCGACTCCGCGGGTATGAACCGCGTGCTCTGGCCACCTGAGCTACGCCGCCAAGCGTGTCTTCATTATAGCAGGGAGGAGCCCGAGGTGTCAGCGAGAACCCTCCGGCATACCCCGACTGCGTGGATGACGACACCCAGGGAGTTCGCCCGCGCGCGCGGGCCCCGGTTCGAGCAGGAATTGTGCGAGTGGCTTCGCATCCCCAGCGTCAGCACGCTCCCGGCTCACCGGCCCGATATGGCACGGGCCGCCGCGTGGCTGGCCCGGCACCTCGGGGCGATCGGGCTCGAGGCCTGCGTCATCCCGGGCGACGGACACCCCCTGGTGTACGCGGAGTGGCTCGGGGCGCCGGGGCGTCCCACGATCCTCGGCTACGGGCACTACGACGTGCAACCCGCGGACCCGCTCGATCGGTGGACATCGCCGCCGTTCGAGCCGTCCATTCGCGGAGGGAATCTCTACGCCCGCGGTGCCGCCGACAACAAAGGGCAGATCTTTACGCTGATCAAGGCCGCGGAGGCCTACCTCGCCACCGGGGCCCCCCTCCCCGTCAACGTCAAGGTGCTCGTCGAGGGCGAGGAAGAGTGCGGCGGAAGCGTCCTCGGGGCGTACCTCCAGATCCACCCCGACCGCCTCGGCGCGGATGCGGCGATTGTCCTCGACTCCGGCATGCTGGAGCCGGGGACTCCCGCCATCACCCTCGGGCTCCGCGGCATCGCCAGCGCCGAGGTGGAGGTGCGCGGTCCGGCCCGCGATCTCCACTCCGGCTTGTACGGCGGTGCGGCACCGAACCCGTTCCTCGCCCTGGCGCAGATCCTCGCCGGCCTCAAGGATGTCGAGGGCCGGATCCTCATCCCGCACTTTTATGACCGTGTTATCCCCCCCGACCCAGAAGAGCAGGCGGGCTGGAACCGGCTCCGCTTCGACGACGCCGCATTCCTCCGAGACGAGGTGGGAGCCGCCGCGCTGGTCGGTGAGCCGTCGTTTTCCGTCCTCGAACGCCTCTGGACCAGGCCGACGCTCGACGTGCACGGAATGCCGGGCGGGTTCATCGACGACGGGATCAAGACCGTGATCCCGGCGAGGGCGCGCGCGAAAGTCAGCATGCGGCTGGTGGCCCGCCAAGATCCGCTGGAGATCGACGAGCACTTTGCGGCGCACGTCCGCCGCATCGCGCCCCCGGGCGTCCAGGTCGCCGTCTGCGGCCGGGGGGGCGCCCCGCCCGTGCTGATCGATCGGCGGAGCCCCGCGATCGTCGCCGCCGCCGCCGCGTTCGCCGAGGCCTTCGGCCGCGACACGGTGTTCATCCGCTCGGGAGCCACGGTGCCGGTCGTCTCCGACCTGAGCGAGGGCCTCAAGCTCCCCACCATCGTCACGGGGTGGGCGTTACCCGACGCCAACTGGCACAGTCCCGACGAGAAGTTGTCCCTCGCGCAGTTTCATCGCGGCATCGATGCGCTGATGCGGTTCTTCGAGCGCTTCGGAGCCTCGCCCGGGGGTCGCGGCGGCACAAAAACAGCGAGGCCACATTCAGGTTAAGCCGGGTTGGCTCCGAAGAGCTACCTCACTCTCATCCTGATGTGGCGCTCGCTGATATCGCAAACTCTAGCACACTTCGCGGAACGCGCCAATCCGGAACTGTCGTTTGACTCATCGCCGGGTGGTGGGGATATCCTGTGGGCATACATCGAAGCGGCATGCGGTGCGCGAGAAAACGCGCGGTGCGCGGAAAATCGACGTGATCCGGCGAAACCCGCGCGCGCCCGGCGGCGGGGTACAGGAAGACGATCGAGAATCGTGGAACACTGGCAGCGTTTCGCGGAAGAAAGGAGCCTGCGGGTGCGAGTTGGGGTTCCCAGGGAAACCAAAGATCAGGAAGGACGGGTCGGCATCACCCCGGCCGGCGTCCGTGAGTTGGTGGACTCCGGCCACGCCGTGGTCATCGAGGCGGGGGCCGGCGAAGGCAGCGGGATCGCGGATAGCGATTACGAGCGGCGGGGGGCGCGTCTCACCCGCTCCGCGGCGGAGGCCTGGAGCGCGGAGATGGTGATGAAAGTCAAGGAGCCGCTTCCCGAGGAGTTCGGATACCTCTCTGCCGGCCAGATCCTCTATACGTACGTCCATCTGGCGGCGGCGCCGGAACTCACCCGGACGCTGCTGAGGTCACGAACGGTGACCATCGCGTATGAAACGGTCCAACTTCCCGACGGTGAGCTTCCCCTGCTGACCCCGATGAGCGAAGTCGCGGGCCGGATGGCCGTTCAGGAGGGGGCCTTCTATCTCAAGAAGACCGCGGGCGGGAAGGGCACGCTGCTTGGCGGAGTCACCGGCGTCGCCCCCGCCAACGTCGTCATCATCGGCGGCGGGGTGGTGGGGGCGCACGCCGCCAGGATCGCCACCGGCATGGGTGCCCAGGTGACTGTGCTCGAGCGCAACCCCCGGCGGATGGCATACCTCGATGACGTCCTCCACGGGCGGGCCATCGTGATCATGAGCAACCCGGTGACCCTGGAGCAGTCCGTCGCCTACGCCGATCTGCTGGTCGGCGCCGTCCTCATTCCGGGGGCACGGGCCCCGCGTCTCGTGACCGAGGCGATGGTCGGGACGATGAAGCCCGGGTCGGTGATCGTGGACGTCGCCGTCGATCAGGGCGGGTGCGTCGAGGGCACCGAGCCGACGACGCACAGCCACCCGATCGTCGTGAAGCACGACGTCCTGCACTACGGGGTCACGAACATGCCCGGGGCGCTGCCGCGAACGTCAACGTATGCGTTGACCAACGTGACGATCCGGTACGCGTTGGCGATCGCGGGGAAAGGATGGAAACGAGCGGCCCTCGACGATCCCGCGCTGGCGCACGGGGTGAACACCGCGGAGGGACACCTCACCCATCCCGCCGTCGCCGCGGCCCACGATCTGGAGTACACTCGGCTGGATGCGCTGCTCGCGTAGAGCGAGGCAGCGAACGGGCAACACCACCAGCCACCCTGGGGGCGGCCATGGCCGCGGGCCGGGTGGAAGCGAAGCGGGGGATTACTCTTTCGGCTTTTCGACCCGGATCTTCCCGGCGGCGATCTCTTCGAGCGCCACGGTCACCGGGCTGTTGCTCGCCACGTCCACCATCGGCAACTGACCTTCCTTCAAAACACGCGCCCGTTTCGAAACGGCCACGACCAACACGTACTTGTTCTCGATCCTCTCAAGCAGAGCCTCAAGCGGCGGCCTGATCATCATGGTCAGATCCCATCCTCTCGGGATGCATCGGTGCAGATGCCCCCGACGGGCATCTGATGGGACAGGGTAATCGGAGGGTGACGGCACGCGGATCAGCCGACGGGCCGACGCGTGGAAAATGAGGATCAATCATCAGCGAGGGAGAGCCAAAGCTCTCCCTCGCTGACACTACCCCCGGCAGCGACCTACTCTCCCACGCAGTTGCCCGCGCAGTACCATCGGCCCAGGAAGGCTTAACGACCGTGTTCGGAATGGGAACGGGTGTGACCCCTCCGGCATCGCCACCGAGGAATTTTGTGAACGGGGCCATACAGCCCCAACGACTCAGCCATGGCTCGTGCGTTCGGATCCCGGCTCCGCGTGCAAATGAAGCCTTGGCCTGCGACTCCGAGCCACGGTGCAAGCTCCATACAGCTACCCCTAAGGCAGTACCTTCAAGCCCTCGACCGATTAGTACCGGTAGGCTCAAGGCCTTACGGCCCTTCCACCCCCGGCCTATCAACCAGGTAGTCTCCCTGGGGTCTTACCCGGTTACCCGGTGGGAGGCCTCATCTTGGGGTGGGCTTCGCGCTTAGATGCTTTCAGCGCTTATCCCGTCCGCACATAGCTACCCGGCGCGTGCCCTTGGCAGGACAACCGGTACACCAGAGGTGCGTCCACTCCGGTCCTCTCGTACTAGGAGCAGCTCCCCTCAAGCCTCCTGCGCCCGCAGTGGATAGGGACCGACAGTGTTGTGACTCCCTCCGTAACGGTCGCGGAGAGGGGCAGGTCATTTCTGCCTGCCTCTCCTAGTCGCCTAGGAGCTCGGACTGTATCTTCACCTCACCAATCGAGGGTCCGGCGTACAGTCTCTGAGGGTTCCAGACCGGCGAGGGCCCTTTTCCGAAGATCCCCTTCGCCTGCTGCCCGCCCCGTCGTGGCGACGGCTCGTCTGGCCTTCCCTGCTGATTACCTGCACCCACCGCGTTGTCACCAGCGTGGATCATCACTGGTAGCGTGGGATCCGCCAGGCTTTCCAGCATATAGCCGGATTTATAGACAGCAACGGTCACTTACTGTCTCACGACGTTCTGAACCCAGCTCACGTACCGCTTTAATGGGCGAACAGCCCAACCCTTGGGAGCTACTACACCCCCAGGATGCGATGAGCCGACATCGAGGTGCCAAACCTCCCCGTCGATGTGGACTCTTGGGGGAGATCAGCCTGTTATCCCCGGGGTAGCTTTTATCCGTTAAGCCACGGCGCTTCCACTTGCCGCCGTAGGATCACTAGGCCCGACTTTCGTCCCTGCTCGGCTTGTTGGCCTCACAGTCAAGCCCCCTTATGCCCTTACACTCGACGCACGGTTTCCAACCGTGCTGAGGGGACCTTTGGGCGCCTCCGTTACATTTTAGGAGGCGACCGCCCCAGTCAAACTGCCCACCTGCCACTGTCCCAACAACCGATAAGGTCGCCGGTTAGGACGTAATCCTATCAAGGGTGGTATTCCAAGGTCGGCTCCACCGAAGCTAGCGCCCCGGCTTCGTAGCCTCCCACCTATCCTCTACATGAGAGAACCACATCCAATAACAGGATACAGTAAAGCTCCACGGGGTCTTTCCGTCCAGCTGCGGGGAGTTCGTGTCTTCACGAACACCACAACTTCGCCGAGTCCCTGGTCGAGACAGCGCTCAAGTCGTTACACCATTCGTGCAGGTCGGAACTTCGCGCACTCCCCTGTTTCCAGAGGGCGTAGACTATACCTTTATCTCGGATCGGGGATCCCGCCTCATGCTTGACGCGTTCAGGCGCATCCACCATCCCCGCATCCGAGACACCGGCGTGTTGTGGCGCTCATAGATTTGGCGACGGCCACCGAGCGCCACCCCAGGGCGACTCCCTGGAGTCGTTACAGGGCTGCTTGCGCAGCTTCCCTCGGTATTACCCTCGCCCGGCTTTCACCGTCGTTAGGGCTCCACCGATATGAGCCGGTTTGCTTACAGGATCTCTCCCGCAAGGGGCAAGTTTCCTTACCCGACAAGGAATTTCGCTTGGGCCTTACTCAACATTGTCGTTGAGCGGACGACGTGAGCACGTCGTCCCTGCATGTCGCCATGCAGGCGGGACCATATCATCATCCGATGTCTCGGATGTCCGGCGTACGGTCTCTGAGGAAACTGATCAGCTCTTGTCTGGATTTTTGGCGATTCATCGTTTGAG
>DATEHM010000170.1:0-2500 GCA_035279545.1 bacterium | reverse complement strand
CCAGCGCTTGCGATCGATCCCGCCGCCGTATCCCGTCAGCGCGCCATTCGCCCCGATGACGCGATGACACGGGACCACGATGGCAACCGGATTCGATCCGTTGGCCAACCCAACGGCGCGACTCGCGCCGCTCCGCCCGAGGCGGACGGCCAGCGCGCCGTAGGTCGTCGTGCTGCCCGCGGGGATCTCGCGCAGCGCCGCCCATACCTGGCGCTGGAACGGAGTGCCGTGCGCGTGTACCAGGATCCGATCGATCGCCGTGATCTCCCCGTAAAAATAGGCTCCGATCGGGGCGCGAATCACTTCCGGCGCGCGCTCCGTCGCTAATCGAAGGACGCCGTAGTGAAGTCGCAGCCACCGGCGCAGACGCTCCTCCCGGTCGTCGAAGCTCAGCGCCCGCAGGGTCGAAGACTGCCACACCAGCAGGAGCGCGCCGATCGGCGACGGCATCCGATCAACGAAGAGATCCACGGCTGCTCCCCGCCATCCACAGGTGCATCACGGCGTATGCCCTCCACGGCCGCCACGCTTCGGCGGTGGCCAGCACCCGCTTTGGGTTCCTCTCTCCGAGCGCGTTCATCACGCCGAGGTCCGTGTGCGGAAATGCGTCGGGCCAGGCCAAAGCGCGCATCGCGATATACTGCGCCGTCCATCCGCCAATGCCGGCGATCGTCTGCAGCTTCTCGATCGTCTGCGCCACACCGATTCCCGGCGTCAAGATGATCGCGCCCTCGCTCACCAGCTTCGCCAGCTCACGGATCGTGCGCGCGCGCGACCGCAGGATTCCCAGGCGGACGAGCTGTGCGATTTCCAAACTCGCCACCCGCTCTGCCGGCGGGAACGCCGTGCCCAGCGCCTCGAACGGCGACTCCACGCGACTCCCGAAGGCCGCGGCCACCCTTCCCGCCAGCGTTCGCGCGGCCGCGACGCTGACCTGCTGGCCCAGCACGGCCCGGACGGCGAGCTCAAAGCCGTCAAAAGCGCCCGGGACGCGCAGCCCGGGGTGCGCCGCCGCCAGCGGCCCGAGCGCCCGGCCGATCGGGGTCGGGTCGCACGACAGGTCCAGCAGGTGCTTCACCCGCGACAGCAGCGGAGGAATCACCTTCCCCAGCGATGCGGACGCCACCACCCGCATGGCACGCTTGCGGTGATGCGGCGTGATTTCGATCCACCCGGCGTGCGCCCGCCCGTTCTGAACAATGCGCACGATGCGGCGGTACGAGGACCGCTCGATCCCATCCACCCCGCTGACGCTCCGCGCGGCGAGAAATGCGAGCAGCGCGTCCCAGTCGTAGGGCGGCCGGTAGCTCAAATCAAACACCATCGCGTCGCGCGGCGGGGCCGCCCGAGGAAGCTTCCGGATCCGCCGCGGGCTGAAGCGATAGCGCTCTCTGAACAGGCCGTCGAGTCGCCGCAGGCTGTTGAACCCAGCGGCGAACGCGACGTCGGTCACCGGCAGGGCCGTGTCCGTCAGCAGCCGCTTTGCCAGCAGCAGCCGCTGCGTTTGGGCGAACCGGATCGGCGACACGCCGAATTCGCCCCGAAACACCCTGCGCAGGTGGCGGCCGGTCACTCCCAGGCTCCTGGCGACGCCCTCGACGCCGATCTCGTTCACCGCACCGTCCTCAATGAGACTCGCCGCCGACCGGGCGAGGCGATGGCCCGCGTCGATGCCGGCAAGGCCCGGCGCCAGTTCGGGCCGGCAACGCAGACACGACCGGTATCCGGATGCCTCGGCGGCGGCGGCGCTTGGGAAGAAGATGCAGTGCTCGCGTTTGGGCATTTTGACCGGGCACACCGGCCGGCAGTAGATGCCCGTCGAAGACACCGCGACAAAGAAACATCCATCGAAACGGGCGTCGCGCGTCGCCAGCGCACGGTAGCAGGTGTCGGGTTCGAGGACCACAACCACATTATAGGCCACGCGCCGGTCGGCGGGCTCGCCGTTTTCGGACATGATCATCGAGTCGGTCGACCCCCCCGCCCGAGCGGGACCGCGGTCTCTGGCCCCGCTCGCCGCGATGCGGAGGCGATTCTGCAATCGAAAGGTCACTCCGCCTTCTACCAGGAACCAAAGGGAGATCGACGGGCCCCCCGGCCCAAGGAGCCCCGCCCCCGGCCCCGAACCACGACAATCGATGCTCACGACCCTCAACGTCGCCATCGGGCTTGCCCTGAGCGCCGCCGCGGCGATCCCCGCCGCCCGCTTCAGGGTGCTGACCCCCTCCGGCGCATCGGCGACCCTGGTGGTGGGGACCGTGCTCTTCGTCGGAGGGGGATGGCGGTGGCTGGCCCTCGTCGGGATCTTCTCCGCGACGTCGTCGCTCCTGACCCGCTGGGAACCGAGGGGGATCGGGGTGGAGCGGCCGTCGTCCGATCTCAACGGCCGGCGGTGGGATCAGGTCATCGCCAACGGCGGCGTCGCGGCGCTCGCCGCCGTGGTCCACGGCGTGTGGGGATGGCCGCTCGGGTTCGGCGCGGCCGCCGGGGCCATCGCCGC
>DATEHM010000169.1:0-18225 GCA_035279545.1 bacterium | reverse complement strand
CCATGCCGACGTACCGTCAGCCGGAGAACCGGGTCCCGGCGCAGCAGGGACCGGGGCGGTGGACCCCTCCGACCAATCAGCCCAACCCGGCGTACCGTCAGCCGGAGAACCGGGTCCCGGTGCAGCAGGGACCGGGGCGGTGGACCCCTCCGACCAATCAGCCCATGCCGACGTACCGTCAGCCGGAGAACCAGGTCCCGGTGCAGCAGGGACCGGGGCGGTGGGCCCCTCCGACTAATCAGCCCATGCCGACGTACCGCAACACAAACGGCAATCCGCCATCGTATCGAAATGACCGTCGGCAGGATGCGCCGGGAAATCGCCAGAGATGTGGGAACTCGAACCAATCGTGCGGCGACGGGGGATCGACAACGAGGTGATCGGAGGCTTGGCGGGTTTTGTAGCGGGACGGGGAGGGCCGGACGTTGATACGGCCCGGCCTCACAAGTCTCGAAGCGGCGGCAATCGGGGTATACACCTTCTCGGGCACCACTGCCCGGGAGGGATGTCCGGATGAGTGAAGCGGTGATCGAACGGAACGGCTACAGCATTGAGCCGCGGTCGCAGTGGGTGCCGTCCGGCCGAGGTGTCAAGAAAGGGTGGCGGCCGAAGGCGGTTGTCATGGAAGCGGGCCCGCCAAGGTTCGAATACCTGATCTCGCCGCAGGGCGTCGAGACGTTTTCTACGCAGGAAGAAGCCAACTCGTATATGCTGCGGTGGGCCCGGGAATGGGTCGAGCGACGTCGCCTGCCGGAGGTTGTTCGGCACGGGTAGCTCCTGGCACATAACCGTCTCCAACGTGCTTGAAAATCAACCGGCCCTCAGCGCTGAGGGCCGGTTGGCTGTTGGCGGACGTTATGCTCAGCCGTCCCCGTCGACCGCGCCTTGGCCGATTAACAGCCGCTCGCTGGGATGCAATCCCGCGTGTGGTGTTTTGTCCCACACGGGCGCGCGCACGATTAAGGTTTGCCACAGCGCGGCGAGGCCGATGGGAATCCAGAGAAAACTGTACCCCCACAACCGCACAACGCGCCAGATGAGGTCGAGGGGCGATCGTGTGACCTCTCCCCACAGCCCGATCACCAGCAGGGGAAAATAGGCGACCGCGCTGACCACGATATACGTGGGGGCGAGCGAGAGGGCGGGATCCGCATTGAAGATTAGCCGCAGGTTGACCACGAGATAGGACAACAGCAGCCAGAACGGCGTGAGGATGCTCGTAAGGTAGATCGCATAGTCGAGCCGTCTGCCCAGCCGCACCCGGGCCCCCAACAGCGGCCACAGGTACGTGAAACACACCCGCAGATTCCCCGCAGCCCACCGGCGCCGTTGCCGGAAGAGGCCTCGCAGGCTCGTGACCCCCTCCTGCCAAACGACCGCGTGCGGGCAAAATCTCACCCGATGCCCGGCCAACACCAGCCGGACGGTCAGGTCGAGATCTTCGGTCGACGCCCCGGTGTGCCAGCCCCCGACCTGCTGGAGGGCGGATGCCCACACGGCCTGTCCCTGCCCCCCCAGGCCAACCGCGCCGTCCAGCGCGTTCCGCCCCAGCTGCATCACCTTGTGGAACGCCGCAAATTCGTCGTCCTGGCAGGCCGCCAAGGGGTGCCGGTCGCGATTGTAAATCCGTACACGGGCCTGGACGCCGGCAACGGCCGGGTCCAGGTTGCTGATCAAAACCCGCAGGAAATCGCGGGCGATTAAGATATCCGCGTCGAATACGACGATGACTTCGCCGCGGCAGTGAGGTAGCGCGGCGTTCAGCGCGGCCGCCTTCCCGCCCCCTTGGGCGGCCAACCGGGTGAGGATCCGCAGTTGAGGGTACTGGGTGGCCAAGGACGCGAGGATCGCGCCGGTCCCATCGGAGGAGGCGTCATCGATCGCCAGGACCTCGAACCGAGGCACCCCGTCCGGCCCCCGATACTCCTGGGCGACGACTTCAGCGATGGTCGTGGCGATAACCCGTTCCTCGTTGCGGGCGGGGATGAGGACCGACACGAAGGGGAGCGGGACCGGCATCGTGATCCGCCGGGGGTTCCGGATCGACCAGACCGCTGCGGAGGTGATCTTGAGGATGTACAATCCGAGGATGAAGAGGGTCGCCTGCAACGGACGCATATCCCCGACCAGAAGCGGCCCGATCAAGATGACGGTGAGGAGCAAGATCAGGACGCAGGCGAGGCGCGTGTCCCACACCGTCGGTCCCAAAGCGGCGTCTCCCACCCGTGCGGCGGATAGCCCTCTCGCCTGACCAGAACCAAGCGGTTCCGGACGTCCGGGGGATGCTGCGCTCATGGAAGGGGAAAGTCCTTGGTGCGCCTCGGCGTCGGGAGGGGCCGCCTGGGGAAAGGCCGGAGGTCCATGATCCCCTTCTTCGCGGCGGTTGATACCCAGTCCTGGTGGGCGGAGGAGATGATTCCCCTGGCGAGAACCCTCGGGCGAGGGAGTGCCCATGCGTGCGCGTCCGCCGGGTGCGGGCGCCGCAGGCCCTAGGAGGGATCGCCCATGGAGTTGAGGCAGTTCGTGAGCAGTCTGGCGGACATGATTTTGGAGCGGGAGCGGCAAGTCCAGCGCCCGGTGGATAATGTGATGCTGAGCTACGTCCAGGGCGCGGTGGCCGCCCAGCTGGAGTACCGCCGCCGGCTGCGCGACCTGGAACGTCGGCGGGCGGAGTTCGAAAGCACCCCGGCCACAACCGGCGCCTCCTGAGGGATCCTCGACGCGGGCCCCGATTGGATCACGGGCGGCCCGGAGATCTCGCGAGCCGATCCGCCCCCGGGATCCCAGCCGGAGCCCGACGGCGGCCGGGGGCTGCTGGGGGGAACGGACTGGCTGAAGGCCACGGCGGCGGGCGTCGCCGGAGGGCTGATCTTGCGGGCCGGGTTCGAAATGACGGTCAGTCGTGCCGGGTTCGTGTTTCTCGCCGCGGCGATGAGCGGACAGGATCCGCGGGCAGCCCTGCTGGCGCGGGCCTGGCTGCTGGGGGGGGTGTTCATCACCCTGGGCGCCGGCGCGCTGGCCGCCGCCCTGGTCCGGGAGCACCGGACGACGTGGGCGTTGGTGGCCATGGCGTGTGTGGCGATTCCGCTGCTGACCCCCTGAGGCGCATCGCGCATGGGCTGCGCGGTGCGGGCAGATCTCAGCACCGTCTCGGCGTGAATGCCGATAGAGGAGCGGCCGCAGAATCGCGCTGAGCGGGATGGCGCCGACGACGCCACGTGACCACACGCACCCGGAAGGAGTGGGGGATGCTGATTCATCCCATGATCGTCCATTTCCCGATCGCGTTCTGGCTCGCCAGCACCTTCTTCGACCTCTTGGGTTGGCGGAGGCCGGGAACGCTCTACCGAGACATGGCGTTCTGGCTCGTGGGGCTCGGGCTGCTTGGCGCGGGGGGAAGCATCGTGTTCGGGTGGACGGACCTGCTCGCCCAGGAACAGCAGGGCGTCGGCACCGGGTTGCTCCTCCGTCACAACGTGCATAGCGTGCTCGCGTACGTCTCCACGGCGGCCTACCTTGGAGTCTTCCTCTGGCGGTGGCGGAGAGCGAACCGGCCGTCCCCCGGGATCCTGCTGCTCTCCCTGATGGGGGCGGCTCTGGTGACCGTGACCGGGTACCTCGGCGGCGACATGCGCCGGGTGATGTGACGATGTCCCCGTCGTCTCGGGATCTCGCCGAGGACCTCCGCCGCGTCGTTCGCGGCGAAGTGCGCTTTGATGCGGTGTCCCGGGTGCTCTACAGCACCGATGCCAGCATCTACGAGATCGAGCCCATCGGCGTCGTCATCCCGCGCGACGCGGATGACGTGCAGGCGACCCTCGAGGTCGCGCATCGGGCCCGCGTCCCCGTGCTGCCGCGCGGCGGGGGGACCAGCCTCGCCGGCCAGGCCGTTGGGCACGCGGTGGTGCTCGACTTTTCGAAGTACATGAATCGCATCCTGGAAGTGGACCCGGAGGCCGGATGGGCCCGTGTCGAACCCGGGTTGGTGCGTAACGAACTGGCGAACGCGCTGGCGCCGAGGAAGATGGTCTTCGGCCCCGAGACCTCCACCGGGAATCGCGCGACGATTGGGGGGATGATCGGCAATAACTCCTCGGGCGCGCGGTCGATCGTGTTCGGGAAGACCGTCGATAACACGATTTCGGTCCGCGCCCTGCTGGCGGGTGGCGAGGCGGTGGCGCTCGGGCCCCTCGACGAGGCGGAGGTGACCGTCCGGGCGCGCAGGGAGGGGGCGGAAGGGGTCCTGTACCGGCGCATTCCTCAGATCGTCGAGCGCACCCGGTCCGAGGTGGCTCGGCGCTACCCGAAGATTCAGCGTCGGGTGGGCGGCTACAACCTCGACGAATTTCCTCCGGGCGGGCCGTGGAACCTGGCCAAACTGGTGGTGGGATCGGAGGGGACGCTCGCCACCGTCACGGAGGCCACCGTTCGAATCGTGCCGCGCCTCCAGGCGACGGTGCTGGCCGTGTTGCACTTCGACGATATCGTTCCGGCGTTGGAGACGACGCCTGAGATCTTGGACACCCACCCCACGGCCGTGGAGCTGATCGATAAGATCGTCCTCGACATGGCCCGTCAGATGCGGGATTACTCAACGAAGATGACCTTTGTTGAGGGCGATCCCGCCGCGTTGATCGTGGTGGAATACGCGGGGGAGACTCCCGGAGCACTGCTCTCCCGGCTCGATGCGCTCGAATCGCGCATGCGGCGGCGGGGGTTCGGGGGGGCGATCGTCCGTGCGATCGAGCCCGCGGAGCAGGCCAACCTGTGGCAGATTCGGTCATCGGGGGTGGGGTTGTTGCTCGGGATGAAGGCGGCCCGCAAACCGGTCGCGTTCGTGGAGGATACGGCGGTGGCCCCCGATCGGGTCGCCGAGTACGTCCGCCGGTTCCGGGACATCGTGGAGCGGCACGGGACTCGCGCCTCGTTCTACGGCCACGCCAGCGTCGGCCTCCTTCACGCCCGGCCCATCCTGGATCTCCGAGAGGCCAAGGATATCGACACCATGCGCCAGATTGCCGAAGAGGTCAGCGATCTGGTGCAGGAGTTCGGCGGAGCGATGAGCGGGGAGCACGGAGACGGGCTCTCCCGGAGTCACTTCAACGAGAAGCTGTTTGGCCCGCAGATCTATCACGCCTTTCGTGAGATCAAGGCCGCGTTTGACCCGGAGTGGCGGATGAATCCCGGGAAGGTGGTCGACGCGCCGCCGATGACCGAATCCCTGCGCTACGGCACAGCCTATCGGGCGAGCGCCATCCAAACCGTCCAGGACTTCGGCCGCGACGGCGGGTTGACGAGCGCCGTGGAGTTGTGCAGCGGGGTGGGGGCTTGCCGGAAACCGCAGGGCGGGACGATGTGTCCATCCTACATGGTGACCAAGGAAGAGGCGCACAGCACGCGGGGCCGGGCGAACGCGTTGCGGGCGGCCATCTCCGGCCATCTCCCCCGAGAGGCGCTGACCGGGCGCGGGCTGTACGAGGTCATGGATCTGTGCATCGGATGTAAGGCCTGCAAGGCGGAATGTCCGAGCAACGTCGACATGGCCAAGCTCAAGCACGAGTTCCTCGCGCACTACTACGCGGCCCATGGGGTGCCGCTCCGCGCCAGGATGTTCGGCCACGTCGCCGCCATCGGGCCGATGGGATGTGCCACGGCGCCGGTATCAAACTGGGTGATGGGAAGTCCCCCCTTCCGGTGGCTGCTCCACCGCACCCTCGGGATCCACCCGCGCCGACGCCTGCCTGCCTTCAGCCGGCAGCGGTTCACGGGGTGGTTCCGCCGCCGCGGCGGGAGCCCCCGCGGACCGGAGGGGGCGGCGAAGGCCCTGCCGGGGGGCGGGCGGGTCATGCTGCTCGTCGACACGTTCACCGAATACTACTATCCGGCGATCGGGCAAGCCGCTGTGCGGCTGCTCGAGGCGGCGGGGTGCGAGGTCGTGCTCGCGCCGAGCCGATGCTGCGGCCGCCCGATGATCAGCAACGGGCTGTTGCGAGAAGCCCAGGCCCTCGCCCTGGCGAATACGGCACGGCTTCGTCCGTATGCGGATGCGGGCATCCCCATCGTTGGGCTCGAACCCTCGTGCACGGTGACCCTCAAGGACGAGTACCCCGACCTCGCCCCCGGCGATGCGTCGGATCGGGTCGCCCGGCAGACATTCATGATCGAGGAATTCCTCGTTCAGCTTCAGGGGCTGGGGATCAGCCTGCCCCTGCGGCGCCGGGAGCGCCGGGTGCTGCTTCACGGACACTGTCACCAAAAGGCGATGGTGGGGACCCAGCCATCGCTGGCTGCGCTTCGGTGGCTTCCGGGAGCGACGGTGGCGGAAGTGGACTCGGGCTGCTGCGGGATGGCCGGGTCGTTTGGCTACGAAGCAGAGCACTACGCCGTGTCCCTGGCGATGGGCGAGCGTGCCCTCTTCAAGGCGGTGCGGGATCTCCCCGCGGATGCGCTGATCGTGGCCGCCGGGGCATCCTGCCGGCAGCAGATCCTCCACGGCACCGGGCGGCCGGCGGTGCACCTGGTTGAAGCCCTGGCGGCGGCGCTGGCTCCTCCGGAGCGTTGAGCTATTCCGACCCCATCCGCAGGAGAACGATTGCTGTCAGACCGAGGGCGACCGCGATCAGGACGTCGATCACGATGAGGACTTGGGCGAGATGGGGAAGGATCCAACCGGGAGCGCCGACGATCTGGGAAGGGCGGGAGACGTAGAACGTGAAGGCCAGCAGTCCCGCGAGAAAGATCACCCCCACGCCGACGGTGCTGACGAGCGCGATCCATTTCATCGATGATCACTCTCCATCCGACCGGTCCGCGGCCGAAGCCTCCAGCCGATCCGGTCGGGTTCATGCCCGCTCCAATGATCCGCTAGACCAGGCCCTGGACGCTCGCCGGTCGCTGATGCTACAATGCTGGCGCGTGGTGGCCGTAGCTCAATTTGGCAGAGCACCAGACTGTGGCTCTGGGGGTTGGGGGTTCAAATCCCCTCGGCCACCCCAACCTGCGCCGTCGAGGAGGGGGCCACCGTGATGGCAGAGGAGCGCCCCGCCATGACCGGAGTCAGGGTGGAGTTCGATCGCCGAGGCGGCCGGTGGGTGGCCGCCTGCGACGATCCGGGCGGCGAAGAGCGGCTCATTGTCAACGCCGTGACGCACGAGCGCGCGCAACGCCTGCTCGACGAACGGTGGCGCGCCCGCCTCGAACTCCTCGACCACGAAAGCGAGGAGGACCGATAGGCGCCGGCCGGGCCGGAGACGGTTGCGCGGGTTCCGATCGAGCCCTTGCGCCGTTCGAGGTGATCACCGCCCCCAACCCGTCACCCGCCACGCTGGGCGGGACCAATACCTATCTCATCGACGCCGCGGGCCGGGCGGTGGTTGTCGACCCCGGCCCGGACGATCCCGCGCATCTGGCGCGGGTGATTGACCGGGCGACCCACGCCGGCGGACGGGTCGCCCTGATCCTGGTGACGCACGGGCACAGCGACCACGCGGGGGGAGCCGCCCGCCTGGCGCGGGAAACCGGGGCCCCGGTGCGAGGATGGAGGAACGACGGCCGTCCCCTTCGCGACGGGGAGTCTTTCCCGCTTGGCGGGGGAGCGTGCCAGGTGATCTTCACGCCGGGGCACGCCCCGGATCACGTGGCCTTCTACTGCGCCCGCCCGCGGGTGTTGTTTTCGGGGGACCTGATCCTGGGCCACGGGACGGTTCAAGTGACGCCGCCCGGTGGATCGATGATCGATTACCTCAACTCGCTGGAGCGGATCGCCCGGCTCGACCTGACGGTCATCGCGCCGGGGCATGGGCCACTGGTCTGCGACCCTAAGGTGCGGATCGCCGAATACCTGGCGCACCGGCGCATGCGCGAACGCCAGGTGCTCGATGCGCTCGCGGAGATCCCGCGGTCTGCCGCCGATCTGGCGCGTGCGCTCTATCCGGATCTGGATCCGAGGCTGCGGGGGGCCGCGGAGGGGACGGTGCTGGCCCATCTCGAAAAGCTAGTGGTCGACGGCCGCGCGCGCCGGGTCGGCGTGGGGTTTACGCGGTCGTCGCGAAAGGGGGAGCGGCGATGGCGGTGCCGGTGACGACGACGCGCGGCGTGCAAGATCGGGCGGGACAGCCGGTGCAGGTGGGGGACATGATTCGGGTGGAGGGGTTGGCCGACCCCGCGGAGGTCCAGGTCGTCGACCCCCGGTACGGCGTGCTGGTGGTAGTGGTGCCCGGTCGGGTGGGCAAGATGGGGCGGATGGTGTACGCCCGAGCGGTGGAGCGCCTCAGCGGCGCGCCGCAGAAATAGTGCGAGGGGGGCCGATGGCCCCCCGCGCACTCCCGGCGGCTGCCCGGGTGCTACATATCCATATCTTCCGGGTTGTATCCGCCCGGAGGGGGGGCGGCCTTCTTCTTCTCCCGCTTCTCCACCACCAGCGCCTCGGTTGTCAGCAGGAGACTGGCCACGCTTGCGGCGTTTTGGAGCGCCAGCCGGGTGACCTTGGTGGCGTCGATAATCCCGGCCTTGAGCATATCCTCGAACCGACCCTCCGCCACGTTGTACCCGATGCCGGGTTTCTCGGACTTGATGCGCTCGACCACGACCGCACCTTCCATCCCGGCATTGGCCGCCAGCCACTTTGCCGGCTCCTCGATCGACCGTCGCACGATGTTCACGCCGATCTTCTCATCGGCGCCATCGGTGTCGACCTTGTCCAGGGCTTTGGAGATGTTGAGCAGCACCGTTCCCCCGCCGGGCACGATGCCTTCCTCGACGGCGGCCTTGCTCGTGCTCAGCGCGTCCTCGAACCGATGCTTCTTCTCCTTGAGTTCCGTCTCGGTGGCCGCGCCGACCTTGATCTGCGCGACGCCGCCGGCGAGCTTGGCGAGCCGCTCCTGGAGTTTCTCCTTATCGTAATCGGAGGTCGTCGTCTCGATCTCTTTCTTGATCTGGGCGATCCGCCCCTGGATGTCCTTCTTGGCGCCCCGCCCTTCGATGATCGTCGCCTCTTCCTTGGCCACCCGGACCTTGGCCGCCCGCCCCAGCATCTCGATCTCGACGTTCTCGAGCTTGATGCCGATGTCGTCGCTCACGACCTTCCCGCCGGTGAGCACGGCCATGTCCTGCAGCATCGCCTTCCGGCGGTCGCCGTAGCCGGGGGCCTTCACCGCGCAGCACGGCATGACGCCGCGCAGCTTGTTCACGACCAGGGTGGCCAGCGCCTCGCCCTCGACGTCCTCGGCGACGACGATGAGGGGTTTGCCGAAGCGCATCACCTTCTCCATCAAGGGGACGATGTCTTTGACCGCACTGATCTTTTTCTCGGTGAGGAGGATGTAGGGATCTTCGAGCACCGCCTCCATCTTGTCCGCGTCGGTGACCATGTAGGGCGAGATGTAGCCGCGGTCGAACTGCATGCCTTCGACGACCTCGACCGTCGTCTCAATCCCCTTGGACTCTTCGATGGTAATCACGCCGTCCTTGCCGACTTTATCCATCGCCTCGGCGATGATCCGCCCGATCTCAGGATCATTGCCGGCGATGCTGGCGACATGGGCGATATGATCCTTGCCTTCGAGCGGAACGCTCAGCTTTTTGAGTTCCGCCACCAGCGCCTCCACCGCCTTGTCGATGCCCCGTTTGAGGATCATGGGATTTGCGCCGGCGGCGACGTTCCGGAGCCCTTCTTTGACGATGGCGTGGGCCAGGACCGTCGCGGTCGTCGTGCCGTCCCCCGCGGCGTCATTGGTCTTGCTCGCCACCTCTTTGACCAACTGGGCGCCCATGTTCTCGTAGGGATCCTCGAGCTCGATCTCCTTGGCGACGGTGACGCCGTCCTTGGTGATCGTCGGAGATCCCCACTTCTTCTCAAGCACGACGTTCCGCCCTTTCGGGCCGAGCGTGACGCGGACCGCGCTCGCGACCTTCTCGACGCCGCGCTCAAGGGCTTTGCGCGCATCCTCATCGTAGAGCAGGAGCTTGGCGGGCATACGAGCCTCCTCAACCTGTGGAGTTTAGCACTCGCCATAGGCAAGTGCTAACTACCCTCATTTTTCACCCGGAACAGCCTGCTTTCAAGGGGGTGCAGAGCGACCGGCATGAGATTTACCGCGTGAATCCGCGGTTTTTCTCGCTGTTGCTTCACATTTCTTTCGATATCTCGTGCGATCAAGAAAGCCGCGACGGCTGCCGCCCAGCACGGAGAGTGTCCGGTCCTGGGCCGTCGCAGCCGTCGGTCATCCCGTCTTCGAGAAAGTCCCTGCCCTTGGGCTGGGCCGCCACGAGCGCTTGAGACGGCGTCCCCAGCCTTGCGGTCCGCTCTGTGAGACGGGAGACAACGGTACCACGGGGCACTGGTCCAGTCAAGAGCGGGTTCCTCTCAATTTCATAGCAGGAGGGGGCAGGGAGGGTTTGGTACCATTAACGTATGACCCCTCCTGTCCGGTCCATCTGGGGAGTCCGGGCGGCCCTGCTCATCCCGGTCGCAGCGGTGCTGGGCGTTCTCGCCTGGGCGATGGTGCACCACGAGCGGTCCCTCGAGATCGGCGAGGCGCTCGCCAGGGGAGACACCCCCCCGGTCCCGGCGGTGACTCTGTTGGACTTTGACGGCCACCAGGTCTCACTGGCGGCCCTGCGCGATCACCCCATGGTCGTCAATTTTTGGGCCTCGTGGTGCGTCCCGTGCCGTGAGGAGGCCCCGCTCCTGGAAGGGATCTGGAAGGAGTACCGGGCCAGGGGAGTGATCGTGCTCGGGATCGACACCCAAGACCTTACCTCGCCTGCCCGGAGGTTCCTCGGGCAGTTCGGAATTACCTACCGCAATCTGCGCGACCCCGACGGGACCGGCGGCCACCTCTTCGGCACGACCGGTGTCCCTGAGACTTTCTTTGTCGGCGCCGACGGACGCATTCGCGGGAAGTTTCCGGGAGAACAGGGGGCGCCCGCCGTCTGGCGGGAGGCGGTGGAGGGTTTGCTGGCGGGGCGGGCGCACGTCCCGTAACCGCGGGATTGGCCCCTGGGTCGAGCCACGCCGGGCCCCCTGCGTACCTGATGCGCGGCGGAACGGGGAGGTCTAGCGGGAGAACGTCGCCGGTTTGAGGTCTACCCCGTCCGGAGTATGAAGTTGGCCTGGCCCCCGACCCGGGCTCCCCGTGACCCCGTACTGCCAGAGGATCCGGCCGCTCCGGCTCAGGACGATCACCCGGTGATTGAGATCGTCGTTCAGAAGGACGTTGCCGCTCGGCAGCTCGATCGCCAGGGACGGATGGTCAAGCCGGCCGGGCCCTGACCGAGGGGCGTACCGCCAAGCGACCTTCCCCTGCCGGGTGACCATGGCGATCCCGCCCGGCCGGCTGTAATCGGCCACCAGGTAGAGCCCGTCGTGGGTCAGTTGAGTGTCCGACGGGTAGTCGACATGGAGCGGCACGCGGTACAGGATGTTCCCCGAAACCGGATCGAGCTCCGCCGCGCTGCGTGTGCCGATTTCCGTGATGAGAATGTGGCCGTTGCGCAGCGGAGTATCCCCGTTGGGATAGAGAAAGTGCCCCCGGCCCGCCCGGCAATCCTTTGTGACCCCAAACTGTTTCTGGATGTGGTGCGCCGGAGGCGGGTCGAAGATGATGATGCGGCAGTTCTTGATGTCGGCGACGGTGACCCGCCCATCGGGCCATTGGTACGCGTCATCGGGGGTGTTGAGGTAGCCGGCTGCGCTCCCCGGATGGCCGGGGTGGCCGTAGCGCCAGACGATCCTGTGCGCGGCGTAATCGATGATGGAGATGGCGTGGTTTTCCTCTTCGTTCGTGATGATCGTTCGTCCGCCCGGCGTGTAGAACGCATCGTCGGGGTAGTAGAAAGATACCCCCGCCGCCAGGTCCCCCGGCCGCGGAAACTCCCAGACCACCCGCTTATCCGGGGTTACTTCGATGATCCGGTTGTTCCCCGCATCGGCGATCAGGACGTTTCCCGGCAAGACGGGCTCGGACCGGGCGGCGGGCACCGCCGGGGGCCAGGTGGCGGAGGCCACCGCGAACCCCCAAAGGAGGATTCGTACGATGGTGTGGATCCCAGCGCTACGCATGCGACGATGCCTCCCGGAGCGGTGTTTGACCGCGGCGTCGACGGCAAACCTCTCCCACGATACCAATCTGTGAACCCTGGTGCAAGAATTTGACTGCGGAGGTCAAAATTGGGTAGAATTAGAACAGAATAGTCCTACCTAATGAATGCTAGGGGCACCGAGGATGGGGCGGGACAAGCGTAGTCGGGAAAAGATCGTCGAGGCGGCGCAGGCCCTGTTTCACCTCCGGGGGTTCCAGTCGACCGCGCTCGAGGACATCCTTGAGGCCAGCGGGGTGTGCCGGAGCAATTTCTACTACCACTTCCGCAGCAAGGAAGATCTGGGCTTCGAGGTGCTGCGGCAGCAGGCGGAGGCGTTTGAGGGACGGTGCATTGGGGGAATCCTTGAGGATAGAACCACCCCCGCCCGACGGCGGCTCGAACTCCTCTACGAAACCGTGGCGCTGCGGCAGCGGGCCGATCAGTACCGCTGCGGATGTCCGTTCGGTAACCTCGCGGCCGAGCTGAGCGGGGTGCATCCGGAGTTTCGGCGGCGCCTCAGCGAAATCTTCAGCCGCTGGGAGGAGTCGGTCGACCGTTGCCTTCAGGACGGGGTGGTCCGGGGTGAGTTTCGCCCGGACTTGAACACGCAGCGGGTCGCCGTCGCGTTCGTCACCCAGATCGAAGGAGCCATCTTGCTCATGAAGGCGCACCGCCACGAGGGTCCACTCGAGGCGGGTGTCTATACGATGCTCAAGCTGATAGAAAGTAGGTGAGCCGAATGGAACATGTGGACCATCAGGTGAGCACACCGGTCGCTCCGTCCGCGCCAATTCTCCTCGGGTCCAAGGACGCCGCGACGCGGGCCCGCACTCCTGGGTCGCCCGAGGCCGTGCTGTTTAACGAGATGGCGACCCGGCACTTGGACGCCCTGTACCGGACGGCGCTCCGGCTCAGCGGTCGGCCTCAGGATGCGGAGGACCTGGTGCAGGAGACCTACCTGCGGGCGTGGCGGTCGCTGCACACCTATAAGCCGGACACCAACCCCAAAGCGTGGCTCTTCCGGATTCTGCACAACGCACACATCGATCGGTACCGGGCGTCGTCGCGCACCGTGCAGACCGTCGATGAGTTGGCGGGGCAGGACCCGGCATTTGTGGTCCACGATACTCCCGAGTCATTGGTCATGGCCGGGTTGATGGATGCCGAGGTTCGGCAGGCCATGATGGAGATCCCGGAGGTGTTTCGGGCCTGCCTCATTCTGGCCGATCTCGAGGGGTTCTCTTACCAGGAGATCGCGGACATCCTCGGCATTCCGCGGGGGACCGTCATGAGCCGTCTCTTCCGAGGGCGGCGGGCGATGCGCCGGGCCCTGACGCAGTACGGGCGCGATCACGGATATCTGAAGGCCTGCTGATCCTTCCCCCCGGGTGAGGTCCCGGTGCGCGAACGCGCCGGAGCCTCACCCGCCGCCGCTTCGGCGAGCCCCCCTGACGTGAGATGGTGAGACACCGCGGGGGCGTCCGGGCCCTGCGGGGGTCGGGCGTCCCTCCGCGCATCGCCGAGGATGGTGCGCCGGTAGACGAGCGACCCGGCGCCGGGGTTATGGATGGGCGTGTCTGAAGATCGTGGAGGCGATGGGCAGGACGTCGACCCCCTTGACGCCCCGCGTCCCGACGATGACATCCTCCGTGTACAGCCAGAGGAAGGGGGCATCGTTCCAGACCTGCCGCTGCACCTTGGCGTACGCGGCGTCCCGGACGGTGCGGTCGACGGCCCGATCGCCCTCGCTGAGCCAGGTGTCCACCTGTGGATTGCTGTACCAGGTGAAGTTCCACACCTGAGGCCGGTGCAGGCGGTCCGGATTCGACCGGTAGAGCGCATCGAGGTGGTACCCGCCGTCGCCGTTGCTCGGGTTGAACCCGAAGAACGCGAGGTCCCACTTGTACTGATCGGGAGGGGCCAGCAGGTTGTCCCGAAACGCGGCGGGCTCGACGTAAATGAAGTGTGGCCCGAACCCCACGTTGCGGAGATAGTCGGCGAGGGTTTCCACGACCTCCACGTCCTGCGGGAATACTCCCCGCGGGGTGAGCAGGGTGATCTCCAGCGACTTGCCGTCCTTGACCCGGATGCCGATCGGGGGCGCGGGCTTCCAGCCGGCCGCATCGAGGAGCCGCCGCGCCCTCGGGGGATCGTACGGCCAAGGTCCGACGTCCGTGGACCCCGCCGCCTGGGGGGCTACCGGTGAGTCCAGCACCCTGGCGTATCCGCGGAAGAGGGCCTTCACCAGGAGGTCCTTGCTGACGGCGTAGTTGAGCGCCTGTCGCACCCGCAGGTCCTGAAGCACGGGCCGCGTCAGGTTGATCCCCATGCCGAAGGTGCGCAGCGCCGGTGCAACGACCACGCGGATGGACGAGACCCGCCGCAGCTCGTCCACATTTTCGGGCGGGATCCCCTCCGCGACCTGCGCTTGGCCGCTCTGCAGCATGGCGACGCGCGCGGTCGGATCCTGAACGTTGCGCAGGACGATTCGCCCGAACCCCGGTACGCCGTCCCAGAACTGCGAGGTGCGGATCAGCTCCAGCTGCGTCCCGACGTCCCAGCGGTCCACCGCGTACGGGCCGGTTCCGACCGGGTGCAGTTTGTATTGGGCGCCCCACTTCTCCACTGCCGCGGGGCTCGCGATCAGGGCGGAGCCGTGGGCCAGCGTGTTGAGCAGCGCGCCGTAGGGCTTCGCGGTGACGATCTGCACCGTGGATGCGTCCGGAGCGCTTACCGAGGCGATCGGATCCCAGAGCGGCCGATTAGACGGGTTGGTCTTCGGGTTCACCTCCCGCTTGAGGTCGGCGGCCACCGCCTGCGCGGTGAGGGGCGTGCCGTCCTGGAACGAGACCCCGCGCCGGATCTTGAACGTCCACGTCCGGCCGTCTCGGTCCACCCTCCACGACATCGCCAATTCGGAGGTGATGTTCATGTCGTGGCTGAACCCGACGAGGCCGTCGTAGACGAGAGACGCCGCCTCGTATGCCGCCGGATACCCCAGGTCGATCGACGGGTCCGCTGGATCGAGCCCCGCGACGGCGGCGCGTTGGGCGACCGTCAGCGTCGCGGCGCCCTGTGCCCCGACGCCGGCCGGAGCGAGGGCGCCGAGGAGCGAGCCAGCGACGATGCAGGCGGCGGATGAGCGAACCCCTCGCAATTTCGTCTCCCTCCTCTCGGACTGATTGGCCAGAACCGTCATCGGCTGCCGGCCGCAGGTGATGAGGGCGGCCGGGCCCCCCGCGCGGATGGACACGGCCCGGGCGTTCCGGAGATCCCCCACGCCCGCATGATCGCGCGCCCCGGCAAATGCCGACCCCGCGTCGATGGGCTTGAGGAGAATGACCTTTCGCGCGCGCCGGGGACAGGACCGCATCGCGGCCCGATGTCGTCGTGATGACGCACCACACGCAAGCGATCTACTTTATGCGGCGGAGCGGCGCGTCGTTCCTGCTGGAGGAGTGCGATCCGATGGGACCGCGGCTGCACGGAGGCGGCCCACCTGTGTGCGCGGCGTACGAGAACGGGCACGTCACCGCCACGGGGACGGCATCCCGAGAATGGGCACGCGGACTCAAGGCAATCAGAGAAACGAGCGGGAACAGGATGATGACCGCCAACGCGGCCGGGCATGTCCACATCGCATGCCTCACCGACCACGATAGTCACATCACACGGAGTTCCTTTGAGACACCTGTTTGGGGGTCGATCGTCAGCAGTCTAGACTGCCAGCCGGCCTGCCGAAGGCATCGACCGGCCCAGGGGCATGCCGCGGCGACGGAGCCCCCTCGCGACTACCGCACTTCGAGGATTCCCTGCATGCCGGCCTCCCTGTGCCCCTCGATCGCGCAGAAGAACACAAAGTGGCCTGTCTGACGGGGCAGAAACTCGAGCCGTGCCGTCCCGCCGGGATCCAACCGGATGATGGTGAGCCCAGGGGCCTCCACGTGCAGCGGGCCGCTCACCATGGTCACCGGAAGTGCCGAGAGGTACCCTGTCTCGAACTGATGGGCGATCTGGCCCCGGTTCACCAGCAGCAACCGGACGGGGCGGCCGGTCGTCAGATGGATCGTCGCGGGCCGAAAGGTGAATTCGCTCATTTCGAGACGAATCGCCGGCGGCGTCTGCGCCGCGGCAGATAGCGGCAGCACGAGGGCGACTGCGACGAGGAGGGAGATGTGCCGTCGCATCGGGGAAGAGGGGGGAGGGCCTGCCTTGCCCTCCCCGTCCCGCTACTCGTTGTTGAAGGGCGTCAAGAGCGGATTGTACTCGCCGAAGACGCCGCTGGGGTTCGGGTACCAGATCCAGACGTGAAACGTCACCAGCGGCGGGTGCCAGAAGCTGAACTCGGCGCCGGTCTTGGGATGCGTCTTCGCGCACATGGCTTCGCTGTAGGATGGGAGGAAGGATCCATCCTTATAGTGGCAGGCGGCGGCGAAGGAGCCGTACGTCGCTCCCTTGAGGGGAGCGGCCGCCGGTTTCTTGGGCCAGACCCACTCGATGGCCACGAGCTGCCAGCTCTCTCCCTTGCGGACGTAGACCACGATCGGCGGCTTCGTGACGTCAAAGCCCTCGATCTTAGGATTCAGAAAATGGTATCCCATGTTGGGGATCATCGGGGTGATGATCGTGTAGCCGTCGGCCTTGGCGCGTGCCAGATCCACGGCGTATTTCGCCGTGGCGAGCCGGGCCTGGGCCAACTCGGGGATCACTTCTCGGGCCACGGGCGCGCTCGTCATCCCGGCGGCATGGACGTTCGCTGAGTGGAACAGGCTGGGACCTTCCACGAGCACTCCTGCCAGTAGTGCGGCAGCCAGGGCTAAGGTCATTCTCTTCATCCCCTCCACCTCCTTTTTCTGATCAGGTACTTCAAGCGCCTTAGATCTCTCCGCAGCGCCCGGAGAGCTTGTACTGGTTGGCCCGAACTTCCACGACCTCGGTAACTCGGTCGCACGGGATCTCCGCCAGTCGTGCGGCCTCGCGCAAAGCGTCCGGGTTCGGCGCCTCGTATTCGCAAAAGAACTTGCGCCGATCAACCGCCAGGTTGCTGTGAAGCCAACGGATGGTGGGAAGGCCCGCGTTGACGGCAATCGCACGCCGCACCGCGTCCTCGATCTCGGCTTCTGTGATTCCCGCCGGCAGTTCGCGCTCGATCACGTATCTCGGCATGGTCTTCCTCCTCGCTGAGGCCTCAGGAACGATGCTACCGGGGCGCGGTGCCCGGAGCATGGGGAGATCTCCCTATTTTGCTGGGCAGGAATCCCTATTTTGGCCCGCGAAGCCCCGGGCACTGACGCTTGGGGGGTCCCTGATGCAGTTCCTGGAACGAGGCATCTTCCTCCAGAAACTTGCAGATCGCCTCGAGGGGGCACGAAAGAGTAGCGGTGCGCTTGTCTTCGTCGGCGGCGAGGCAGGGGTCGGCAAAACCACGCTGGCCCAGAGGTTCAGCGAGATTGCGGGAAAGAAGGTGCGCGTCGCGTGGGGAGTGTGCGAGCCGCTGTCGACGCCGCGCCCCCTCGGCCCGCTCCTGGACATTGCCGACACCCTGGGTTCCGATCTGTTGTCGATCGCAGAGGCGACCCAGCGGCCGCGGGTGTTCCGAGCCCTCCTCCAAGAACTGCGCGGGGCTGGAGAGCCGACCGTCCTGGTGTTTGAAGACGTCCACTGGGCGGACGAAGCGACGCTGGACCTGCTCCGATTCCTCGGCCGCCGTGTTCACGACTCCAGGGCGCTGATCATCGCCACGTACCGGGACGACGAAGTTGGGCCAAAGCACCCGCTGAGGATGGTGCTCGGAGACCTGGCCACCTCCGCGGCCGTCCATCGGATGACCCTGCCACCTTTGTCCGAAGCTGCGGTGCGGACGCTTGCCCAAGGGAGCGGCCTTGACCCGGTGGCCCTGCACCGGCGGACGCGGGGCAACCCATTTTTTGTCACGGAAGTACTGGACGCGGGCGAGACGGAGGTGCCACCGACGGTGCGCGACGCCGTGCTGGCACGCGTCGCGCGCCTGCGCCCCGCGGCACAGGGGCTGCTCGAGTGCGTCGCCGTCGTCCCGGCGGCTGCGGAATTTCCCCTCCTCCAGGCCGTCGCGGGCGAGGCCTTCGAGTGTTTCGAGGAGTGCCTGTTGTCGGGGATGCTGCAGGT
>DATEHM010000168.1:0-7872 GCA_035279545.1 bacterium | reverse complement strand
GGCGGGGAGGGCCGCATCGGATGCGGCCGCCGCGGCCCGGCGGCGGGCCCGGGCGCGGGGGCGCCACCACCTCGTGGGAGCGCTCGCCTACCTCCTCCCATCGCTTGCGGTCTTCACGGTCTTCGTCTTCTATCCGTTGTGGAAGAACGTCCAGCTGAGCCTCTACGAGACCAGCCCCCTCGGGGGGCTGGGGCTGTTCGTCGGCGCGGGCAACTACGCCCTGCTGCTGCACGATCCGGCGTTCCTGAACAGCCTGCGCGTCACGTTCCTCTTCGCGCTGTACACGGTTCCGGCCGGCATCGTCCTGGGGCTGCCCCTCGCCATGCTGGCCAACCGGAAGATCCGTGGGGTGGTCGCGTACCGCACGGCCTATTCGTTCACGATCGCGGTGAGCATCGCCGCGGCGGCACTGATCTGGGAATGGCTGCTGGACCCGAACGTCGGCATGCTCAACTACGGGCTGGGCCTCGTGCACCTCCCGAAGGAGGGATGGCTCACCGATCCCCGATGGGCGCTGCCGGCGGTGGCGGCGACGACCGTCTGGAAGGATCTCGGGTTCAACGTCGTGGTGCTCCTGGCCGCGCTGCAGAGCGTGCCCGATGAGTTGACCGAGGCGGCGCGGATCGATGGGGCGGGACAGTGGGGGGTGTTCCGGAACGTCGTGATCCCGGCGATCTCGCCCGCGCTGTTCTTTGTCGGCGTGGTCGCCACGATCAGTGTCCTGCAGTCGTTCGGCCAGGTGAATATCCTCACCCAGGGGGGGCCGGTGGAGGCGACCAACGTGATCGTCTACGCCATCTACCGAAACGCATTCTTCAACTTCCGGTTCGGGCTGGCGGCGGCACAGGCGATGCTGCTGTTCGTCCTCGTGCTGATCTTGACCGCGGCGCAGTTTACCGTCTTCGAGCGGTTCGTGACCTACCAATGACCCCGGGCCCCCGGCGGGTGGCTGTCTCGGGCGCGCGGGCCTCCCGGCGCGCCTGGAAGCGGACCGCGACGGAGTGGGGACTCAGCGCGCTCATGCTGGCCCTCGGCCTCATCGTGCTGTTTCCTCTCCTCTACGCGGTGGCGACGAGCCTGAAGACCCCCGCCGAGGTCAACCAATATCCGCCGTCCCTCTGGCCCCGCGCCTTCGACGTCGGGAACTACGCCGACGCCTTGCGGGCCGCGCCGATCGCGCGGTTCCTGCTCAACTCCGTCATCCAATCGGGGGCCGTGACGGTGGGAGAGCTGGTCACCGCGGCGCTGGCGGCGTTCGCCTTCAGCTACATCGAGTTTCCCGGGCGCCAGGCGTTGTTCTTCCTGTTCCTCTCCACGCTGATGATCCCCGGTGAGGTCACCCTGATCCCCAACTACCTGACGATCCGGAGCATCGGCTGGCTCAACACCTATCCGGCCCTGATCGCCCCGTATCTGGCGACCGCGTTTGGGACGTTCCTGCTCCGCCAGTTCTTCCTGTCCATCCCTCGAGAGCTCTGGGACGCCGCGCTGATCGACGGCTGCTCGCGGCGGCGATACCTGGCGACGGTCGTGGTGCCGCTGGCGCGGCCGGCGTTTGCGACGCTGACGATCTATGCGTTCCTCTCCACCTGGAACCAGTACCTCTGGCCGCTGCTGGTCATCAACTCGCAACAGATGCGGACCGTGCAGATCGGCCTGGCGCTCCTGCAGTCGCAGGAGTCGGTCTCCTGGAGCCTCGTCATGGCGGGGATCGTCATGATCGTCGCCCCGACGGTGTTCCTGTTCCTGATCGGCTACCGGCATGTGGTGCGGGGCCTGACGGCGGGGGCGGTCAAAGGCTGAGGGGTCCCCGGCCGCGGCCGGCAGGGGAGCCGCCCGGCGGCGGGCAATGGATCCTACGACGCCGACGGCGCGTAGGCTTATGCGTAGGCCTCACACATACGGAGGTGGACGATGGCACGCAGGCGCATCACCAGACGTCACTTTCTCACGGCGGCCGGGACGGCGGGCCTCGCCGCCGCGGGCGTCGGGCTGGCCCCGAACGTGGTGCGGGCGCAGGCGCCGACCCGGATCGTCTTCTGGCACTCCATGGGCGGCAACCTGGGGGAGACGGTGGTCAAGGCGTTCGTGGACCGGTTCAACGCCTCGCGCAAGGACATCCAGGTGGAGGCGCAGTTTCAAGGATCCTACGACGACGCCGTGAACAAGCTGCGGGCCTCCATCCAGTCCACGGCGGTGCCGGCGGTGGCCCAGGTGTACGACATCGGGACCCGGTTCATGATCGACAGCAAAGGGGTCGTGCCGATGCAGGACTTCATCGATCGGGAGAAGTTCAGCCTCGCCCAATTCGAGCCGAACATCCTCGCCTACTATCGGGTGGGAGACCGTCTCTACTCGATGCCGTTCAACACCTCGAGCGCGATCCTGTACTACAACGTGGATATGTTCAAGAAGGCGGGGTTGGACCCGAAGCAGCCCCCGCGGACATTTGAGGAGATCGCCGCCGCCGCGCGGAAGCTGGTCCAGAGCGGCGCGACCAAGTCGGGGATTACGATCGCAATCTACGGGTGGTTCTTTGAGCAGCTCCTCGCCCGCCAGGGCGCCCTCTACGCCAACAACGGCAACGGCCGGGACAAGCCGGCCACCGGGGTCGTCTACCATCAGGAGGAGGCGGGGGCCCGCATCCTGGACTGGTGGGCCGGGATGGTGAAGGAGGGCATCGCCACCAACCCCGGGCGCCCGACCGCGGGGAGCCAGCGTGCCTTCGCCGCCGGCCAGACCGCGATGACGATGGACTCGACGGCGGTGCTGGCGAGCCTGCTGCGGGGGGCGGCAGGCCAGTTCGAGGTGGGCACCGGGTACTTCCCGAAGCCCCCGGCGGCCAAGGCCGGCGGGAGCATCGTGGGCGGGGCGTCGGTGTGGATCCTGAAGAACCGGCCGGCGGCGGAACAGCTGGCGGCGTGGGAGTTCGTGAAATTCATCACCGCGCCCGCGCAGCAGGCAGCGTGGTACGTCGGGACGGGGTACTTCCCGGTCCGCAAGGACGCGTACCGCGAGCCGGTGGCGCAGGACGCGCTGGCCAAACACCCACAGTTCCTGACCGCGATCAGCGAGCTGCGCAGCAGTCCGATCAACCGCGCCACCCAGGGGGCGCTGCTCGGGGTGTTCCCGGAGGCGCGGCAGAAGTCCGAGGAGGCGATCGAGGCGAGGGTCCTCGGCCGGAAATCCACCAAGCAGGCGCTCGACGACGCGGCGCGGAGCGTCGATCAGGCCATCGCCGTGTACAACCGCACGATGGGAGTCGCCTAAGTCCCGGTCCCCATGCCGCATCCCCGCGCACGGCGCGAGGGGGCCGCGCCCGGCCCCCTCGTCGCGGCGATCGACCAAGGGACGACCGGGACCCGGTGCATCCTGTTCAACGCGGCCGGCCGGACGGTCGCCGGCGCCTACGAGGAGCATTCGCAACTGACCCCCCAGCCGGGGTGGGTCGAGCACGACCCCGAGGAGATCTGGGAGAAGACCGTGCGCGTGGTTCGCGGCGCGCTCGCGCGCGCGGGCGAAGGGGCGGGCCGCCTCGCTGCCGTCGGGGTGACTAACCAGCGGGAGACGACGGTGCTGTGGGACCGACGGAGCGGGCGGCCGCTCTACCGGGCGATCGTGTGGCAGGATACGCGCACGCGCGAGGCCTGCCAGGCGCTGATCGCGCGCGGGGCGGAGCCCGCCGTGCGCGGGCGCACCGGGCTGCCGATCGCGACCTACTTCTCCGCGCTCAAGGCCGCCTGGATTCTCGAGCACGTCCCCGGCGTGCGGTCGCACGCGGAGCGGGGCGAGGTCTGCTTCGGCACGATGGACTCGTGGATCATCTGGTGGCTCACCGGGGGCCCGGCGGGCGGGGTGCACGTCACCGACGCGACGAACGCCTCGCGCACGATGCTGATGGACCTCCGGGCCCGGGCGTGGGACGACGAGATGCTCCGGCTCGCGGGCCTGCCGCCGGCGATCCTGCCCGAGATCCGACTCAGCAGCGAACGGTACGGTGTCACGATCGCGGACGGCCCGTTCGGCGCGGCCGTCCCGGTCGCCGGAGACCTGGGGGACCAGCAGGCGGCGCTGGTCGGACAGACCTGCTACCGGCCCGGCGACGCGAAGAACACGTACGGGACGGGCTGCTTCCTCCTCGAGCACACGGGCGACCACCCGGTGGTGAGCCAACGCGGCCTGCTGTCGACAATTGCGTATGCGCTTCCGCACGAGGTGGCGTTCGCGCTGGAGGGGTCGGTCGCCGTCGCCGGCGCGGCCGTGCAGTGGCTGCGGGACAACCTGGGCGTGATCCAGACCGCGGCGGAAACCGAAGCGATCGCGGCGACGGTGGCGGACGCGGGCGGCATCTACTTCGTGCCCGCCTTCTCCGGCCTCTTCGCGCCTCACTGGGATATGGATGCCCGCGGCGTGATCGTCGGTCTCACCCGCTACATCACCCGCGCGCACCTGGTCCGCGCCACGCTCGAGGCCATCTGCTATCAGACCCGGGAGGTGCTGGAGGCGATGGAGCAGGATGCGGGCATCCGCCTGTCCGGCCTCCGGGTGGACGGGGGGGCGTCCCGCAACGACTTCCTGATGCAGCTCCAGGCCGACATCTTGGGGATCCCCGTGATCCGCCCCATGGTCAGCGAGACCACCGCCCTCGGCGCCGCCTACGCTGCGGGGTTGGCCGGTGGGGTGTGGGGGTCGCTCGACGGGTTGCGGGAGCAGTGGGGGGTGGACCGACAGTTTGAACCCACCTGGCCCGCCGCGCGCCGGGAAGCCGGATACGCCGGATGGCGGCGCGCCGTGGCGCGCGCGCGGGGATGGGTGACGTCCGAGCCGGGAACGGCCTGAGGAGGGGACCGCGTGGGACTGCTCAATCCGTTTGCGCTGGCGGGGCGGTGGCACCGGGGCGTCTTCCACTGCCATACGACGCACTCCGACGGGAAACGGTCCGTCGAGTCCCTCGTCGCCTGGTACGGCGAGCGCGGGTACGACTTTGTCGCGATCACCGATCACAACCAGCTGACCCCGCCCCCCGCCGGGCGGCGCGAGCGGCCGTTGCTGATCTCGGGAACCGAGGTGGACGTCGGCCGGTCCCGGGCCGGCCAGCCCTACCACCTCATCGGGATCGGCCTGCGGGAGATGATCGAGCTCCCCCGCGACATGGCGGCGCGTCACCGGCTCCCCGCCCAGGACGTGATCGGCGCCCTCCGTCGGGCCGGCGCCGTCGTCTACGTCGCCCATCCCTACTGGAGCGGGCTGGTCCTGGACGACCTGCTGCCGCTGGAGGGGATCGCCGGGATCGAGGTGTTCAACGCCAACACCGAGATCGAGATCGGCAAAGGGTACAGCGGGGTGCACTGGGACGACTGCCTGGGACTCGGCAAGCCGCTGCTGGGGGCGGCCAACGACGACGCCCACTGGCGCCTGGCGGACTTCGGCCAGGCCTGGACGATGCTGCGGGCGGAGGCGCTCACGCCGGACTCGGTGGTCGGCGCCCTCGGGGCGGGTGCGTTCTACGGGTCCACCGGGCCCGTGCTCGACGACGTGACGTTCGATGGTCAGGAGGCGACGGTGCGCATCGCCCCCCCGGGCGCGGCGGAGGTGCGGTTCGCCTGCGACCACCGCTGGGGGCGGCGGGTGGTCGCCGACGGAACGCCCCTCACCAGCGCGACCTACACGCTCCTCGGCCGGGAGAAGTTCCTGCGCGTGGAGGTCACCGGGCCCTCCGGCGGCCGCGCTTGGACAAACCCGCTGTTCCTCGCGCGGTGACGGCGGGGCCCTTCCCCAGCGGGGCCACGGCGCGGCGCGGTGCATCCGAGACGCCGGTCGGCACCGGGTAGAGCATCACCCCGCCCGCCCGGGTCGGCAGCGTGCCCAACGCGGCAAAGACCCGCGACCACCGCCCGGCGGTCCCGCCCACGACGATGACCGTCCGGACGTCGTGCGCCCGGAGGAACGAGATCAGCCGCCGCCGATCGGCGGACGTGAACTCTCGAGCGTAAAACCCCCTGACGATCGGCCAGCGCTTGAACTCGGGGGGGATGATCGGCCCCAGGTACCCCTCCGCCATCCGGAAGTACATGCCGGTTTGCGCCTGCCACAGCATGCTGTTGCCGATCGGGCCGTAGGGGAAGATCAGGATGTTTTCCCCCGGCGCGAGATAGCGCTTGTAGAGCCCCCGCGTGAACAGGGGGGGCGTGTCGAGATCGGAGGTCATGCTGGCCAGCCCCAGATTGGGCAGCAGGCAGAGGAGGGTGAGGGGGACGAGCGTCCACTTTGCCCAGCGCGGGGTCTCGGCCGCACGCGTCCAGAGGGCGGCGATGAGGGCGGCGACGAGGAAGGCGTAGACGGTGACCCGCGCCGGCAGCGCGTGATTGATGACCGGCAGCCCCGTGATCAGCGCCCACGGCATCGGGAGGCGCAGGCCGCCCACGCTGAGGTCGGGCCCGAGCGACGCCACGCAGATCAGCCCAAACACGAGCAGCAGGAACTTCCCGGCGGGGACGCGCCAGCGCCGGACGCCGAAGAGCCCGATGATGGCGAGCAGCGGGGCGCCCAGATACGCCGTGCGCTCATCGAGGTGTTGCGGCCGCACGCCGGTGAGGGCTTGGTAGAGATGCCCGCCGACATACGTGACCGGGGTGGGGAAGAGAAAGGTGTGGAGCGGGGCCGCGTACCGTTCCGGCGGGAACAACGGCGTCCGCGGAAACCCCTGGGCAAACACATAGTACAGGTACGGGCTGAGGGCCACCGCGGCCAGCGCATAGGCGCACACGATGTGGAGGCCGGCCGCGCGGAGGCGCCGCCGCTCCGCCGGGAGGACCCAGTACGCCATCCCCATGGCGATGGCGCCGAGGAGGGTCATCGTCGCGAAGATTTCCGTCGAAAACGAAAACTGCATCACCAGCGCGAGCGCCAGCAGCGTCGTGAACGCCCGGGGGCTCATCGTCTCGTCCAGCCGCAGGCACACCAGGTAGACGCACCCCGGGATCAGGAACGTCAGAACGAGGTTGAGGTGGCCGAGCATGTGGCCGAGCTCGTAGGTGGAGAATCCGAAGAGGTACCCGCCGAGCATCGCCGGCCAGACGGCCCGCGTGATGTGGCGGCAGAGCAGGAAGGCGCTCCACGCCGCCAGCGGGGGGGCCAGCAGGCAGAGGACGTTGTAGGCGACCACCGGCCCTGCGGTCATCGTGATCGGCGCGGCCAGCAGGCTCGCTCCGGGGATCCCGGTCGCCCACGCCAGGTTGAAGCCGCTGGGAGCCCAGACGACCTTCGGCAGGAAGGGGTTGAGCCCGTGCGCGAGCGCGAACGGCCACCAGACCAGATACCACATGAAGGCCGACGGGTCGTGCGGGTTCCCCGTCGCGCCGCCGACGTACGAGCGCGAGGGGTGCCCGAGGATGGGAAGCCCGAAGAAGAGGACGGAGACCACGGCGTAGGCGGCGAACGCTGCCACGGCCTGGACGTGGGGATCCCGGCAGGCGCGCGCGATGCGCATCTTAGGAGTGGGGCTTCCCCCGCCGCGCGCCCTGGGCCGCCGCCGCTGCGCGCACGAACCCTTCGGTGATCGCCTCCGGCATCGTGATCGCCCGGCCGACGACGACCGCCCACGCCCCCGCGCGGAACGCCTCCGCCGCGTCGTCCGGCGTGCGGATCCGCCCCTCGGCGACGACGGGGACCGAGACCCGCCCGGCGAGGTCCCGCACGAGCGCGAGGTCCGGTCCCGCCCTCTGCCGACTGTGCGGGGTGTACCCCGCCATGGTGGTGGCCACCAGATCGGCGCCCGCCGCTTCCGCGGCGATGCCCTCCTCCAGGGTCGAGACGTCGGCCATCACTGGGACGCGACACTGCTCGTGCACCCCGGCGACGAGGGCGGCGAGG
>DATEHM010000167.1:0-4518 GCA_035279545.1 bacterium | reverse complement strand
AGGGAAAGGCCACGACGATATGGGAGAGCCCGAGTTGGTTCTCATCGTTCGTGACGAACAACGCGAAATCCACCGCTTCGGTGCGGTGGCGGCTCACCAGCGGAACGGCCAGATCCATTGTTGGCAAGTCGAGCACACGCCCCCGACCGAGGGGGGCCGGGGCAACCAGGGTCTCACGGTACACGTCGGGGCCGTCCAAGCGGACCCGGAGAAGAAACTCCGCCCCGATCACGAGCATCGTCAGCTGCCCAGCCCCGTACCGTTCCGTGGCGCCGAGATACCCGCGTTGGAGGGTGTCGGCCGGGAACATGTCGCGCTTGAACAGGTCAACGTACCGCGCGAGGAGCGCTGCATGGGCCGGGGTGTTGAAGACCGCCCGATGCCGGTCCGGGCTGAGCACCGGCAGCCCCTCCTCCTGAAACACCGTGAGCAGCCGGATCTTGTCTACGTTCGGCATGAACCCGTACACGCCGGTCTTTTGCTTGATCGTGACCGCGGTCTGGATGAACGCATCCATGGTTGCCGGAGGGTGGGCGGGATCCAATCCGGCGCGCCGGAACAGCGCCTGATTATAGGCGAGGACATCGGGCTCCACGTACCAGGGAATCCCGTAGGCGCGTCCTTGGACGCGAAGCGACGCCCAAATGTTAGGGAAGTATCGGGCACGCGCGGCCGCCGGGACGGCGGCGTCCATATCGACGAGGGCGTGAGCCTGGGCCATCCGAATCGTGATCTCGGTGTTGAGGTTGACGATGTCGGGGGCGACGCCTCCAGCGATCGCGGCCAGGAGTTTCTGGTCGAGGGCCTGCAACTCGAGGTCGATCCAGCGGACGTGCACGCCGGGATGCGCGTGCTCGTACCTGCCGATCACGCCCTGAACGTAGGCCGTGAGCAACGGCTGGAGGGAAATCGTCCAGAACTCAAGCTGCGCCTGCGGCACCGCCGAAGCCGCGCCGGCCCCGAGCAGAAGAGCGAGCACTGTGACAACGACGGTGAGGCGGCGTCTCATTGTTCGGCTCCTCGGAACATCGATGGCCTTTCGGCGCCAGGGAGACCCGCTCCTTGTCGTTTGTAGCGGGACCGGTCTCCTCCGGGATGGTTCCCGCGTTTCCCGCTTGGGGATCTGTAGAGGCTGCCGGATGCCGGTGACTCGCCAAGCCCACCGAGTGTCGTTCAACATTGATGGCTGCCCTCGGGTCTGGCGCGGTCTGGACGGCAAGGCCATGGTCGACGTGGCGAACCGAACATTAAGACGATTCAACGGGGTGGCGTGATATGATAAACTCTTAAGCGAGCATCGAGCGCCCGTAGCTCAGCGGATAGAGCGCCGGACTACGAATCCGTAGGTCGCAGGTTCAAATCCTGCCGGGCGCGCCATATAAATCAAGGGTTTCCGCGCGGTGCCTGTCGAGCAAGACCCCTCTGCTGTAGCCTAACTGTAGCCAACGGGGTCGATGGCGCCCGCCGGCTCGTGGCGGACGGCCAGGTGCGGGCGGAACTGTTCCGGCTCGCGACGCAAGTCGCCATCATCATCATCGGCCTCATCTCCATCCTCGTCGGCGGCCCCGAGGACTTTTCGACGGTGCTCGTCTCCATCCGCTCCATCGCGCTCCTGCTCGTCACGATGGGCGTGGTGCTCTCCGCCATCCTCGACCATGAGGACCGCGACAAGCTGCTCGCGCTCGAGCGCCTCCGCGCGATCCAGGACGAGGCGCCCCCAGGGGGATCCGGCCCATGAGCGCCGACTATGCGATCGCCGGCAGACCGACCCTCACCCCGGCCACCTTCCGGGCCGCCCTCGAGCACGTCCATTCGCCCGTCACGCCGCTGGCCGACGAAGCGTACAAGATCTGCGTCGCGTGGGGGCTCAATCCCGCCGTGGCGCTCGCCTTCTTCCTGAAGGAATCGACCGGCGGGACGCGCGGGGTGGCGGTCGCGACCCTCGATTGGGGCAACCTCCGGTTCGCCACATGGGAAGGGGCGGTCTACAAGCGCGCGGACGGCTGGCCGCAGTACGCGTCGTTTCTGCCGTCGCTCAACGACTGGTGCGCGCTCCTGAAAGGGCCGGCCTACGCCGGCGCCGGGCGGACAACGGTGTCCAAGGTGTGCGAGGTCTACGCCCCGCCCTCGGAGAACAACACGGACCTCTATATTGCCCAGGTGAACGGGATGATCGCCACCTGGGCCGCTCTCGAGCTGGTGGGCCCGGTCGAGCATCCGCCGGCGCACGCGCCGGCCCAGGAGGTGAGTCCTGTGGCTCAATCGGCTCCCAGCCCGACCCCGTACAGCCCGCACTACGCCGCGGTGCTCCGGTTCGTCCGCACGGTCGTCGCGCAGTTCGGCGGCCAAGCCGTCCAACTCTTGCTGGCGAAGTACGGCGCGCTACATCTCGGCGCGCTTGGCGGCATCACAGTCGCCGCGGCCGTCCAGATGGTCGCGAAGTTCCTCCGGGATCAGAACCCCTGGTGGAACTGGCTCCCCGTCTAAACGCACCGCGATCGCGAGACACGCTGAACCGTGAGGAGGATTGGTCATGCCGCAACTGTTTGCGATCCTCGAGCTCATCCATGCCGCCGAAGGGCTCTGGAACACCGTGAGCGGCGCCGGGGCGTCGAAGAAGGCGACCGTGATCGGTGCCGTCGGGACGCTCGTCGACGACGCCAACAAGGCCGGCGCGCAGATCGACAAGGACGTCGTGGTCGCGGTCATGTCGCCGTTCGTGGACGCCTACGTGGGACTCCAGAACGTGCTCGGTTGGAAGGCGCCGATCGGGAACAAGTGAGCGGGACGGCCGCGGACTATTACTTCGCGGCCTGTGGGATCTGGGCGCTCCTGGTCGTCATCCTGCTGTCGTTCAACGGGCCCGGCTCCCGGGTCCGCCCGATGGCGGAGCGGATGGCGATCTGGGGCGCCTTCGCGCTCTTGCTCGCGGGCGTCGCCCTCGGGCTTCTGGGATCAATGCCCTAACGATTCAATGGCCAGATCTCCCGCAGCAAGGACGACGTACCGGGTCTGGATCGGGTGGTAGACGAGATTCGGCTCGATCCAACCTATTTTCATCTGCCATGTCGCCGGCGGCAAGTTCATCATGACGACTCTAGTTCCGGATCGAATGACCGTCCCATTATATGGTCCTCCTAAGAACCGCAACTCGACCAGCAAATCCACGCCCATATTGTTCGCAATCATGAGACAGGCAAACTGGGGATAGCGGACTGGGTCATGCTTCAACGCATACTGCTCCTGGCAGGCCTGGGGAAAGTCTTCCACCGCCACGTCTGGCGGAGGATTGGGGACCGACACGGTCTGCCCCCACCCGACAGTGGGGATTCCGAGTGTGATCATCATGCCTATCATGAGTGCCAATGTCCGTCGCATGACTTTTCCCCCCTGGGCCCACACCTCTTGCAGATCTGGATCATTGATTGGGGAATCTCACGGCGCATATCCACCACACCGAGCCACGGCATCGATGGCAACATCGAAGTCGCTGTTCGGCTCCATGAATAAGCGCCCCGCTCGCTCGTACCATGCAAAGGTGAGCTCTCGCCCACTCTACATGAGGGATGCTGGAACTTAATTGTAACCACCCAGTTCCAACGTCTGAATACTGTACCACCCCACAACGGCGGAAAAGTGTTATCCACCCCGGTGAGACGAAAGCTTCCCCTCGGGCGCCAAGCGTTCAGTCCTGGATTCTCCCTTTGATGAGTCATGGTAATAAAATTGGATTCGATCCTACTTGTGCCATTTTTTGTTTACCCTGGCAGCGACATTTCAAGCGGGCCCTCGACGCGCTCACGTCCGAACGGGGCCGCAGCATCTGGTTCCGCCTGGCGTTACGGATCATCAAACAGTTTGAGCTAGACACCCACCGGTTCCACCATGACACGACGACGGTGACCTTTCACGGAGCCTACGCGGGGGCACACGGGGATCCGCAGATTACCCACGGCCATAACAAGGATCACCGCCCAGACCTGAAGCAGCTCGTCTTTGGCCTGACCGCCACCGCCGACGGTGCCGTGCCCGTGTGGCACGACGTCTTCAGCGGGCATCGCACCGATGATACGGTACACCGGAGCACCGTGGACGCTTTGCGGGCGATCGTGGGCCGAGCCGAGTTCATCTACGTCGCCGACTGCAAGCTGTGTACCGTCGATAACCTCCGCCATATCGCCCAGTACGGTGGGCAGTTTGTCACCGTGATGCCGCGGACGTGGAAAGAGGATCAGCAGTTCCGCGCCCGCCTGCGGGAGCAGGGGATCCGGTGGCACCCGATTCTCACGATCCCCAATCGCCGCCGCAAGGCCGACCCGCCGGATGTCTTCAGCAGCTGTGCGGGCACGTACACGACCGCCGACGGGTATCGGATCATTTGGGTGCGCAGCTCCCAGAAGGCGACCGAGAACGCTCGGGGACGCGAGCGGCGGCTCGCCCAGGCGCAGACCGCGCTCCGGGAACTCAACGACAAACTCCCGCGCCGCCGCGACCACAGGCGCCCGGCGATCCAGCGCG
>DATEHM010000166.1:0-16253 GCA_035279545.1 bacterium | reverse complement strand
TTCTACGACGAGCACAAGAAGGATGCCGTGGTTCGGCATTCGGTCAAGCGGCTGGAACGGCTCGGCTACAAGGTGACCGTTGAAGCGGCCTAGCCATTCTACCGTTATTTGACCGCTTCAAGACGATTTTCGGAGGAGGAGGCTATGTTCACGACGCTCGTGCTCTCCCACAGTGGGCGGGTTTCCCAGATTGCGCTCAGCCGGGCCCCTCAACCTGCTGACGGCGGAGATGCTGGGGGAACTTCACGCTGCCTTCGACCTGGTGCGGACCCGGGCGGAGACTCGGTCAGTCATTCTCACGGGGTCGGGAGCGCGTGCGTTCTGTGCCGGGGCCGATTTGAACGAGGAATCGCAGCACCCCGATGATGGCGGCCGCCGCTTTCGAGACGCCGGTCGCCGCGTTGTCGAGGAGATCGAGACATTCCCCAAGCCGATCGTGGCCGCCATCCGGGGCTGGTGCATCGGGGGCGGGACGGGGCTGGCCTGGGCATGCGATATTCGCATCGCGGGGACGAGCGCGAAGTTCCGGGCGGGGGACGTCTATCTCGGGATTATCCCGACCTGGAGCCTCGGCATGGTGCGTCTCGTCCACTACATTGGCCGCAATCGAGCGTTGGACGTGCTGTTGCTGGGGGAGGATATTCACGCCGAGCGGGCCGCGGAGCTTGGCCTGGTGAGCCGGGTGGTCCCCGATGATGGAGTGGATGCCGAGGCTCGGCGGGTCGCCGAACGTCTTGCAAGCGGTGCCCCCCTTGCGCTCCGGGCGATCAAGGAGGGGGTGCGATGTCAGTATCGCGAAGGGGTGGATCGGGCCGCGGAACTGGAGGAACACTGGGCCCGGCTGATCCTCTCCTCTCACGATGCCCGCGAGGGGATCCAAGCCTTCCGTGATAAGCGAGCGCCCGAGTTCCGGGGCGAGTAGGAGGCGACGCATTAGGATCCGCTCATTCCAGGGTTGGCCTTTCTGATTCTGCTGGCGATATTCGGCCCGGCGGCGGCGCCGGTCGACCCTCTGCACATCTCAGCCCGCGACAAACTCCTGCCACCGTCGCCGCGCCATTGGTTTGGGACCGGCAACCTGGGCCGGGATTTCCTGAGCCGCGTCATGACCGGTGCGCGCATCTCGCTCAACGTCAGCATGATGGTGCTGACGATCGCGATGACCCTGGGTGTCGGGTTGGGCCTGATCGCAGGCTCGACGAGAGGCGGGCTGGACGAGGCGATCATGCGCACAACCGACGTCTTCCTGGCGTTCCCGCGGCTTGTGCTGGCGATCGCGATCGCCGCGACGCTCGGGCCGGGCTTATACCATGCGATGGTCGCGATCGCGCTCTCCTGGTGGCCTTGGTACACACGCCTCGTTCGTGGGCAGCTCCTTTCGCTGCGGCAGCAGGAGTTCGTCCTCGCTGCGGTCTCCGTCGGGACGGGCCGCAGCCGCATCCTCCTCCGACATCTCCTGCCAAACGTCGGGACGACCGTGGTGATCCAGGCTTCGATCGATATCGGATACGCGATCCTCGCAACGGCGGGGCTGAGCTTTATCGGGCTGGGCGCTCAATCGCCAACACCTGAGCGGGGGGCGATTATCGCTCAGGCGCGCAGCTATATGGTCGACGCGTGGTGGTATCCGACGTTTCCCGGGTGGCGCTCTTCCTGGCGGTGTTAGGCTTCAACTTGCTGGGTGACGCGATCCGTGATGCCTTCGATCCACGGCTCCGGTGGCTGCGGTAGCGGAACACCAGACGGCTCTTCGGGCACTGAGGGTGTAGCGATTTCCTGCTGTCTTTGCGCCGTGTGATTTGTGGGGGCCCCGCGGAGGCCAGGCGGGGGGCGACCTGCTCCACGGGACGGAGAGGGCGGCGATCCCTTCCTAGATTCTCCGGACGTCGGGACCCTTCGTGGGGCGGTGTGGGGGTCTTGACCAATTCTTGATGGATTCGGGCGTGTTCTTGTGCGCCCCTTGAATCCCGCCTGTGGCATACTCGAACGGGCAACGCGCCGGGCCAAGCATCATCCGGGCCGATGAGGGGGAATCGCAGGTGTGGGATGTTCTGATCATCGCGCTGATGCTCCTGCTGTTTGTCTCAACCATCGCGTTGGTCCCCGGTCTGGCGCGGCTGATGGGGCGGTGAGGGCATGATCGTGCTCGCGGGCATCCTCTCTGTCGCGCTCTTCGTGTACTTGGTCTGCGCCCTGCTGAAGCCGGAGTGGTTCGTATGAGGGCCATCGATTTGGTCCGCATTGTGCTCTATCTCGTGGTGGTGTTCCTCTTGGTCAAACCGCTGGGCGCATACATGGCCCGAGTATACCAGGGGGAGGGCACCCTCTTCGATCGAGTGCTCGGTCCCCTGGAGCGCCTTCTCTACCGGTGGTGCGGGGTGAACCCCGATGAGGATATGTCGTGGCAGACGTATACGGTGGCTATGCTGGTCTTCACCACGGTGGGCATGTTGCTTCTGTACGCGTTTCAGCGGTTGCAGGCGATCCTGCCGCTGAACCCTCAGGGCATGAGCGCGGTCTCGCCCGACCTGTCCTTGAATACGGCCGTGTCCTTCGCCACCAATACCAACTGGCAGAACTACGGCGGCGAGAGCACGCTGAGCTATCTGACCCAGATGGCGGGGCTCACCGTGAAGAACTTCGTCTCCGCCGCGGTCGGCCTGGCCGTCCTGGTGGCCTTGATCCGCGGCCTGGCGCGCCGCTCGGCGCAGGCGATCGGTAACTTCTGGACCGACACCGTCCGAGGGTGTCTGTACATCCTGCTGCCCCTTTCGGCCGTTCTGGCTCTGCTGTTGGCCTCCCAAGGGGTCGTGCAGACGCTGTCGCCCTATGCGACGGCGACTTTAGTCGAGCAGACCTCCTACGAGCAGCCGGTGACCGACGCGAACGGGAAGCCGGTGCTGGATGCGAAGGGTCAGCCAACGACGAAGACGATCAAGGTGACGGAACAGACGATCGCCGTCGGGCCGGCCGCCTCCCAGATCGCCATCAAGCAGCTTGGGACGAACGGCGGCGGATTCTTCAACACAAACTCATCGCACCCGTTCGAGAACCCGACCCCGTTCTCGAACTTCCTGGAAATGCTGGCGATTCTGCTGCTGCCCGCCGCAGTGTGCTACACGTTTGGCAAGATGATCGGAGACACCCGGCAGGGGTGGGCGGTGCTCGCGGCGATGACGCTGATGTTCCTTCCGCTGCTGGCGGTGACCGAGGGATTTGAGCAGGGGGGGAATCCCCTCTTCAAACCCCTGGGGGTCGACCAGGCCGCCAGCGCCCTCCAGCCCGGCGGGAACATGGAGGGCAAGGAAGTCCGGTTCGGCATCGCCGACTCGGCGCTCTGGGCGACGGCGACGACGGCCACCTCCAATGGGTCGGTCAACTCGATGCACGATTCGTATACGCCCCTCGCTGGGATGGTGCCGCTCGTATTGATGCATCTGGGCGAGGTCGTCTATGGGGGGGTCGGGACCGGACTGTACGATATGCTGGTCCTCGTGATCCTCGCCGCCTTCGTGGCCGGGTTGATGGTGGGACGCACCCCGGAGTTTCTCGGCAAGAAGATCGAGGCCTTCGAGATGAAGATGGCCGCGGTGGTCGTGCTGGTCATGCCGACGGTCGTGCTGATCGGCACGGCCCTCGGCGTGGCCACCGGAGCCGGGAGGGCCGGGGTATCCAACCCTGGCCCCCACGGGTTCAGCGAGATCCTGTATGCGTTCACCTCCCAGGGCAACAACAACGGCAGCGCGTTTGCCGGACTCAACGGCAACAGCCCATTCTATAACGACGTCGGGGCCGTGGTGATGTGGCTCGGGCGGTTTTGGGAGATTGTGCCGGTGCTGGCGATCGCCGGCTCCTTGGCCGCCAAAAAGAAGGTCCCGGCCGGCCTGGGCACCCTGCCCACCCACACCGGACAGTTCGTCCTCTGGCTCGTCGCGGTGACCGTCATCATTGGGGCGCTGAGCTTCCTGCCGGCGCTGGCGCTCGGCCCGATCGTCGAGCACCTGCTGCTTCAGGCGGGCACGGTCTTCAAGTGAGGAGACGGACGTGAGCGTGCAGATGGAGCCGAAGGCAACACCCGCGACCCGGGTCGCGATGATCTGGCGCACGGCGATCAGCGATTCGTTCCTGCGGCTCGACCCGCGGCAGCAGATCCGGAACCCCGTGCTGTTTGTCGTCGAGGTGGGCAGCGTGCTCACCACGATCCTGTTCTTTCAGGCGGTAGTGGGCCGCGGCGAGGCGCCCGCCCCCTTCATTGGAAGCGTGGCGATCTGGCTGTGGTTTACCGTGGTCTTCGCCAACTTCGCCGAGGCCCTGGCGGAGGGCCGGGGGAAGGCCCAAGCCGAGGCGCTGCGCCGGGCGCGCCGCGAGACTCCCGCGCGGCGCCTGCGGCGGCCGGAGCGGAACGCCCCGTACGAGACCGTGTCCTCGACGGCGCTCCGGAAAGGCGATTTGGTGCTCGTGGAGGCGGGGGGCACGATCCCCTCCGATGGCGAGGTGATCGAGGGGATTGCGTCCGTCGATGAAAGCGCGGTCACGGGGGAGAGCGCCCCCGTGATCCGAGAATCTGGGGGAGACCGCAGCGCGGTGACCGGCAGCACGCGGATCCTGTCCGACTGGCTGATCGTTCGGGTGACCGCGGATCCCGGTGAAGGGTTCATCGATCGCATGATTCGGTTGATCGAAGGCGCGCGCCGTCAGAAGACCCCGAACGAGATCGCCCTGAACATCTTGCTGGCGGGGTTTACGATCCTCTTTTTGATCGTCTGCGCAACCCTGCTGCCCTACTCGGTGTTCAGCGCCGGCGTCGCCGGGCGGGGGACTCCGGTGACCATCACGGTGCTCGTCGCCCTGCTGGTCTGCCTGATCCCCACCACGATCGGCGGGCTGCTCAGCGCGATCGGCATCGCCGGAATGGACCGCATGATCAAGCGCAACGTCATCGCCCTCTCCGGGCGCGCGGTCGAGGCGGCCGGCGATGTCGACGTCCTGCTGCTGGACAAGACCGGCACCATCACCCTGGGCAACCGTCAGGCCGTGGAGTTCTTCCCGGTGGGCGGTGGTGACATCCATCAACTGGCCGAGGTCGCTCAACTGGCGTCGCTGGCGGACGAGACGCCAGAGGGCCGGAGCATCGTCGTGCTGGCGAAGGAGAAGTACGGCCTGCGCGGCCGAACGGTGGGCACGGGGCCGGAGGCGGCGCAGGGTGCCAAGTTCGTGGCGTTCAGCGCCCAAACCCGGATGAGCGGGGTCGATCTGGATGGGCTCGTCATCCGCAAAGGGGCGGCCGACGCCATCATTGAGCACGTGCGCATGCTGGGAGCGAGCATCCCCGCTGGGCTCAACACGGTGGTCGACCGCATTGCCCGGTCGGGAGGGACCCCACTCGTCGTCTCGCGCGGGAATGCGATCCTGGGGGTCATCCACCTCAAGGACATCGTCAAAGGTGGCATCAAGGAACGATTCCTGCAGTTGCGGCGGATGGGGATTCGCACCGTGATGATCACGGGCGACAACCCGTTGACGGCGGCAGCCATCGCTGCGGAGGCCGGCGTGGACGACTTCCTGGCCCAGGCCAAACCCGAGGACAAGCTCAAGCTGATCCGCGAACAGCAGACGGGCGGTCGGCTCGTGGCGATGACCGGGGACGGGACGAACGATGCCCCCGCCCTGGCGCAGGCCGACGTCGCGGTGGCGATGAACACGGGGACTCAGCCGGCCCGCGAAGCCGCAAACATGATCGACCTCGACAGCAATCCCACGAAGCTCATCGAGGTCGTCGAGATCGGCAAGCAACTGCTGATGACCCGCGGCGCCCTGACGACCTTCAGCATCGCGAACGACGTGGCCAAGTACTTTGCCATCATTCCGGCGGCGTTCGCCTCGACGTACCCCGTGCTCGGCGCCTTGAATTTCATGCGCTTGGCGACGCCGCAGAGTGCCATCTCGTCGGCGGTGATCTTCAATGCGTTGATTATCGTTGCCCTGATCCCGCTGGCGCTGCGCGGCGTGAAGTACCGCCCCGCGGGAGCGGCCCGGATCCTGCGGGACAACCTGCTCGTCTACGGCGTCGGGGGGGTCATTGCGCCCTTTATCGGGATCAAGCTCATCGACGTCCTCCTGGCCGCGTTGGGCTTGCGGTAGCGCTGCGGCGCGGCGGAAAGGAGCGGAGGATCATGCGTAAGCAACTGTATCCGGCGACGATGCTGACCCTGTTGTTGACGGTTCTGCTGGGGTTGATCTACCCGTTCGCCATCACCGGCGTGGCGCAGGTCCTGTTCCCGTGGCAGGCCAGTGGCAGCCCGATGATCGAACACGGTCACCTGGTCGGCTCAGCGCTGATCGGCCAGCCGTTCGCCGACCCGAAGTACTTCTGGGGGCGGCCCTCGGCGACATCGCCGCAGGCGTATAACGGCGCCTCGTCGAGTGGCTCGAACCTGGCCCCCACCAACCAGGCGCTCCTCGACGCGGTGAAGCAACGCGTGGCGGACCTGAAGGCGGCTGATCCGGGGAACGCGGTGCCGATCCCGGTGGACTTAGTGACGGCCTCGGGAAGTGGGCTGGATCCGCACATCAGCCCCGCGGCGGCCCTGTACCAGGTGCCCCGGGTCGCTCGGGTGCGGAAGATGTCCGCGGAGACGGTCCGCCAGCTCGTTCAGAAGCACACCGAAGGCCGCCAAATTGGCATCCTGGGGGAGCCGCGGGTGAATGTGCTTGAGCTGAACCTGGCCCTCGATCGTTCGAAGTAATCCTGCCGGACGGCCGACGGATGGCCACCCCTGCAGATCCTCCGATCGCGGAAACGCGCCGGGGTGAGCCCGATCCTCGGCTGGGCCAGCTGTGATATCCTAGCGCTGTGGCGATCGAATCCGACCGACCTCGCCCCGAAGCGCTCCTCGAGCAGGCGGCCGCCGAGGAGCGGCGGAAGCAACGGGGAAAACTGAGAATCTTCCTCGGGTTTGCCGCGGGGGTGGGGAAGACCTACGCCATGCTTGAGGCGGCGCGCGAGCAACTGGCCCAGGGGCGGGACGTCGTCGTCGCCTACGCGGAAACCCACGGGCGGCAGGAGACGGAGGGGCTGCTCACGGCCCTGCGGCTGATCGCGCGGCGGCGGGTGGAGTACCGCGGGGTCGCCCTCGAAGAGATGGACCTCGATGCGGTCCTGCACCGCCGGCCGCAACTGGCTCTCGTGGACGAGCTCGCGCACACGAACGCGCCGGGCTCACGCCACACCAAACGCTGCCAGGACGTCGACGAGCTGCTCGCGGCGGGGATCGACGTTTACACCACCCTGAACATCCAGCACGTCGAGAGCCTGAACGATGTTGTCGCGCAGATCACCGGTATCACGGTGCACGAGACCGTGCCCGATCGGATCCTCGAAGAGGCCGACGAGATCGATGTCGTGGATCTGCCCCCCGATGAGCTCACCCAGCGCCTGCACGAGGGGAAGGTGTACCTCCCCGAGCAGGCAAGCCGGGCGGTGGAAAAGTTCTTCCGGCCAGGCAATCTCAACGCGCTGCGGGAGATCGCGCTGCGGTACGTCGCCGGTCGTGTGGACCGTCAGATGCGGACCTACATGGGGGCGCATGCGATCCCCGGGCCGTGGCCGGCCGGGGAGCGGGTGCTGGTCTGTCTCGACCCCAGCCCGGTGGGGGAGCGGTTGGTGCGGACGGGACGGCGCCTGGCCACCGGGTTGGACGCGGAGTGGACCGTGCTGCACGTGGAGACTGCCGAGGATCGCCGGTACACCGACGAGGAGCGCGACCGGCTCGCCCGGCTGCTGCGGCTGGCGGAGGATCTGGGGGCGACGCTGGTCAGGCTCCCCGGTACGGGCGTGGCCGAAGAGGTGATCCGCTACGCGCGGGCCCAGAACATCACCAAGATCATCGTTGGAGCATCGCGCCGGCCGTGGTGGTTTGAACTGGTTCGGGGAGCCGTCGTCGATCGCATCATCCGGACGAGCGGCGCCACCGATGTGTACGTGATCCGCGGTCCGGCGGAGCGCCTCCGCCACTTCCGGGCGGAACGAAAAGCCGAGGCGCACCCGCGCACGCCTTACCTCTACAGCGCGGCGATCATCGGGCTGGTCACGGCGACGAGTAGCCTGGTCCGGGATCGTCTGGACCCGGCGAACCTGACGATGCCCTACCTGCTGGCGGTGGTGATCATTGCCCTCGAGTGGGGACGGGGGCCCGCGATCCTCGGGGCGGCGCTCGGCGTTGTGATGTTCGACTTCTTCTTCGTGCCACCGCACTTCTCGTTTGCGGTGTCCGACACGCAGTATCTGCTGACCTTCCTCGGCCTGCTCGTGGTGGGTGTCGTGATCAGCTCGCTTGCCGGTCGGGCCAGGGAACAGGCCCAGGCCTCGCGGCAGCGGGAGGCCTATACGGCTGCGCTCTACGCATTGAGCGGCGATTTGGCAGCCACGAGTGGACTCGAGGCGATCGCGGCGGCCGTCGCCCGGCACATCGCCGCCACGTTCAGTCGGGAGGTGGCCGTGTTCGTGCCCGTGGGTGGACGGCTTCAGCCGGTCTACCGGGCGCCGGGGTTCCCTCTGGACGACAATGAGCTGGCCGTCGCCGCATGGGTCTTCGAGCACGGCGAGGCCGCGGGCCACGGCACCGATACGCTCCCCGCCGCCTCGGCCCGGTACCTCCCCCTCAAGACCGCGCAGGCCGTACGCGGCGTGCTGGCGGTTCGCCCGGCCACGACCGCGGAGCCGCTGACGCCCGAGCAGCGCAACCTCGCCATGGCCTTCGCGAACCAGGCGGCGCTCGCCATCGAACGCATGCAGCTTGTCGATGTCGCCCGCCGCGTCGAGGTGCTGCGCGAGACGGAGAAGCTGCAGGCGGCCCTGCTGGACTCGGTGTCGCACGAACTGCGCACGCCCCTGGCCTCGATTACCGGGTCCCTGAGCAGTCTGGCAGATCCGGGGACGATCCTCGACGATGTCCAGCGGCGCGAACTGCTCGAGACGGCGAGAGAACAGGCCGAGCACATGAACCGGTTGGTGGGGAATCTCCTCGAGATGACCCGGTTGGAGGCCGGGGCGCTCAAACTGCGCCTTGCCCCAACCGACGCGGAGGAGTTGATCGGAACGGTAGTGAGCAAATTCGGGGAGACCCTGAGGGGCCGCGAGGTCACGATCGATGTCGCCCCAGACCTTCCACCGGTGCGGATGGACTTTGTCCTCGTCACCCAGGCGCTAGCGAACGTCCTCGACAACGCCATCAAGTATTCGCCGCCGGGAACGCCCATCGAGATCCACGCCGCGCCGGTCGGATCCGTGCTCCACATTCGGATTGCGGACCGGGGGGCTGGGATCCCCTCGGGCGAGGCGGAGCGAATCTTCGACAAGTTCTACCGCATTCGCCGGCCGCGGGATGCCGGTGGGGTCGGATTGGGCCTCTCGATAAGCGCAGGTGTGGCGGAGCTGCACGGGGGGCGCATTTGGGCGGAGAACCGGGAAGGAGGCGGGACCTCGGTGACGTTCGCCGTTCCCATGGGTATCGCCGTCCCGTCGACGGGCTAGTCACCGATGCCCGAGTCGGGCTTGCGGGTCTTAGTGGTCGACGATGAGCAGGCGATCCGGCGCTTCCTGCGTGTCTCCCTCAGCGCGCACGGCCATAAGGTGTTTGAGGCCGAGACCGGCCAAGAGGGGCTGAGTTCGGCGGTCGCCAACCGCCCCGACGTGGTCATCCTCGATCTCGGGCTCCCGGATCTGGACGGGATCGACCTGACTAAACGACTCAAGGAGCGGACGCAGGCGCCGATCATTGTCCTTTCGGTTCGCGATCAGGAAGAGATGAAGGTTGCGGCCCTCGATGCCGGCGCCGACGACTACCTGACGAAGCCGTTTGGCGTCGACGAATTGCTCGCCAGGATCCGGGTGGCCCTCCGCCATGCCGGCCCTCCGCGTGATGCACCGGTGCTGACCGCGGGCGACCTCAAAGTGGACTTCGCCCGGCGGCAGGTGACGGTCGCGGGGCGCGAGGTGGCGTTGACCCCCACCGAGTATGACCTGCTGAAAGCGCTCATCTCCCAGGCCGGGAGGGTATTGACCCACCGCCATCTCTTGCGCCAAGTCTGGGGCGTGGAGTACGAGCAAGATGCGCACCTGCTTCAAGTGAACGTCAGCAACCTCCGGCGCAAGCTGGAACCCGATCCGGCCCGCCCCCGGTTCATCCAGACCGAGCCGGGGGTGGGCTATCGGTTGAGGGAGGAATCCTAACCGAGAGGGGACGACCCGGGGCTGGGGCCGTTCCCTCCGGGCGGAGCGTCTCGATGTTCTCGCGTGGCTCCGGAGGCCACGCGGGGGCATGCCGCCATCAGGCCCGGGAGGACTGCGCCTCCGCTGGATCGTCCTCTCTTGACTCCCGCTAGCGCCTGCGGTCGGCCGCCGGGGGGTCGTCGGCAGCGGTGGACTGCCCGGGGTCCGCCATGCCCGGCCTGAGGATCTGGTAGAGGATAATCGCCCCCAGGGCGCCCAGGCCCAGATTGTTGAGCTCGAAGGAGCCGTGCTTGATGCTTGCGCCGCCCGCCGCCAGGATGAGCGGGATCGCCGCCGTGGCCAGGTTGGCCCGGTTGGAGAAGTCGACGCGACCGTCCACCCAAATCTTGCCTCCGATGGCGGCGATCAGCCCGAACAGGTACAGTTCGATTCCCCCGAGCACGCTCACCGGAATGCTGTCGACCAATCCGCCAAACTTGGGGATAAACCCGAGCAGCAGCGCCGCCACGGCGGCCACCACGTAGACCGGGATCGAGAACACCCGCGTGACGCCCATGACCCCAATGTTCTCCGCGTACGTGGTCTCCCCGGTGCCCCCGAAGAGCGCACTCAACATTGTTCCGACCCCATCCCCCATGAAGGCTCGACCGAGCGACCCGCTCAGGTCCCGTTTCATCAACCCACTGATCGCGTAGATGTGACCGGCGTTTTCTGCGACGAGGACAATGGGAATGAACCAGAACAGGCTCACCGCCCTCGCGCTGAACTGCGGCGGGAAACTAAACTGGGGGTGACCGAACCACTGCGCCCCGGTCACCAGGTTAAAGTTGACATGGCACCCCGCCGAGGCCGCGGCACAAGAGGGATCGACCAGCGCAACCAGGTAGCCTACGACGATCCCGACGAGAATCGGCAGGAGGCGCAGGAACCCGCGCAGATAGACACTCGCCAGTGCAGCGGCGAGCAACGTGATCGTCGCGGTGAAGAGGCCTTTGGAGTAGTTGGCCCAGGCGGTGCCGGCGAGGGCGAGGCCGATGACCGCCACGACCGTGCCGGTCACGACCGGAGGCATGAAAAAGCGGATGACCTTGGTCCCGGCCATGTGAACAATCAACCCGACGAGGAAGTACAACGCGCCCGCGATGAAGATCCCGGCGAAGGCGAGCGATTGATTATGCCCAGCGCCGCCCTGAATGGCGAGGACCGATCCGATGAAGGAGAAGGAAGATCCGAGATAGCTCGGGATCTTGCCGCCGGTCATGGCGAGGAAGATCAAGGTGGCCACGCCACTGAAGAAAAGCACCGTGTTCACGTTGAACCCAAGGATGAGCGGCACAAGGACCGTGGCGCCAAACATGGCCATGACGTGCTGGATGCCGAGAAAGGTCGTTTGAAGCCAGGGCAAGCGATCTTCTGGATAGTAGATGGCTTCGCGTTCCCGGAGCGCGGTGTGTGTGGCCATACGCGCTTTCCCCCCCTGGGCAACGTATGACGTCAAACCGAGTCTCTACGCTTGTTCTGCCCTCCCAGTTCCCTCTCCTCCGACCTCGTGTGTTCGCCGACAACGCCGCCGCGGCCAGTCGTCCGGCGGGCCAGCGAACCGCATCCGGTGCCCTCTCGAGCGCGGCACAGACCGGGAGGAAAAACCCCGGCCGCAACCGGACCTAAATTAGATCGCCGGTGCGTGTTGGCCGACCGGGGATTTGCGCCCCGATGTGGTTCTTCAAGCAGCTCATAGTGTCCTGAGTTAGAAACATGTTGAATAACTCTAGTGCCCCTGGTATGGTGGACGAACCGCTGATCGGAGGTGCCTCCATGCCGGGTGGACGGCCGTTGGCTCCGCCCCGCGCACGATCCGGGATGACGACGTGGAGCGCGTCGTGACGGCGCGACGTGGCTCAACTTGGTGGAGCGTTTCTTCACCGCCCTCACGGAAAAACAACCCCGCTGGGGCGTCCACCGGAGCACCCGTGAACTGGAAACCGCGATCTACCGCTACATCGACCATCAGCACCAAGCTCCCAAGCCGTTCATTTGGACCAAAACCGCTGATCAAATCCTGGCGAGCATCGCCAGATTCTGTCAGCGAATTCCTGACTCAGGACACTACGGGTTCCTCAACGTGGCTCTCAACTCGGAAAGGCAGATCCGGCCTCAGGCCTGCTCTCCCACTTGTGGGCGGCTATCTCCTGGAGCGCTCGGCGATTGCGCAGCGTATCGCAGAGGTGTGCGGCGCGCAGACAAGCTCAGCGGCGGTGAGCGGAAAATGCTCGCCATCGGTCGCGTATTGATGCTGGATCCGCAGGTGGTGATCTTGGACGAGCCGACCGCCAATCTCTCGCCCGAGCTGGCCCGACATGCTCTTGCGGGAGCGCGTTCGTCGGCTCGCCGGTCTGTGGAAAGCCGTATTGCTGGTGGAACAGCGGGCCAAAGCGGCAATGGACGTTGCCGACTGGACGGTCGTCATGTAGGCGAACGCGACGTTTTGATGCTCCGCCCAGAACTTGGCGTCGCTGTTGTCCTGCCAGATGGTGGCATCGAGGCCCAGAGCGCTGACGTACCCGCAGTGGATCACGGCGTCGGCTCCGCGGAAGTAGCGGCAGTATTCGCTGCGATCTGGCCGAGTGAGATCCGCCACCACCAGCCCGGAATCGGTTTCCCCATCGCTTCTGCAGCTCGGGAAACATCCGCTGGGCGATGTACCCGGCCGCCCCGGTGAGGACCACGCCGCGTGCTCATGGAGGGTTCTCAATTCTTCAGCGCCAGACATGCAACCGCCATTTCATTCGATGGGTGCCATCGATCACCCCTGCCGTTCGGCAGGCAGGAAAGGCGCACGCGACGACCGAACCTGGCCGGTGCTCGAGGGGGGCGCAGTCCGGGGGGAAAGGCGGCGTGGGGCGCCGCCGGACCGGAGCGCCCGGATCACGGGCGGCGCCGCCTGGAGGGAGGGCCGTGCGGCAGTTTGACCTGCTCATCCGGGGCGGGGAGGTCGTCACCCCCGACGCGGTCCGTCGGCTCGACATCGGCGTTGCCGACGGACGGATTGCCGCGCTTGGCGCGCCGGGGACGCTCGCGGGGGCGGAGCGGACCGTCGATGCGGAAGGGCGAGTGGTGCTTCCCGGCGTCATCGACGTGCACCTTCACTGCAACATCCACAGCCATCATGTCGACGCTCTCCCGATCACGATGGCTGCGGCGGCGCGCGGCGGAGTGACGTGCGGCATCGTCCATCTGCTGCCCAGCGCGTCCCAGCGCGTTTCCGCCTCTGACCTGCTGAACGAATTCCGCGATCTGGGCGCGCGCGAGGGTGTGATCGATTTTTCCTTTCACGCCTGGCTCGCCGAACGCGACGGGGTGCTGGCCGAGATCCCCCGATTGATCGCCCAAGGGATCCCGTCTTTCAAACTGTTCCTGGCCTACCGGTCCATCGGCCGCATGTCCAGCGACGGCCACCTCCTTTCCGTCATGGAGGCGGTCGCCGCGGCGGGCGGCCTGTTGCTGGTGCACGCCGAGGACGGGGAAGTGATCGATCGGCGGATTGCCGTCCAGCGAGCCCGCGGGCGTGTCGCGCCGGTGGATTTCCGCTGGACACATCCCGACGAAGCGGAATGGCTGGCGATCGACAAGGCCGTGCGGTACGCGCGGTTGACGGGGTGCCCCCTCTATGTGGTGCACGTGAGCACGCCGCGGGGGGTGGAGCGGATTGCGGCCGCACGGGACGAAGGGCAGGCGGTCTGGGCCGAGACCTGCCCGCAGTACTTGGAGCTCACCGATCGCGAACTGGAACGGTGGGGTCCGCTGGCCAAGATCTCGCCGCCGTTGCGCGACGGCGCGGCCGCCGATGGCCTCTGGCACCTTCTTTCGGCCGAGCGGATTCAGGTGATCGGGTCTGACCACTCCCCCCATTCCCGCGAAACGAAGGCCGGGGGCTTCCGCGACATCTTCGAGTGCTGGTACGGGGCTCCCGGCGTGCAGACGATGTTGCCCGTGATGTGGGATGCCTTCCGGAGGCACCGGGTCCCGCCGACGGTGCTGGCCCGCCTCCTCGCCGCGACCCCCGCACGCATCTTCGGCCTGGCCGGGAAAGGGGTCATCGCCCCGGGCATGGATGCCGACCTCGTGCTCATCGATCCGGAGCGCGAGGCGGAAATCCGCAGCGAGGACCAGGTGGGCGGATCCGGCTACACCCTGTACCACGGCCGGCGGGTACGCGGGTGGCCGGTGATGAGTTTCCTTCGCGGCCGTGTGCTCCTGGATGGCGACGCACTGCGGTTGCCGGGCGGTTCCGGCCGGTACATCGCCCGTCCCGTGGGCGGGGATCGTTGAGCAGGGGGTTCACCGGGTCTTCTTCTGCCGTGCCAGCCCGTAGAAGAAGTTCATGACGACGGCGGCGGCCCAATTCGCGGTCATGCCGAAGTGGTCGGTCGGTGGCGAAAGCTCCACGATCTCCAGCCCCGCGCAGGTCCGTTGGGCGGCCAGTTCGCGCACGGCCATGATCACGTCGCGGCCGTCGAGCCCGAAGGGGTTGGGGGCGGCGGTGCCGGGGGCGCTCGACTGGTCCACGCCGTCGACGTCGATGGAGATGTAGATCGCGTCCGCCTTCCTGGCTCGCTCCAGCGCCACATCGATCGCGTAGCGGATTCCCCGCCGCCACACCTCCGTGTTGGAGAGGACGGCCATCCCGTGCGCTTTGGCGTATCGATGATGCGTCGGGTTGTTGCAGAAGTCCGCGATGCCGATCTGGGTCATCTGCGATCCCCGGACCTGATCGGGATGCCGCTCCAGCAGCAGACGGTAGGGCACGCCGCTGGACAAGGCGCCGAGGTGGGATTCGCGGAGATCGTGATGCGCATCGATCTGGATGAGGGCGATGGTCTTGCCCGGCAGCCCTTCGCACAGGCCGCGCACCGTGGGATAGGAGATGGAGTTGTCCCCGCCGATGATCGCCGCCCGGATCCCCCGCCCGGAGAGGAATCGGGTGGCGTCGGAGATGTGCCGGAATGTTCTATCCATATCGGTCACGATCGTCACGACGTCCCCGACGTCCGCCGCTCGGAGATGATCCATCGTGACGCCGTCGGTCGTACTGTAGGTCGTGTATCCCGGCAGCGCGGACCGGACGGCGTCAGGGGCATGCCGCGACCCGGAGCGGACCGTGCCGGCGCCGTCGAACGGCGCGCCCAGATACACCGCGTCTAGCTCCCACGTGCCGGACCACTCCAGCCAGGAGTTTGCCCGGGTCTCCACCGGATCTCCCTTGAGCCAGTTGACGATGAGGCCCGGCGGCCTCAGCGTTGGTCGCGTTCCTCTGGAAGCGGTGCGGCGAGCGATTCTCGTCCCCTTGCCCCGGGGCATCAGCGAGACCTCTGAGATCGCGGACGCGCTCGAGCGAACATTCCCTTCCTCCTCACACCGGTGTGATCGGCACGTCGAGGACGGCGGCCTGCCCATCGCGGACGGCCCGGCGCGCCCGGCCCACCGCCGCCGGCAAGTCCTCAGGGTTGACGACACGCTCCCCGTACCCGCCCGCGCCCGCGGCGATCGCCGCGAAATCAACCCCCTGGCCGAAGCTGCTGAAGAAATCCCCCGTGCGCACGGCATACCCCGAGGGGTGCTGGCGCCGCGTGGCATCCCGTGCCGCCGCCCAGCCCCTGTTGTTGTAGACGACGGTGAGGAACGGGGCCCGGTACTGCCGGCTCATCCACAGCGCCGCCGAGGGCACCCCGAACAGGAACGACCCGTCGCCCACGAGACAGACCACCTCCGCTTCGGGGCGCGCCAACTTGACCCCAATGGACGCTCCCAATCCCCAGCCCAGGCTGGTGCCTCCCGCCGACAGCAGTGACCCTGGGATCGATCGGGGGAGGTGTCGCGCGGTTTCGGGGGCGTGAGTGACCAGCTCCGTCACTGCGATCGCCTCGCGGGGGAGGATGTCGCCGAGCCGCCGGGTCAGCCAGGCCGCGGTGATCGGGGCGCCGGGGGCCGGCGGCGCGGCCGCGTCCCGCCAGGCGCTGCGCAG
>DATEHM010000165.1:0-35380 GCA_035279545.1 bacterium | reverse complement strand
CCTCGGCGACCCGCTCACCCGCCCAGGAAAGCCGAGCGGGGGGACACCAGGTCAGGATCACTCCATCGGCGAGGGAGCCGGCGAGCCGCAGCATCATCGGCCCCAGGGCGGCCACGAAGACGGGCACGCGGCGACGCGGGGCGAACTCGAGTTGAAACTCCCGAATCCGCGCGAGCTCGCCCCGGTACCGAACCGACCCGCCCGCCAGCACCAGGCGGACCGCCTCCACGTACTCGCGCATCGCGCTGACGGGGGTGTGGAAGCGGGACGCCGTGACCCGACTCGGTCACCGCCGCGTGCCCGGCGCCGAGGCCAAGGATCAGTCGCCCCTCCGACAGGTCGTCCACGGTCGCCGCGGCCATGGCCGCCACGGTGGGGGGGCGGGAGAAAATCGGGAGGATGCTGGTACCGAGCCCGATCCGGCGGGTGGCCATCGCCATCGCCCCGAGCATGGCGAAGCTCTCCTTCCCCCGGCCCTCGGTCACCCAGGCACTCTGAAAACCGAGGGCCGCCGCCTCCCCGCTCAACTCGGCCATCTGGCGGGCCGGGATGCTCGGGCGCAGCCCGGCGGGCGGAAGGAGATCGCGGAGCACCACCCCGGTGGGTGCGGCGGCCATCGACTGTGGCTTCCCCCATGCCGGTGGGCATCCCTCCCCGAAAATGCAGGAACGCCCTCGGCATCCCCCGAAGCACAGCGCACAGGCCACGCATCGCTTCCCGCCCTCCGTCCCGAGGGCTCCGAGCTCCGATCAATTCTTGGCTGCGGAGCTCGTGCGCGTCTTTGGGGGGATTCCGAGGTGATGGGCGCCGGGAAGGCGGGGGCGAGATTCGTGAACTGCGCCGGACGATCCGATGCGCCGGCGATCGCGGCGCATCCGACGACTATGCGGCAGGCCTCGTCCCGAGACGGGAGCGACCGGCACGTGCCGTCGATGACGACGAGAGGATTCGCGTAAGAGGAGATGGGAGAGGCAGTCGGTCGGGCTCCACTCGCGGCCGGCGCGTCGTCGTTGCAATCACCCGAAAGGAGGAGTGTATCGATGCGGTTCAGGAACTCCGCGGGGTCCGCGATCGTCCTCGTGGCGATCGTCGCCCTTACGGGAAGCCTGGTCTTTTCCACGTCCGCCGCCCCTCGCCGGGGTGGGACCCTGCGAATCGCCGAGATCGGCGAACCGCTCACCCTGGATACCGTCGCCACCACCGCGGACCTCACATCGATTATCACGCTGCCCATCTTCGAAGAGCTGTTCACCTTCGACACCAACTGGAAGGTCCAACCGTTACTGGCGGAATCGTATACGGAGAGCAAGGACGGCTTGACCTACACCTTCACGCTGCGGAAGAACGTCCCGTTCCACAACGGCAAGGAGATGACGGCCGATGACGTCGTCGCGTCCCTCGAACGGTGGGGCAAGGTCAGCCCGCGGGGGTCTTCCGTCTATAAGGACGTCGAATCGACCACGGCGGGGGACAAGTATACCGTCGTCATGAAGCTCAAGGCTCCGTTCGCGCCCCTCCTCTCGTTCCTGGCCCTCCCGAACGGCGCCGCGGCGATCATGCCCAAAGAGATCGCCGACGCCACCGGCACCGGCAACCTCAAGCAGTACATCGGCACCGGCCCCTACAAGTTCGTGGAGTGGGCCCCCGATCGGTACGTCAAGCTCGCTCGGTTCGACAACTACGCAGCCCGGTCGGAGCCGGCGAGCGGATACTCGGGGAAGCGTGAGGCGCTGGCCGACACGGTGTCCTTCTACCCCGTCTCCCAGGTGGCCACCCGCATCGCCGGCGTGCAGAGCGGCGACTACGACATCGCCGATCAGATCAACCAAGACGCCTACGCGCAGCTCCTCAAGGACCCCCGGGTCTCGCCGGGAGTCGTCAAACCTGGGACCTTCTTGACGTTTTTCTTCAATAAGAAGCAGGGAATCATGACCAACGAGAAGCTCCGGGAGGCCATCGAGGTGGCCCTGGACATGGCCCCGATCATGGAGGCCACCTTCGGCAACCCGCAATTATACTCGCTGGGGCCCAGCGTCTACCCAAAGGGGACCCCGTGGTACTCGACCGCCGGCAGCGAGATGTACAACGTTCACGACGCCAGCAAGGCGAAGCAGCTCATGAAGGAAGCCGGATACAACGGGGAGACGGTTCGCTGGCTGACGACCCAGCAGTACGACTATATGTTCAAGAGCACGACGGTCGCGGTCGCCCAACTCCAGAAGGTCGGATTCAAGGTGGACATGCAGGTGCTGGAGTGGGCGGGAGTGCTCGACCACCGGGCGAAGCCGGCCGACTACGATCTGTTCACAACGAGCCACGGGTTCGTCCCGGATCCGGCGCTGATCACGGTCTTCAACTCCGCGTATCCCGGATGGTGGGACTCCTCCGAGAAGAATAAGCTGTTCGACGAGTTCAACCAAACCCCGAATCAAGGCGCGCGGGTGCAGCTCTGGAGCAAGCTCCAGGCGCTGTGGTACCAGCAGGCCCCGCTGGTGCGCCCCGGGGAATTTTACTCGGTGATCCTCGCCACCAAGGCCATGGCCGCCCAGGGATTCCGCCCCAGCTACTGGCTGATCCCCTGGAACGTCTCGGCGGTGAAGTAGCGGACCGGAACCCGCCACCGAACGACGCTGCCCCGGCCGGCCGCGGCCGATCCCGCGCCGGCCGGGGCTTCACACGCGCGAGGGCGGAGACGTGCTGTCATATCTGACCGGACGGATCGCGGCGCTGGTGCCGGTTCTGCTCGTGGTCGCCGTCGTGGTGTTTCTGCTGATCCACGTCACCCCCGGCGATCCCGCACGCGTGTTGCTGGGACAGGACGCTACCCCCGAACAGGTCCAGGCCCTGCGGCACGATCTGGGGCTCGACCGCCCCATCCCCCTCCAGTTTGTCCTCTGGCTGGGCCGCGCGCTCCGCGGCGACCTGGGCATTTCGTTCTTTCAGCAGGTCCCCGTCACCCGCGACATCTTCGAGCACGCCAGCCCTACGGTGATGCTCTCGCTGATGGCGATCACCATCTCGCTGTTGATCGGGATCCCGGCCGGCGTGATCTCCGCGGTCTTCCGCAACTCCTGGCTCGATCAGGGGAGCCTGGCGCTGGCGATGCTCGGCGCGGCGGTGCCCAGCTTCTGGCTCGGGCTGTCGCTGATCGTTCTCTTCGCGGTGAACCTGGGGTGGCTGCCCTCGTCGGGCTACCGGTCCCCCAGCGAGGGCATCGGGCTCAGCCTGCACTATCTGCTCCTCCCCGCGCTGGCCCTGGGGCTCCCCAACTCCTCGCTGATCATCCGCTTCACCCGGTCGAGCCTTCTCGACGTGATCGGCAACGACTACATCCGCACGGCCCGGGCGAAGGGGGTGAGCGAGCCGGCGGTCATCTTTCACCACGCCCTGCGCAACGCGCTGGTGCCGATCCTCACCGTGGTGGGGCTCACCTTCGCCGCGCTGATGGGCGGGGCGGTTGTCACCGAGACCGTCTTCACCCTGCCGGGGGTCGGCGCGCTCGTGGTCTCGTCCGTGCTGCGCCGCGACTACCCGGTGATCCAAGGGGTCATCCTGATGGTGGCGACGATCTACGTCCTGATCAACCTCGTCGTCGACATGCTCTACTTCCTCGTTGACCCCCGGGTGAAATACTGACCGGCGATGGCCCAGGAGACGCTCGCCCCTCCCCACGCCATCCGCCGGCCGCGCCCGGGACCCGTCGCGCTCCTGTGGCGAATGGTGCAGCGGCGTCGCATCACCGGGGTGGGGGGCATCCTGATCCTGTTCATTATCGCCAGCGCCGCGGCGGCGCCGCTGCTGGCCCCATACGATCCGATCGCCCTGAACGTCCCGGATCGGCTGCTGCCCCCCGGGCACGCCCACCCGTTCGGCACGGACGAGTTCGGGCGCGACATCCTCAGCCGGACGCTCTACGGCGCCCGGTTGTCGCTCTTGGTCGGGGTGCTGGTCACCGTGCTCTCCACCGGCGCGGGCATCGTCGTGGGGCTGGCGGCGGGGGCGAGCCCCCGCGCGGACCGCGTCCTCATGCGCATCATGGACGGGCTGATGGCCTTCCCCGACATCCTCCTCGCCATCGCGTTGATGGCGTCGCTGGGGCCGAGCGTCCGTAACGTCGTCATCGCGCTCGGGGTCGTCTACACGCCGCGGATCGCCCGGGTGGTCCGCGCCGCCGTGCTCGTGGTCATCCGGCAGGAGTACGTCGAGGCCGCCCGGGCCGTGGGGGCGTCCGGCGCCCGGATCCTCGCCAGGCACATCCTGGTCAATTGCGCCTCGCCCGTGATCGTCCAGGCGACCTTCATCACCGCCTATGCCATGCTCGGCGAGGCGGCCCTCAGCTTCCTCGGCGTCGGAATCCCCCCCCAGGTCCCGACGTGGGGGGGGATCATCAGCGCCGGACAGGTCTACCTGCGGCAGGCCGCCTGGATCAGCATCTTCCCGGGGACGGCCATCGTCCTCAGCGTGCTGGCGCTCAACCTCATCGGCGACGGGCTGCGGGACTTTCTCGATCCCCGGCTGAGGCACTCCTGAACGCGCTTCGGGCCCTCGCTTACTTCAGCAGCCTCGACCGCCTCCGATCCGCGTAGATCTTCCCGCCGGTCTGGCAAGTCGGACAGTAGTACGTCTCGCGATCTTCGTAGTAGATCACCGCGACCGGAGTCCCGCACCGCGGACACGGCTCCTTGCCGTGCCGGTGGACGCGCAGCAGATGGAGCGGCTCCCGCATCGGCAGCGCGCCGGCGAACTCCGTCCGGTGCGCGGTGACGGCCTCCGCCAGCGTCCGCGTGATGGCCGTGTGGAGCCTCGCCACCTCATCGCCGGTGAGCGCGGTGGTGAGGGTCTGGGGGGAGAGCCGGGCCGCCCAGAGGATCTCGTCGGAAAACGTGTTGCCGATCCCCACGACATAGCGTTGCAGGGTCAGGAACCGCTTGAGCTGCGTCCGCGCCTCCCGCAGCATGCCGGCCAGCACCTCGGGCGTGAACTGGGAGGAGAGCGGCTCCATCCCCAGCGAAACGAGGGGCTCCCCCGCGGCCTCCCGGCCGGCGGGAAACAGCCAGACCGCGGCCGCCTTCTTGGGGCCGATCTCGATCATCCGCAGGTCGCTGCCGTCGTCAAAGCCGAAGGCGATCGCCAGATCCTTGGCCGTCCGCCCCTTCGCCCGGGGCGACAATTGAAGACGGCCGTTGCGCATGAGATGCATCACCATGGCCGGCCCGCCGCTCAGGGAAAACACCAGCAGCTTCCCCCTGCGCCGGATCCCGGTGATCCGGCAGCCGACGAGGGCCGCGATCGGCGGGTCGAAGGTCTTGAGCGCCGCCACTCCCCGGACCAGCACGTCGGTGATCGCGCGGCTCTCGACACGCGGCCACAGGTTCTCGACGAGCACGGTCACGAATGGCAGCTCCGGCATCTCGCTGGGGTATGCGCCGTGCCGCGGCGATCCTCCTATCGCGCGCGGGCCCCCGGGCCCGCGGCGCGCCGCGACCGCCCGGGCCGATCGGTCCGCGGTGGAGCGCAGGAGACCCTTCTCCGGCCTGCGAAGTGGAGAGACGTTTCTCATCACGACCAAGGAGCCTGCGGTGGAGTATCTGCCTCTGGGTCGGACCGGCACCAAGGCCTCGGCGATCGGGCTCGGCACCAACTCGTTCGGCGGACGCGCCGACCGCGCCACCTCGATCGCCATCCTGCATCGAGCGCTCGACGCGGGGATCAGCCTCATCGACACGGCGAACATCTATACCGCGACCGCATCGGAGACGATCATCGGGGAGGGGCTGAAGGGCCGGCGGCATCACGCGCTCGTCGCCACCAAGGGCGGCATGAAGACGGGGGAGGGCCCCAACGACCGCGGGTCGTCGCGCGTCCACCTGATGCGCGAGCTGGAGGGGAGCCTCAGGCGCCTGCAGACGGACTACGTCGACCTCTACCAGATTCACGCCTGGGATGACGACACGCCGGTGGAGGAGACCCAGCGCACGCTGGACGACATGGTGCGGTCCGGCAAGGTTCGCTACGTCGGGGCGTCAAACTACGCGGCCTGGCAGCTCTGCAAGGCGCTGTGGGTCAGCGACCGGCGCGGCTTCGTTCGATTCGAATCGGTCCAGCCCGAGTACTCGCTGGCCGACCGGGCGGTCGAGCGCGAACTCGTCCCGTTCTGCCGCAACCAGGGGATTGGGGTGATCGCCTACTTCCCGCTCGCCGGCGGGATCCTCACCGGCAAGTACCGCCGCGGGCAGGAGCCGCCGAAGGGATCCCGCGCGCTCACCCAGCCGCAGTTCGCCAAACGGATCAGCGACCTTAACCTCCGCCTGGCGGAAGATGTCGCCGGCCTCGCCGACGAGGTCCACTGCACGCCCTCCCAACTGGCGCTGGCGTGGCTGATCCGGCGGCCCACGGTCTGCAGCGCCATCGCCGGGGCGACCTCGGTGGCTCAGCTGGAGGAGAACCTCGCGGCCCTGGACGTCAAGCCCTCCGACAGCGTGCTCGCCCGGCTGGACGAGGCGAGCCGCCCGTTCGTGTAGGCCCGCCCGATCCGCTGCCGGCGCGGCCCCGGCAAATGGCGCAGGGGTGGGCGCCGGTCGGCGACCACCCCTCGATCCGTGCCGCGGTCTCGGGATGCCGCTACATCTTCGACATGCTGGTCAGCTGGACCTCAATGATGTGCCCGGCCGCCTTGGCCTGCGCGAGATTGCCCATGGAGAGCGCCTGGTCGGCGATGTGCGCCAGCCACCACGCCGCCTGGTACTCCTGATCGGCCCCCATGTTGGCCTTGATATCCGGCAGGATGCCGTGGCCTTGGCCCTGACATGGGTTTCCGGCGGCCTTGTCAAACATCTTGTCGCCTGGACCCACCAGGCAGTTGATGACATGGTGCAGGTGCAGGCCGACTTCCTTCATCGTGTCGTACTTCGCCGCGAACCCGGCGTGCGTGATGGCGGTCTTCAACTCATCCGCCATATTCATCTTCGCGGCATAGGTCCCCTGAAGGCCGAACGTCAGGACGGCCACCACCGCGAACGCCAACATCGACCATCGAGCGACGCGCATACGTTCCCTCCTTGATGTGGTCTATCGTGTTCCTCGGGCGATTCGAGTATATCCACGCGTGTTTGACGATCGTATAAAGACCGTCACCGGACATCCGCCCGCTGCGGCCCCGACCCCCCGGGTGCCGCTACGAGTACCTACGCGGCACCGCCGCGAACGGTTCCGCCGTCCCTCACCGGCCCGGCTTGTGGGGGGCCGGCGGTTCCGGCCTAGGGGACGAGCACGATCTTCCCGAAGTGCTCGCGGGCTTCGAAGATCCGGTGGGCTTCGCGGATCTCCGACAGGGGCAGCACGGTGTGGATGATCGGGGTGAGGATCCCTCGGAAGACGAGGTCCATCACGGTGCGGAAGTCGGTGACGTTGCCGTGGGGGGCGCCGAGGATCTGCCGGTGGCGTTGGTAGATCTCCCGGATATCGATGCTCGGGCGCTCGCCCCCGGTCGCGCCGCAGATGACCATCCGCCCACCCGGCCGCAGGCTGCGGATCGACTCCGGCCACGTCGGGGCGCCGACCGGATCGACGACCACGTGCACGCCGAGCGGCGCCAGTTCCCGGACCCGCTCGCTGAACTGCGGAAACCGCGTCCGGTCGATCGGGACGGCGCCGAAGTGTTCCGCCTTCCGGGCCTTCTCCGGACCCCCCACCAGCGCGAGCACGCAGGCGCCGGCGCGCTTCCCGATCTGGAGCGCCGCGGTCCCGACCCCGCCCGACGCGCCGACCACGAGCAGGTCCTCCCCTGCCCGCAGCCGGGCCGTGGTCACCAGCATCCGCCACGCCGTCGTGAAGCAGACCGGCGCGGCCGCCACCTGCTCGAATCCGATCCCCGCGGGGACGGCGAGCAGGTTGCCGGCGGGGACGACCGTGAACTCCGCCATCCCGCCGGGGGTGTGCTCGCCGAAGATGCGGTACTCCCGGCACATCGACTGCTCGCCGGAGAGGCAGAACTCGCAGCGCCCGCAGCAGAGAATCGAGTCGACGACGACCCGGTCGCCGACCGCGACCTCGGCGACGCCGGGCCCCGCCGCCTCGACGGTGCCGGCGACATCGACCCCGCTGATCGTCGGCAGACGCTGCTCCCGCCATGGATAGACGGGGCGGCCGCCGGGCGGACCACTGCGCGCCCAAATGTCGAGGTTGTTGAGGGCGACCGCGCGCACGCGCACGAGCGCCTCCCCCCGCCCCGGAGACGGGGCCGGGATCTCATCCAGGCGAAGCGAGTCGATCCCGCCGTGCTGACGAATGACAACGGCCTTCACTGAGGGCCAGCCACCCACGCGTACGGGTCGAAGTCGTACTGTCCGGCCACATCGGTCAGGACGTTGCTCATCCGCTTGGAGATCGCCGTGAGGGCGTTATTGTAGTAGAGGACGATGACGGGCAACTGGTCGGCGAAGATCTCCTGGAACTGGTCGTAGACCTGATGCCGCTTCGCCGGATCCGCGGTCTTGACCCCTTCGTCCAACGATTGATCCATCTGGGCGATGGAATGGAAGCCCAAGTTGTACTGGCCGCCGGTGCGGTACTGGGAGGAAACGTCGGGGTCGGCGGTGCCGGTCCAGCCCAACAGCGCCAGGTCGTAGTTTCCGCCGCGCAACGCCGCGATGTGCGTGGGAAAGTCGGATTTTTGGATGTCGGTCTTGATCCCGACCGCCACCAGATTCTCCCGGATGATCTCGGACGACCGCTCGCGGATGATGTTCCCGATGGGCACCCGCAGGGTGAGCGTCCGGTTCGGATCCCACCCCGCCTCCTGCAGCAGCGCCTTGGCCTGGTTGGGGTCGTACGGCCACGGCTTGACCTGCTTGTCGAAATAGGGATTCGTCGGCGGAACCGGCCCCTCGGCGATCTGCCCCTGCCTCTTCAACAACTGGCTGACGATGAGCGGCCGGTTGATCGCCTCGGCGAGGGCGCGCCGCACGCGCTTGTCCTGCAGAAACGGCCGCTTCCAGTTAACCAGCATATACTGATAGCCGGGAGCGGCAAACGCGATGGTCCGCAGGCCGTCCATCGTCTTGACCCGATCCCAGTCGTCGATCAGGATCTCCCCGATCCCGAACCCCGCCGTGACGTCCAGATCGTTGCGCTGCAGTTGGGCCAGCATCGTCGTTGGCGGGATGATGCGGACGAAGACGCGCCGCACACGGGGCGCGCCCAGGTGATAGCTGTCGTTGGCGGCCAACTCGACAAACTCATCCGGCCGGTACTGAACGAACTTGAACGGGCCGTCCCCCACGGTCGGATGCAGGAAGAACGGGTGCTTGGCCAGCTGGTCCGGCGGCACCTCCGCCAGCACGTGCTTCGGCAGGATGAGGACGTTCGCGCCAAACTTCTCCAGGAATCCCGCCGGATCGACCGGGACGCTGGTCTTGATCTCGACCGTCTTCGGGCCGAGGACCCGGACCCCCAGCTGGGCGCCGGACGTCCGCTTCCCCCGGGCGTCGAGCCCCGCGATATCGGCGATGTTCGCCCCGCGGTTGGTCTCTGTCTTGGGGTCGCTGATGGTCATGATGGTAAACAGCACGTCGTCCGCGGTCACCGGCTGGCCGTCGTGCCAGGCCGCCTTGGGATGGATCGTAAAGGTGTAGGTCTGGTGGTCGGCTCCCACGTCCCACTTGCTGGCCAGGGCGGGACTGAACTTCAGCTGGTTGTTGTCCAGGCGCGCCGAGACCAACGACGTGAACATAAAGCGGATGGCGTAAAACCCATAGGAGCTGTCCGTGTTGATGGGGCTGAAGTTGTTGGGGGGACTCCACATTCCGCTGACCACGACGAGCCCCGACTTTGGGGCACCCCACACGCCAGTCGGCAGCATCAACGCAACCATCAGGGTGACGGCCGCGGCGGTCACGAGTCCAGCGCGAATCCTGTTCATCGTCGCCTCCTTGAAGGGGTGGCCCCGTCCTTCGATGACCCCGGTCGCCCTTCCTCTGCGGAGCGCCGGGGGACGCCAGCGGTCAGAGCTTGAGGCTCGGATCCAACGCATCGCGCAGGCCGTCGCCGACAAAGTTGATCGTCAGCACCGAGATCAAGATCATGAAGCCCGGCGGCACCCACAACCAGGGCATACGCTCCAACACCGTCAACGACTGGGCATCGGTGAGCATGTTCCCCCACGACGGGGTGGGGGGTTGCACGCCCAACCCGAGGAACGAGAGCGAGGCTTCCACAAGGATCGCGTTGGCCGTGCCGAAGGTGGCGGCGACGAGCACCGGGGCGAGCGCGTTGGGGAGGAGATGGCGCTCGATCACGCGCGCGTCCGACGCGCCGCTCGCGCGGGCGGCCTGGACAAACTCCGATCCGCGGAGGGACAGGAGCTGCCCCCGCACGAGGCGCGCGACACCCGGCCATCCCAACAGGCCGAGCACAATGATGATGTTCCAGAGGCTCGGCCGCCCGAAGATGCTCACCGCGAACAGGATGATGATCAGCGGCGGGAAGGACAACACGATGTCCATCAGCCGGCTGAGAGCCGCGTCGACCACGCCGCCGTGGTAGCCGGCCAGCGCGCCCACCGAGGTGCCGATCACCACGTACATCGAGACGGCCAGGAGGCCCACCGTCAACGAGACCCGGGCCGCGTAGATCAGCCGGCTGAGGACGTCGCGGCCGACGCTGTCGGTGCCGAGGAGATGCGCGCGCGATGGTGGAGCCTGGAACGCCGCCGTATCGATCACCGTGGGGCTGTGGGGCGCGAGGAAAGGCGCCGCCAGGGCGAGCCCGCCGATGGCCACGAGGGCGCCCAGGCTGACCACCGCCACGTGGTGGCGCCGGAACCGCCTGAGCGCCAGGGTCCAGAAGGACACGCCGTGCGCCGGCGGCGCCGCCGCACCGACCACCGGGGCCGGCAGGGCGTCACCCATCGACCCGGCCCGCGGGGCCTGCCCCGTCCTTCCCCTCCGAACGCCGTGAGCCGGCGCTCCGCTCCCGGCATCAGTCATATTGGATTCTCGGGTCGACCAGCGAGTAGGCCACGTCGGCGAACAGGTTCCCCGCGATCACGAGCACCGCGCTGATCAGGGTGATCCCCATCAGCACCGGGTAGTCCCGCTGGCTGATCGCCTCGATGGTGAGCCGGCCCATGCCCGGCCACTCAAACACCTGCTCGGTGATCACCGCCCCGGCGAGCAGCACCGGGATCTGCAGCCCGGCGAGCGTAATCACGGGGAGCAGGGCGTTGCGGAGCGCGTGCCGCCGGAGGACGGTGCTCTCGGCCAGCCCCTTGGCGCGGGCGGTACGGACGTACTCCTGCCCCAGCACCTCGAGCATGCTGGAGCGGACGTACCGCGTGAGGGCCCCGGCGCCGGCCACCGCCAGCACCGTGGCGGGCAGGATGAGGTGGAGCGCGGTGTCGCCGAGGCCGCCCTCTCCCCCCAACGTCATCGTCCCCCCGGTGGGCAGCCATCGAAGCCGCAGGGCGAAGATGTAGATCCCCACCAGCCCGAGGAAGAACGTCGGCAGGCTGATGCCCAGAAACGCGAACAGCGTCGCCAGATAGTCGATCCACGTGTACCGCCGCGTGGCCGCCAGCACCCCGGCGGGGACGGCGATCAGGTAGGACAGGGCCAGCGCGGAGACCGCCAGCGCGAGGGTGGCGGGCACCCGCTCGCCGATCCGCTGGGCGACCGGAGCCCCGCTGCTGAACGAGTAGCCCAGGTTGCCGCGGATCACCTCGTTGAGCCAATGAACGTAACGCAGATGGATGGGCTGGTCCAATCCGAACGCATGCCGCTTGATCTCCACGTCCGCCGCGCTCATGTTCGGGCTGATCTCCATCTGCGCCGGATCCCCCGGGGTGAGCGAGAGGATGGCGTAGCTGAGGACCGTGACGCCGAACAGGATCGGCAGCGTGATCAGAATCCGGCGCAGCAGGTACCGCTGCATGCCCCCCGCCCCGCCTTAGGCGTCGGCGAACTCGTAGAGGAAGCGGGCGACGGAGCGCTCGAACAGGCGCATCCCGTCGACCGTGGCGTATTCGTTCGGGCTGTGCGGCCGCCCGCCGTGTCCCAATCCGCCCATGACGAACGGCTGGTTGAGCACCCGCCGGAACAGGTAGAAAGGCGCCGATCCGGCGAGGTGGGGCCAGATCTCGGGCTCGCCGGCAAGCGCGCGGATCGAGCGGATCATCGCCTGGACGGCCGGCTCGTTGACGCTCGTCTTCGCCGGAGGGTACCCCTCGTGGAAGTGCACCTGGATGTCCTCTCGATCGAGCCGCCGGAGGTGGGTGACGATGCGCTCGCGGACCCGCTCGGGCTCCATATCCGGCACCATTCGGACGTCCATCTTTACCCGCATCTCGTGGGGGAGGAGCGTCTTCATCCCGGGCCCGGTGTACCCGCCCCAAGCCCCGTCGATGTTTAGGGTGGGCGTGTACAGGTACTTGCGCAGGAGGGCTGTGCCGTGGAGGTTGTACTTGAACCGCTCGGCGTCCCACATCGCCAGCTGGGTCTCGGGGTCGAAGGTCTTGGCCAGGGCCTCCAACAGCGCCTCGTCCTCGGCGCTGGGCGGGGCGACATCGTCGTAGAAGCCGTCGATCCGGATCTGTTCCTGGTCGTCCATCATGGTGCCGAGCGCCCGGACCAACCGCCACGCCGGGCTCCCGACCCACACCGCGTTGCTGCCGTGCACCCCGCGCGTCCGGGGTCCGCCCCACGCCCCGCCCCGGCAGGTGACCTCGAAGTACTGAATTCCCTTCACCCCCAGCCACAGCACGGGCTTCCCGCGGCGGTCCTGGCAGTAGAAGGCAAAGAACGTGGCGTCCGCCTCCAGCCGGTCCCGGTGCGCCTGGATGAATCCGGGAAGGTTGCGACTCCCCAGCTCTTCCTCCCCCTCGACGACGAACTTGACGTTGACGGGGAGGCGCCCATCGACCTGCTGGATGCTCTCCGGCACGTTGAGCATGCCGGCGAGCGGGCCTTTCGTGTTGTAGACGCCGCGCGCCACCATGCTCGCGCCGACCTCGGGGAGATCCACGACCGCGCCCTCGAAGGGAGGGACCATCCAGTCCTCTCCCTCGACCGGCTGAACGTCGTACATGCCGTAGAGGAGCAGCGTCTTCGGCCGTCCGGCGTCGATCGCCCCGTGGACCACCGGCCACCCCGGGGTCGCCACGATCTCCGCGCTCCCGCCGAGGTCGCGGATGGTGTCGCGAACCAGCCCCACCATCGCCTCCATGCCGACGCCTTCGCCGCTGATGCTGGGCTGGCGGACAAAGGTGCGGACCCGCTCCAAGTGCCGGTCGAACATCGCGTCGAGGTGGAGGTCGAGGTAGTGCCGATCGGTCATGCGGGCTGCCTCCAGGGAGACGGCGCTGGCGCCTGTCCGCTACGACGCGGGGCGGGATCGGTCCTCCCCCGCGCCCGGATCGCACGGAAAGCCGCGGCGGCCGGCGAGAGCACCGGCCGCCGCGTCGGACTCCTGCCAGCGGGTCCGCGGATCTCAGACCCCTCCGCGCGCGCTCCCCTCGGCGAGGGGCGACGGCCCCCCGCTCACCCTTCCGTCGGCATGTGCACGTACATGGACTGCAGGGCGATGCGCCCCGGTCCGGTGAAGCGGTTCCAGAAGAGGCTCGCGGCGCTGGCGAACAACCCCGTCGAGATCTTCTGAAAAATGGTCTGCATCTGGACGGTGCGGTCCTTGTAGATCCACCCGCCCGGCTCGATGTCGATCTGTTCCCCCTGGCCCAGCGTGACCTCGAAGACGTTCCCGTACCCGTGCAGCCAGAGGATGCCGTCCTGCCGCAGGCAGGTGAACGTGTCGATGAAAAAGCCGGTCCCGCTGAACAGGATGTTGGCCGCCCCCTTCACCCGAGCGAACGTGTAGTCCACCCCGTCCGTCGCGGCCAGGAACTGGTGCTCGCGGACGTCGATGGCCTCCCCGATCTTCATGTGCATGGCGAAGACGTGGCCCGCCCCATCCCGGCTGAAGGCGATGCGCCCGGAGCCCTTCGCCTGCGTCATGAACACCGGCATCCCGGAGAGCACCCGCTTGAACGCCCCCTTCAGCGGCTTCAGGCTGATCTCGACCGATGGATCCTTCCACAGGAGGATGTGGTGCTCGAAGTACACCGGCATGGCGCTGAGCTCGACCTGGAGCACGGGAACGAGCTCCCCCTGGATGTGGTACGTGACGCCCCCAAACGTCTCGTCGCGCGCGGCGGTGGGTAGCTGGGTCGGAACGGGCATGTGCTGGACACCTCCTCAGTGGATGCGTACGATGGCTGCCGTGCCGGAACGCCGGACCGCTCGGTCCGGCCAGATCCCTAATGCCCCGGCGGGGGTCCTTCAAGACTCCCGGTGGGGGGCGAGCGCCCCGCGGGCCGCGAGCGCCCCCCCGGCAGGGGTGGGCCGGTCGCGGCAGAACCAGGAGAGTCGAGCCGTTCACGCGAGGGAGGCCCCCATGCCTGAACTCCATCATGACGCCGTCGTCGTCGACTGCCACAACGACCTGATTCTGCTCGTCGACCGTAGGCGCGCGCTCGGCGACCCGGCCGACTTCCGGGAGCGGGTGATCCCCTCGCTCAGGGCCGGGGGCGTCGACGTCCAGGTGGTGCCGATCTTCATGGAGGCCGAGTACGCGGCGGAGGGTGCGCTGCGGCGGGCCCTTCAGCTCATCGAGTGGGTCCACCGAGAGGCCGAGGCCAACCCCGATGCGGTGGCGCTGTGCCGGAGCGGCGCGGAGATCGATGCGGCGACCGCGGAGGGGAAGATCGCCTTGGTGCTCGCGCTGGAGGGGTGCGAGGCGATCGGCAAGCAGACGGAGTTGCTCGGCACGTTCTTCCGGCTGGGCGTCCGCATAGCGTCCTTTACCCACTTTGGGCGCACGCTCCTGGCCGACGGGAGCGGGGAGGACGACACCGGCGGCCGGTTGACGCGCGCGGGGGCCGCCGCGGTGCGCGAGATGGAGCGCCTCGGGATCCTGGTCGATGTCTCGCACCTGTCCATCGCCGGGACCCAGCATGTCCTCGAGCTCGCCACCCGCCCGGTGATCGCATCGCACTCTTCGGCCCGCGCCCTGCTCGACCACCACCGGAATCTCTCCGATGACGTGCTCCGGCGGATCGCGGCGACTGGGGGGGTGATCGGGGCGAACTTCTTTCCGGCCTTCGTCGCGGCGGGCAGACCCACCATCGACCACGTGGTCGATCACCTGCAGCACCTCGCCGCCGTGGCCGGGTGGGACCACGTGGGGATCGGCCCGGACTTCATCAAAGAATACTACGATGAGCGGTACCCGCATCACCCATCGCTCAAGATCGAGGGACTTGATGCCATGATCACGATCGAGGGCCTGACTGGGCCGCAGGACCTGCCGGCGCTGACCGCGGCGCTCCTCCGCCGGGGCGTGTCGGAGGCAAACGTGCGTAAGGTCCTCGGCGAAAACTTCCTGCGCGTCTTCCGCAGCGTTCTGGGCGTGCCGGGCTCAGGCCGAGGATGAAGGGAGGCCCCTCGCCGGGCCTCCCTCCGTCCGCACCGCACCCGACCGCCGAGTCCAAGTCATCGCTCCCGCCCGGCGACGCGGGAGCCTTCGCCATCAGGGGCGCGCGGCCACGGCCTCGATCTCCAGGAGATAATCCGGCGTGGCGAGGCTGGCCACCACGATGAAGGTGTTCGGGGGGAAGTAGGTCGTGAAATATCGGGCGCGCACCTCCGCGATCTTCTGCCGGTGGGCAACGCTGGTCGTGTAGGTGGTGAGCTTCACTACATCGTCCAAGCCGGCGCCGGCCGACGCCAGCACCGCTTTGAGGTTCTCGAATACCTGCACCGCCTGCGCCTCGATGTCCCCCCGGCCAACGAGGCGCCCCTCCTGGTCCTGGGCCACCTGCCCGGCCACGAAGACCAGATCTCCCGCCCGCACCGCGTGCGAATACCCCGTGGTCTTGTGCACGCCTCGCACCGCCACGTCCTCACGCTTCACGCACCCTCCCCCTTCCCTCTGCGTTGTTGTACCTTCCGGCCCTCCGGTGACGCTGTCGCCTCCCACCCCACCTCCTCCGCGGATCGTCCCGTAGGGGGTTCCATCGACCCGGGGCGGACCCCTGGTCCGCACGATAGGAGAATGACGGGCAGCCCGATAATATTGACGACGCGAGGTGATCGGATGAGAGCCGCCGCGGCGATCGGTCAACGGGGAACCTGGCGGGCCGCGCTTGATGAAGCGACGTCGCGGATCGCCTGGGGGACCGGCCACGGCCGGGCCGATCTCCTCCTGCTCTTCGCCGGCCCGGCGTTTGCCGAGGACTTTCCGGCGGTGATCGCCGGTGCGCGCCGCGCCGTGGACGCCCGCGTGCTGATCGGCTGTTCCGGCCAGGGGGTGATCGGCCCCTCCCGCGAGGTGGAGGGACAGCCCGCGCTCGCGCTCCTGGCGTGCGCGCTCCCGGGCGCGGCCGTAGGCTCCGCCCGGATCACCCAGGGCACCCTGGAGCGGGGCCGCGCGCCCGAGGACTGGCACGAAACGACCGGGATCGGCCCAGACGACGTGGCGGCCTGGCTCCTGTTCGCAGATCCGTTCACCCTCGATGCGGACCGGCTGCTGGCGGCCTGGGCCAGCGCCTACCCCGGTGTTCCCGTGGTGGGGGGACTGGCCTCCGGCCACCCGCGGACCCGGCGCACACACGTGTTTCTCGACGATGGGGGCGGACGACCGCGGCGCGGTGGCCCTGGCGCTGGGAGGGCCCTACGAGGTGACGATCGTATCCCAGGGGTGCACGCCCATCGGGGAGCCGTGGACGATCACCGGCGCCTCCGGCAATGTGATCGAGACGATCGCCGGGCACCCCGCCTACCGGGTGCAGCAGCACACGGTCGATGCGCTTCCGGAGGGGATCCGGCAGCGGGCCCGCGACAACCTCTTCCTGGGGCTGGCCATCGACGAACGCCGCGAGGACTGGCGCCGCGGCGATTTCCTGATCCGCAACTTCCCCGCCGCCGACGCGGAGGCCGGAACGCTGACCGTCGGGGCGCTGCCGCGGCCGGGACAGACACTGCAGTTTCAGCTGAGGGACCGCGAGGCCGCCGACGAGGACCTGGGTGTCCTGCTCGAGGCCGCCCGGGCCGGCCTGGGCGACCGGCCCTCCATCGGTGCGCTCCTGTGTGCCTGCAACGGCCGCGGGCGCGGGTTGTTCGGCGCCCCCGATCACGACGCCCGGGCGGTCGCCGATCGCCTGGGGCCGGTGCCCCTCGCCGGCTGCTTCTGCAACGGCGAAGTCGGGCCGGTGGGATCGCGGAATTTCCTCCACGGGTACACCGCGAGCATCGGCCTCATCGTTCCCAAGGACGGCACCGCCCCCCCACCGCCGCGGCCGCGCGGCTGAGTCAGCGCCGGGCGATCGCCTCGACCGTCTCCTCGGCCAGGCGTGTCGCTTCGCCGAGTGCGGCGACGACCCGGTTGCGCTCGCGGACCGCCTGGGCGCGCAGGAACCTGTAATCGAGTTCGCCCGCTAACTGCGGGAGCGCCGCCGCCTTGCTGAGGCCGGGGAGCGTGTGCCGCGCGGTCGCCCGCATGATCGGCGACCACTCCGCCGGGTCGTGCGCAAACCTCCCGCTCTGGCTGTAGATTACCGGGGTGAGGATCCGGCTGAGGCGCCGCAGCGCCTCGTTGACCCCGCGCGCCCCCGCGCGGCCGGCGGCCCGGCCCTTCAGGACCTCGAGCTTGGCGGCGGACACAAGGAAGGCGTCCGCGGCGGTGATCGCCGGCAGGAGGTCGAGGTGAGGGCCGGTCTCGGCTGCCAGCCGCGAGACATGCTCCCGGATCTCCCGCCCCGTGTCCACATGGTTGAAGGGCAGGATCTCGGCGTTTGCCAGTTCCGTGACCGCGGTCAGGGAGACGCGGGTGTCGAGGGCCAGAATCTCCGGATCGGCCTTGTCCAGCGTGTCGAACTCCGTGTGCCACCACCAGGCGTTCGCGCTGCCGCCCGTCCACGGGCGGCGATCCGGGTGGTCGTCGGGGAGGAACGGATACGTGGAGAACGACGGCAGGCCGTTGGCGAGAAACGATTGGTCGGCCGCGCGCGACGGCCGGTGGACCGGGGCGTCGCGCTGGCCGGTGACGCGCTCGATCACCCCACGGCAGAACCGCTCCAGCTCGGCCGTGGTGTGGCGGGCGATGTATCGGGTCGCGCCGCGGACGCCCGGGGAATCGATGTTGTGGTAGGCGAGGCCGTGCTCCGCCAGGTCGGCGAAGAACGTGTCCGCGTACCACGTCGAGCCGCTGTAGCGTCCGTGGGAGTGGCCCGGCCACCAGCAGATCCGCACGTTGCGCCGCAGGTCCGCGCGGTGATCCCACAGGATGCGCGCCATCTCCAGGAGGCAAACGTCTCCCGTCGCATTGTCGGTGATCCCCACGTCCCAGGAGCAGTAGTGGGCTCCCACGAGGGCGAATTCGTCCGTCTCCCCGCTCCCGGTGATCCGCGCCTCCGGCAGTTGGGAACGCACCCATCCGGTCTTGACGTCGGTGGTGACGCGCACGGTCACCCGCTGCCCCCCGGCGAGCAGGTGCCGCAGCGCTTCCCCGCCCGCCTTGTTCACGGAGACGACCGGCACACGTGGGAAGCGATCGACCTGATCAAGCGCCGGCGTCCCCCAGACGGTGGTGCCGATCATATTGTGGATGACCTGATCCTGGTTGGCGAAGATCACCGCGGCGCACCCGGCGCGGCTCGCCCGCAGGATCGTCACCGGGGTCGCCAACCCGTCGATCAGGCAGGCGCGACCCGCCCCCCGGTTCACATCTCCGTCGGCGAGAAACAGGAGGTCGGAGACGGCGCCCTGGGGGGCGGTGGCGCAGCCGAACGAGTGGGTCAGGCAGGCGATCCGCAACGGACTGGGGGCCAGGACCTCGAGCGTGGCCCGAATCGGATAGCTGAGGAAGGCGTCGAATTCGTGGACGGTCACGGGAACCCCGGCGGACCGGAGCTGATCGGCGATGTACTCCGCGGCGCGCGCCTCGCCGGGCCCCCCGGTGTCGCGGCGCACTCCCGAAAACCACCGCAGGTGCGCCAGCAACCGCCCGGCGCTCACCGCGTCGGGGACCATCGACTCTGCGGTCCTCACGAAATCACGACCTCCACACCCCACACGTCATCGCCCGCCGGCAGCTCGTCGATCACGCGCGCGCCAGAATCGACCGGGACAGGATCACCGGCCCCCCGGTCGTCTTTCGCACGACCCGGCCGCAAGCGGCGCGTGACCGCCGCCGATGCGGGTGTTCGGTCCGGTCGGAGCGCGCCCCTTTCCAGCGGGCGGCACACGACGGGGACCGCGCGCGGCGGGATGGGTCACCCGGGCGATGACCCGGCGAGGATCCGCCATACCCGGAGCACTTCGGCCACGCTCCACGCCTGGCCGATGCACCCGCGAGGCCGGTGCGGGGGGTCGCCATCGAAGATCTCGGAAATCGTGCCCAGCCCGGCGTCGCGCAGGTGGTGCTCGAACGGACGCAGGAATCCCACCGCCACCTCCGGGTCGCCGTGGACCCGGTAGTGGGCCTCGGCATAGGCGCCGATCAGCCAGGCCCAGACCGCCCCCTGATGGTAGGCGCCGTCACGGTGGGGAACGTCGCCCGCGTACTCGCCGTGGTAGCGGGGATCGTCCGGGCTCAAGGAGCGCAGCCCCGTGGTGGTGAGGAGGACGCGCCCGACCTCTTCGACGACCGCGGCGGCCGCCCCCCCGTCGAGAAGCGGGAACGGCAAGGACACGGCCAGGATCTGGTTGGGGCGGATCGCCAGGTCGTCGCCGCCGGGGCCGTCCACGACGTCGGCCAACGCCCCCCGGCCGGGCTGGACGAATCGCGCGCGAAACGCGGCGCGCGCCCGGTCGGCCATCTCGGTGTAGCGCTGCGCCGCGGGATCGTGGCGCGCGGCGAGACACTCCGCCAGCGTCCGAAGCGCGTTGTACCACAGGGCGTTGATCTCCACCGGCTTGCCGATGCGCGGGGTGACGACCCAGTCGCCGACCTTCGCATCCATCCAGGTCACCTGCCACCCGGGTTGTCCGGCGCGGAGGAGGCCATCCGCGGGGTCCACGCCGATCCCGTATCGCGTCCCGGTCGTATGCCGGTCGATGATCTCCCTCAGCGCCGGCAGCAACTCATCGGCGAGGCGCCGGTCGCCCGTCGCCTCGCGGTGCGCCCGCACGGCCAGCACGTACCAGAGCGAGGCGTCCGCCGTGTTGTACCCCGGATCGATCCCGGGTCGATCGGGAAAGTTGTTGGGGACGAGCCCGTCCCGGACGTATCGGGAGAACTCGCGGAGTACCGCCTCCGCCTCCGCCGCGCGCCCGGTGCAGAGCGCGAGGCCGGGGAGCGCAATCATCGTATCCCGCCCCCAGTCGTTGAACCAGTGGTACCCGGCGATCACCGCTCTGCCGGCCGCACCCTCGGGTCCGCGGCGGACGATGAACTGATCGGCCGCCAGGACGAGTTGCCGGACGGCCGGGTGGGCGTGCTCCGCCCCGGCCTGCGCGAGCAGGCGCCGCTGGCGATCCTGCGCCGCGGTGAGGCTGCGCTGGCCGTCCGGATCCGCGCGCGCCTCCGCCGTCATGACGATGGTGAGGCTGCCCCCGGGGGGGAGTTGCGCCCGAAAGCTTCCCGGCGCGTACAGGTCGGCGCGGTCGTCCAATCCCCGTGCGGTCTCCTCGCGGTGGAGGAAGTTCCAGTACCAATCCCCGCCGGGGACGAAGCTGCCCCCCGCGGCCTGCAGCCGGAACGGCACGGCCCCGGCGCGGATGACCGCCCCGTCCGGACCGGCCTCGACCTCGGGCCGCCACCCCCGCCCGGAGGTCAGCGCGTGAAAATCGCGATAGGTCACCAACGGCGTGATCTCCAATTCCACGCCTCGGCTGCCGCGCGCCAGCCGGTATCGGAGATACGCCGTGTTGGCCCCCGCCGCCATCCACACGCGCTTCTCCAGCAGCGCGTCCCCCAGCGCGTACATCCACACGGGGAGCATTCCCGCCAGGTGGAACGATTGGAGGTGGCGGTAGCCGTGCGGGTCGATCGCGCCGCCGCCCCACTCGTGGGTGCACAGCGGGTACCGGCGCCCGTCGTACGCGGCCCACTCCACCAGCCCGCCGACGAGGACGGTGCGTCCGACCGGCGGGGCGAGCGCCGCCACGAGCAGCCCATGATAGCGCCGGGTGCCCACCCCGGCCAGCGTCCCGGAGGCGTAGCCTCCCAGGCCGTTCGTGACGAGCCACTCCCGGCGCAGACCGGACGGGAGATCGCCGCAGGTCTCGCGGCCGAAGGCGACGGCCGGGGCGCCGAGCCCGGCATCCTGCGGGGGGAAGAAGGCGGATGGCACCGGGCGCTGGCTCAGCGGCCGCCGGTCTGCTCCAACAGCTTGGCCACGAGCGCCGTCCACCCGGTCTGGTGGCTGGCCCCCAGCCCCGCCCCCGAGTCCCCGTGGAAGTACTCGTGGAACAGCAGGAGGTCGCGCCAGTGCGGATCGGTCTGCAACACTTCGGATCCGCCGAAGATGGGCCGGTGCCCGTCCGGCCCACGGAGGAAGATGTGCGTGAGCCGCCGGGAGAGCTCCTGGCTGACCTGCCAAAGCGTCATCTTCGTTCCGGATCCGGTCGGGCACTCGACCAGGAAGTCGTCCCCGTAGTAGTGGTGGAATCGCTGCAGGGCTTCGATGATGAGGAAGTTGATCGGGAACCACACCGGGCCGCGCCAGTTGGAGTTTCCCCCGAACAGCCCGGTCCGGGACTCTGCGGGCTCGTACATGCAGGTCCGGACCGTCCCCTCCATCTCCAGGACGAACGGGTGCGCCGCGTGGTACCGGCTGACCGACCTGATCCCGTGGTCGCTGAGGAATTCCGCGGGATCCAGCATGCGCCGCAGCACCCGCTTCATGCGGTGCCCGCGGGCGAGCGCGAACAGCCGCCGCTCGCCCGTGCCGGGCTCGTACCACCGCGACACGAGCCCGGCCAGCTGCGGGCGGTTGGCCAGGAACCACTCCAGCCGCGCCCTGAAGTCGGGAAGCTTCTCCAGCAGGACCGGCTCGATCGTCTCCACCGCCAGCAGCGGGATGATGCCCACCACCGACCGCACCCGCAGCTGCTCTTGCCGTCCGCCGGAGTGCAGCACGTCGTAGAAGAACTCGTCCGTCTCGTCCCACATCGCGATGCCGTCCCCGCCGATGTTGTTCAGGGCCCCGGCGATGTAGAGGAAATGCTCGAGAAACTTGGTGGCCACGTCCTCGTAGGCAGGGTCGTCGCGCGCCAGTTCGAGCGCGATCGCCAGCATGTTGAGGCAGTACATCCCCATCCAGGCCGTCCCGTCCGCCTGGTCGATGTGCCCGCCTCCCGGCAGCGGCTGGCTGCGGTCAAACACGCCGATGTTGTCGAGCCCCAGGAACCCGCCTTGAAAGACGTTCCGGCCTTCGACGTCTTTTCGGTTCACCCACCAGGTGAAGTTGAGCAGGAGCTTGAGGAACACCCGCTCGAGGAAGCTGCGATCGGCCACCCCGGTGATCCGGCGGGCGATCTTGTAGACCCGCCACGCCGCCCAGGCGTGGACGGGCGGGTTGACGTCCCCGAACGCCCACTCGTATGCCGGCAGCTGGCCGTTGGGGTGCATGTACCATTCGCGGAGCAGCAAGATCAGCTGCTGTTTGGCGAAGTCGGGATCGACGAGGGCCAGCGGGATACAGTGGAACGCCAGGTCCCACGCCGCGTACCAGGGGAACTCCCAGGTGTCCGGCATGGAGACGATCTCGGCATTATCGAGGTGCCGCCAGTCGGCGTTCCGTCCGTGCGCGCGAGCCGGGGGCGGCGGGGGGCCCGCCGGATCGCCGTCCAGCCACGTCGCGACGTTATAATGGTAGAACTGCTTGCTCCACAGCAGGCCGGCGAACGCCTGCCGCTGGACGCGTCGGGCGTCTTCCGGCATATCCGCCGGCCCGAACCCCTGGTAGAACGCGTCCGCCTCCGCGCGGCGCCGCTCGACGATCCCGGCGCTGTCGGCAAACGGCCGGGCGGGGCGCCCCGGCGCCAGGCGGAGCTCGACGCGCTCCGAGGCCCCGGGGGCGATCTGGAACGTATAGTGGACGGCCACTTTGGTCCCCGTTCCGTTCGCGCTCACGGCTGACCTGCGCTCGTGCACGACCGCCTCGTGCACCCCATCCTTGACCACGGGGGCCCGGTTGGCGATGCCCCACAACCGCTGAAAGTTCGTCTCGTTCTCCGTGAACAGAAGCTCGGGGGCGCCCTGGCAGGCGAGCCAGCGCTCGCCGAGGCGGTGATGGACGGCCCGCACCAGGCGGTACCCGCGGGCCGCCTCTGGAGATCCCGGGGGCACCTCGTCGAGGCGCAGCTCTGGGCGGCGGTCGTCGTTCCCCCACGCCCACGTATTGCGGAACCAGAGGGTCGGGAGCAGGTGCAGCGGGGCGGCCCTGGGGCCGCGGTTGGTTGCGGTGATCCGGATGAGGATATCTTCGGGATCGGCCTTGGCGTACTCGACGACGACGTCGAAGTACCGATCCTCGGCAAACACTCCGGTATCGATCAGCTCATACTCCGGCTCGCTCCTGCCCCGGCGCCGGTTCTCGGCCACCAACTCGGCGTACGGGAAAGCGCGCTGGGGGTACCGGTAGAGCGCCTTCATGTACGCGTGCGAGGGCGTGCAGTCGAGGTAGTAGTAGCACTCCTTGATGTCCTCGCCGTGATTCCCCTCCGCACCGGTTAGCCCAAACATTCGCTCCTTGAGGATGGGGTCGGCTTCGTTCCACAGGGCGAGCGCAAAGCACAACAGCCCGTGGTTGTCGCAGACGCCGAGCATGCCGTCCTCGCCCCAACGGTAGGCCCGGGAGCGGGCGTGATCGTGGGGAAAGTACTCCCAGGCCGCGCCATCGGCCGAGTAGTCCTCGCGCACGGTCCCCCACTGCCGCTCGGACAGGTAGGGGCCCCACCGGTCCCAGGCCGCCCGGCCCTCGCGGGTCTCGGCGAGCCGACGCCGCTCCGCCTGGGGATCAATCGCCGCCATCTCCACCTCCGGGTGCCTCCCGACCGGCCGCTGCCCTTACGGCGCCGGCGGCAGACCCTACGGCCCACGCGCACCCTCATCATCTTTAGTGCCCCTCCATTATAGAAAGAAGTCCGATCCGGATGGACGGCCCGATGGCCGGCAGGGGTCCCGCGCACGGAGGCGAGCCGGCTCCGCCATCGAACCCTACCGAGGAAAGGGACGCCGCCCGGATCGCGGCCCCCGAGAGGAGCACAGATGGCCGCGGTGCGCATCGTCATCCCGGACGACAGCCCGCCGGTGATCTCCGGCACCCCCGCGCTCGAGCGCATTCAGGCATCCGCCGAGACGATCGTGCATACCTCGCCGCCCGACTCCGAGGACGACCTGATCCGCCGGCTGAGGGACGCGCACACCGTCGTCAACATCCGCGGCTACAGCAAATTCACCGCCCGCGTCCTCGAAGCCGCTCACGGCACGCTGCGGCACCTGGCGATTTGGGGCACCGGCACCGACAATGTGGATCTCGCGGCGGCGCGCCGGCTCGGCATCGTCGTCTCCAACACGCCCAATACCGCGACCGACGCCATCGCCGAGCACTGCCTGGCCCTTCTCCTCGCCGTCGCCCGGCGGCTGCCCCATCTGGACGCCAGCGTGAAGCGGGGAGGATGGGAGCGCGGGATGTTGTTCCAATGCCGGGGGAAGACGCTCGGCATCATCGGCACCGGCGCGATCGGCATCCGCTTTGCCGAACTGGGACGCGCGATCGGCATGCGGGTCATCGCCTGGACGCTCCATCCCGATCCGGCCAAGGCGCGGCGCGGCGGGTTCGCCTACGTCCCTACCCTGGAGGCGCTGCTCGGGGAGGCCGACGTGATCTCCCTCCATCTGCGCTCCAGCCCGGAGACCCGGGGACTCCTCGGCGCGGCCCAGTTCGCGCGGATGCGGCCGGATTCGATCTTCATCAACACGGCGCGCGGCGATATCGTGGACGAGGCCGCGCTGGCCGACGCCCTGCGCAAGGGGACGCCCCGCGGGGCCGGGATCGATGTGTTCGTCAAGGAACCGGCCGCCAAGGACGCCCCGCTGCTCGGCTGCGCCAACGTGGTCCTGACCCCGCACACCGCGGGGACCACGGCGGAGGCGCTGGCCAACGGCCTTAACCTCTGCGCCGAGAATGTGACGCGGTTCCTCGCCGAAGGCGAGGTGGTGCACCGGGTCGTATAGGACCGTGCACCGCCACGACACCGACAAGGAGGCGATGATGGCCGAAACCTACGGGATCGACGCGCTGAGCCCGGGCGGGCGTCAGGTGGACTGGTCCACCCGGCTCTTCATGGCCCCGATGGGGGAAACGACGACGTCGGCCTACTTCCTGTGGCTGCTGCGAGGACCGGCGGGGCCGATCCTCGTGGATACGGGGTTCACCCCGCGCCTCGCCAACGCCAAGGGGCTGCCGGTCGATCAGCTGAAGCTGCGCACGCGCGACGAACTGCTCGCCACCGCCGGGGTCGACCCGAACGCGGTCAAGACCGTGATCCTCACCCACGTGCATTGGGACCACTTCGATCTCGAGGGGTTCCTCCCCAAGGCGACCTTTTGGGTTCAGCGGCGGGAGGTGGAGTTCTGGGCCGGGTTCGGCGGCCAGGACCCGTGGACGCGGCGGTTCCTCAGCGACTGTTACACCCAGGACCTGGAGGCGGTGCGCTCGAGCGGGCGGCTCAAGGTGGTCGACGGCAACCTCGAGCTCGTCGAGGGCGTGCGGCTGGAATGGGTCGGCGGCCACTCCCCCGGCATGCAGATCGTCGTCGTGGCGACGGCCAAGGGGCCGTTCGTGATCGCCAACGACGCCCTGACCACCTACCGCAACCTCCGCGACTGGGCGCCGCCGGCGATCCATCTCAACAGCGTCGCGGAGTGCCTGGGGGCCATGGCCCGGATCAAGAACCTGGCGAACGGGGACGAGGGGCGGATCTGCCCCGGGCACGACGGCGAGGTGTGGAAGAAGTTTCCCGAGGTTCAGCCCGGCATCTACCGCCTCGCCTAAATCGACGCCGACAAGGACGGGGGAGACCGCCGGACGGCGCAGAACCCGAACCCTCTAGCGGGGGCGGCTCCGGAGGTGGGGGGAGGAGAGGACACCGGGGTTGAGCACGCGGACGGGAGTCCCCGCCAGGAAGGCCCGAATGTCGTCCGCGGCGTCCCGGTAGAAGACCTCGTAGCCCTCGACCGTCACGTACCCGAGGTGGGGGGTGATCACGATGCGCTCCAGCCTTCGGAACGGGTGGTCGAGGGGAAGCGGCTCGTCATCGAACACGTCCAGGGCGGCCCCGGCGAGCGCGCGCCGCTCGAGCGCCTCGATCAGGGCCGCCTCGTCGATGATGGGCCCGCGCGAGGTGTTGACCAACAACGCGCTCGGCTTCATCAGGCCGAACTCCCGGCGCCCCAGAACCCCCGTCGTCCGCGCGCTCAGCTTCAGGTGGATCGTGACGACGTCCGCCCGGGAGAGGAGTTCGTCCTTCGACACGAGGATCGCACCGAACTGCGCCGCGCGCGCGCCGGTCAGGTTCTGGCTCCAGGCGATCACCGCCATGCCAAAGGCGCGACCGATCGTCGTCACTTGCGAGCCGAGCGTCCCGAGGCCAATGACCCCCAGCACCTTCCCCCGCAGGCCAGTGCCGAGCGTCGTCTGCCAGTGGCCGTTCCGCGTCGCCCGGTCCTCGTGGGGGATGTGGCGCGCCAGGGCCAGGATCAACCCCCACGTGAGCTCCGCGGTCGGGTACTTGAGGCCGCCCGTCCCGCAGACCACGATCCCCAGCCCCGTGGCGTCGTCCAGGTCGATCGAGGCGTTGGCCATCCCCGTCGTCACCAGCAGGCGAAGCTCCGGCAGCCGCTCCAGCAGCCGCCCCGGAAAGGGGGTGCGCTCGCGCATGACGATCACGGCGTGAACCCGTGCGAGGCGCTCGCTGAGGCGGCCCTCGTCCTTCAGATGGTCACGATACACCCGCACGTCGGTGTCCGGACCGAGCGCGTCCCAGTCCGCCATGTTCGGGGCGACGCCTTGGTAGTCGTCGAGGATCGCGACGTTCACTACGCCCGGCTTCCCGCGGTCGGGCCTACGCGCCCCAGGTCTCGCGCAGGACCCGGACCCAGTTGCCGTGGGCGAGCTTCCGGAGGTCCTCACCCGTATAGCCGCGATCGCGCAGCGCCTGCATCAGCTTGGGCAGCCCGGCGGCGTCCTTCAACTCGGCGGGCATCGTGGCCCCGTCGAAATCCGACCCCAGGGCGACGTGATCGATCCCCATCCGCTCCACCATGTACTGGATGTGATCGACCATGCGGGAAAGGGGCACGTCTGGGTCCCGCCCGCCGTCCTCGCGCAGAAACCCGACATGGTAGTTGAGGCCGACGATCCCCCGGCTCTCACGGACCGCGTCTAGCTGCTTGTCCGTCAGGTTCCGCGGCGAGGGAGAGAGTTTGTGGGCGTTGGAATGCGTCGCCACCAACGGAGCGGTGGTCAGGGCGGCGACGTCCCAGAACCCCCGCTCGGTGATGTGCGAGAGATCGATCATCACCTTGCGGCGGGCCAGTTGGCGGACGAGCTCTTTGCCGCCATCGGTCAAGCCCGCGCCGGTGTCCGGCGAACCCGGAAACTTGAACGGCACCCCCTGCGCGTACCGGTTGCGGCGGCTGTGCGTGAGCCCGACCGACCGCAGCCCCGCGGCGTAGAACGCCTCGAGCGCGTACCCGTCGGGGTCGAGGGGTTCGGCGCCCTCGAAGTGCAGCAGCATAGCGAAGACACCGTGGGTGAGGCAATCCTGCAGCTCCGCTGCGGTGCGTACGATCTTGACCTGGCCGCTCGAGGCCTGCGCAATCCGCAGCAACCGCCCGAAGAGGCTCAGCGCCTGCGACTGGGCGTAGTCGAGCGGCATCGGCTCCGGCCACGTGCTCTCGTCGTGATACAGTTTCATCGCCGCCTCGGGATCGGTGCGGTCGCCCTTGGTCATCTCCACGGCGATGGGGTCGTGGATGTACACGGCGAAGAACCCGCCGCCCAGGCCGCCGGCGCGGGCGCGCGGCAGGTCGATGTGCCCCTCACTCGCCCGGTCGAAGAACGACCGCCCGGTCTTGACCAGGCTGAGGACCGTGTCGTTGTGCCCGTCGAAAATCAGAGGATCGCTGGACGTCGTCGGTGTCATAAACCTCCCGCTTCGGGGCGCTCGCGCGGGTCCCCTGCGTGATCCCCCGCCTGGGCCCGCCGGCGGCCACCGCCGTCCGCGCCGGGCGGAGTCGTGCGCCCGGGCTATGGAGTGGACCGGACCCGGGGGATCCGGCAGAATCCCTGGGCTTCGATGCGCAGCGCGTGATTGAACTTGCTGCGGAAGTTCTCAAACGCCACGTGCGCGGTGAGCTCCACCATCTCCTCCTCGGAGAAATGCGTCCGCAGGGTGGCGAACAGCTCGTCCGGGACGTCCCGGCCGGTGATGGTCATGCCGTCGGCGTACTGGAGCACCAACCGCTCCAGTGCCGAAAACAGCGGGCTGGTGGCGTAGTCGTCAAGGTGCACAAACTTCTCTTCGGCTATTCCGGCCGCCTCGCCCGAGGCGGTGTTGATATCCACTCAGAACGGACAGCCGTTGATGGAGGCCACCCGCACGTAGACGAGGAACCGCAGCGCAGCGGGGATGAGCGGGGCGTCCCGCATCGCCTGGCCCCACTCCCGGTACGCGCGCTGCAGGGCGGGGTGTCGGGTCCACACCTTCGTCGTGTGCAGGGGTGTCCCATAACGCGCGGTCTCGCGCGCCAGGATTTCGCGCACATCGGCGGGCAACGTGGATTCATCTGGCGGAGTGATGCGGCTCATGGGAACTCCTCCCTCGCGGAGCGCGGTCGCCGTCACAATTCCACAGGGCACCGCCCCCCTCCCGTCCGGGGCCCCTCCGGCCGGAGGCGGGCGGCATGCGCCGCCGGGTGATCCGGCGCCGGGCGACGCGGGGCGCGGTCCCTCACTTGAAGATCGAGAACTCGATTTCCTGAGCGGTGATGAACTCTAGGAGCGCGGGCGTTCCCTGCCGAGTCTTGCCCACCGCGCGCGTGATCGCCGGGATGATCGCGCCGGGCTCGGTCACCCGCTCCCCGTACCCCCCCAACGCCTGCGCCAGCACGGCGTAGTTGCCGGAGATATCGGTGCTGCGGTATTTCTGGGTGGCCACTTTCATGATGGGCAACTCGATCGCCATGGAAGAGTTGTTGAGCAGCACGGACAGGATCGGGATGCGCTCACGCACCGCGGTCTCGAAATCCATGCCGGTGAACCCGATGGCCGCGTCGCCCCAGACGTTGACGCAGAGCTTCTCCGGCGATTCAAGCTTGGCTCCCATCGCCAGCCCCAGCCCGTATCCGAGCTGAGTCGTCTTGCCCCAGCCGATATAGGACAGCGGGGTGGTGGCCTGCCAGAACGGGGAGAGCTGGTCGCGCGGGCTTCCGGCGTCGTGAGTGATGATGGTGTTCGGCACGTCGACCGTGTGCAGCAGATCCCAGATCACCCGGTACGGCGACAGCGGCGTGGCCTCCGACGTCAGCTTGGGCATCCACTGCTCCAACCAGTCCGCGCGCACGCCGGCGATCTCCTTCGCGGTGCTGGCGGCCTCCTCTCTCCGGGCCGCGCGCACCCGATCTTTCACCGCCGCGAGCAGCGCCTCCAGCGTCAACCCGGCGTCCCCCAACAGGACGTGGTCGACGGGGACGTCCTTGTTGATGTCGGCCGAGTCGAGCGTGGCGTGAATGATCACTTTGCCGGGCGGCATCGCCACCCCGTAGTTGGTGACGGCGAAGCTGCACCCCACGCCCAGGATGACGTCGCAGGACTCCAGGAAGTGGTGGACGGGTTTGGGGATGGAACGGCCGCCCGAACCGAGCGAGAGCGGGTGCGTCTCCGGGAACGCGCTCTTGCCCTCGAGGCTCGTGGTCACCGCGGCGCCGAGCCATTCGGCGAGCTCGCGCAACGGTGCCCAGGCGCGAGCGTAATGAACCCCCTGCCCCGCGTAGAGAACCGGGCGCCGCGCCCTGACCAGGATGTCCGCGACCCGGTCGACCGCCTTGGGATCGGGGCCGGTTCGAACGGCGGGCGCGGGACGGTACGTCAGGGGCTCCGGCACTTCCTCGGTCAGCACGTCCGTCGGGATCTCCACGAGGGCGGGCCGGGGCCGCCCGTTCCGGACCTGGGTGAAGGCACGGCGCATCGCAGCCGGGACCTCGCCCGGGAGCAGGACCTGCTCCGCCCACTTCGTGACGTGGCGGTAGTTCAAAGCCGCGTTGAAGTTCGGGGGGATGTTCGTGAGGCGGCGCGGGTAGCCCGCCGGCAGCACGACGATGGGCGATGAGTCTCCGTACGCCTGGGCGACGCCGCCGAACGAGTTCTCCGCCCCCGGCCCGTGCTGCATGGCGAAGACCCCGATGCGCCGCCCCGAGGAGGTCCGGCTCACCGCGTCGGCCATATGCAGACCGGTCCGCTCCTGCCGGACGATGATCGTCCGGATGTCCGCCGCGGCCGCGGCCTCGATGATAGGATTAACAGGGTACCCGATCAGAAACTCGACGCCCTCACGCTTGAGGATCTCCGCCACCGCCGCCGCCGCTTTCATGCTCCTGCGCCTCCTCCGCCTCCCGACCCGCCCGGCTCTTCTTGGGCAGCCCGCATCCCTCCTGTCCCGGCTCCACCACCGCCCGACGGGTGACCCATGGTGACGCGGCCAGGCAAGGCGGGGTCGGACCCGACCGCCCCGGCGGCCCCGTTCGGCTCACCGCCGCAGGATCGGCTGCTGGTGATCGGGCAGCACCGCCCACACGTGGGGGGGGCGCTCGGCGACGCGCGGAAGCGGCTCGCCGGCCATCAGCGTGAGCGTGTTCACGAGCCGGCACGTCCCCGTGCGTCGCTGCATCGCCACGTCGTAGAACACGTACTCCCCCTCCTCAAGCCGGAACAGGGCGAGGTCGGCCTGGCTGCCCGGCCGGAGCGTGCCGAGTTCCGGCCGCCGCACCGCCGCCGCCGGGCGCGAGGTCGCCCGCTCGATCACATCGCGCAGGCTCATCCCGAGGTTGAGGAACTTCGAGAGGGTCGTCGGCAGGTCGAACATGGGCCCCTGCACGCTCAACTGGTGAATATCGCTGCTGATGACATCGGGGAGGACCCCCTGGCCGATCAGGCGCTCGCTCACCTCGTAGCTGAACGAGCCCGCACCGTGCCCGATGTCGAGGATGAGCCCCCGATCGTGCAGCGCTTTGACGTCGGAGCGCAGGCCGCCATCCGGCGCGACGATCCTGTGGGTGCCGCCGGTGAAGCAGTGGGTGAGGATATCCCCCGGACGCAGCAACTCGACGATCTCCGCGATCGCCGGCGGCCCGCTGCTGATGTGGACCATCAGCGGGAGCCTGACGCGATCGGCCAGCTCGCGTGCGCGCTGAAGCGCCCCGATGCCGGTCCCCCGCGTGGTGCGGTGATCGATCCGGGCTTTGATGCCGAGGATCAGGTCGCGGTTGGCGTCGACGATCTTCGCCGCCAGATCGACGTCGCAATAGTCCAGGTTGGCAAACTCCCAAGTGGGGGCGATCAAGCCGATCGCGGAGAGGTTCAGAAAGGCGCGAATCCGGGCGCGGCTGGGCTCGACGATGAACCGGCGAAACCCAGGGAAACTGTAGGCCCCCGCGCTCCCCACGTCGATCCAGGTGGTGACGCCGCTGCGGGCCGCCACCGGATCGGCCTCGATCCCCCAATACGTCCCGCCCCAGTAGACGTGGGTGTGGAGATCGATCAGCCCCGGCGTCAGGATCTGTCCCCGGGCGTCGACGACCCGGACGCCCCGCGCCGGAACCAGCGTCGGCTCGATGGCGGCGACACGACCCCCGGCGATCCCGACGTCGTAGCGGCCCTCGAGGCCGGCCGCAGGATCGAGCACCTGTCCGCCGGCCACGATCGTGTCGAACCGCCTTTCCCCGCCGCCCGCCGCCTCCGGCCCCATCGGCCCCTCCTCTGCCAGCTTCCGACGCCATTCAGAGTTAGGACCATCGCCGGCGCGTTCCTGCTTCCGCCCGACCCGGCGGGCGATGGCGGAGAGGAGATCGCGGCGAGCTGCGGCAAGAGAAAGACCCACGTTGCGAATCGCCAGGCCACCCTTTCATCTGGTCAGGGCGCTTTTGCGCAGGGCGTTCCGTCGCCCCCGCCCCTCCGGTCTCTCCGCTGCGCGGGTGGTGGGCGGCCGCACCTGGGCGTGCACCGATCTGGGGGCGTTTTCGCGTCCGCTGCCGCGCGTCGGCGGCGTGGAAGGCGCGGTGATCATGGAGGATCGCGACCCGGAGTTCTACCTGTCCTTCCAGGGCTATACCCCGGGCGCGGCGACCCGCCTCAACCGCCACGGCCCACTCCACGCTTGGTCGACGCAGCAGGACCTCAAGGACCTAGTCGCCGGGCTTCACGCGCAGGGGGTGAAGGTGGCGATCGGATTCTGGAGCTATGGAGGCTGGTGGCTGCACCGAAGACCCCGGTGGCTGCGGGACCATCCGGAGCTGCGGCGACCTCCGTTGACCAGCCACCTCTATCCCTTCGTGCGGCTTGCCCGTGAAGGAATCGAGTACGCGCAGTATATCGCCCGTCAGTACCAACGGCTCCACGCGGCGTTCGGGTTCGACGGGCTGATGTTGGGGGACGGCCTGTGCGGGTTCGGCAGCATATGGGATCCCGACCTGTACCGGGACAGAGCCCACACCATCCCGCAGTGGACCCGGCTGTATGCCACCATCGCCGACGCCGTCCATCGCGCGGGCGGGACGCTCCTCGCGTACGATCAGATGGGGTTTCCGTATGCCGAAGCGCGGGAGCACGGCGTGGATTACCGTGACCTGGCGGGGGCCGGCCTCGACGTGCTCGTCTACCAGTCGTATCCGCAGGCGTGGGGAGGGTACTGGCTCGATGAATACCCGACCCGGTTCGACCTGCGCGCTTCGGTGAACAACCTGACGACGGTGACGGCCGGCCTGGCGAACACGACCGCCAAGGTGTTCTATACGGTGGAACTCGGCGATTCCGTGGAACAGTGGCAGGCCGCCCCCAAACAGACCCTCGCGCAAATCGACGCGCTCGACGCCTTGGCGGCGGGGCGGTTCCTTGTCTGGGCGAACGACGTCTTCGCCCGGTGCCCTCGCTAAAACCGTTGATTTTATTGGCGTTCTAGAAAGGCACCGGATTCGTCTTGATCCCTCAGGTTTGCCCTACAAACCCAGAATCTTGCCCAGGCCTGCTTGGATAGCCGGCAGAATACACATACCACGCTCACCATTTTGCGTGCGCCAGTCGTCATGAAGAGCACAAAAGACGTATGCCGCCAACACGGTCCACAGCACTTTCTCTGCCTTTGCCATCCTCGTTCACCTCCGTTACATCACCGCCTTCAATGATAGGGAAACATACCCCGCCCTTGGCTGTTAATGCCTTGACCAACCCATTAAGCCATATGCGATCAGACGCAACAGAGTCTGCGTCGCGAGCATTGTGGGCAAGGATAGGCTACAAGAGGCGCCGACAAATGGGTGTGGCGAGGGTCCTAGTGGGTACCGACGGGAGTGCTGGCTTGGCGGAGTCCCTTACTGCTACTCTAAGGAGGAACAACGGGTGAAGAAGTTCATTGCCGGAGTATCAGTCGGTTTGATCTTTGGCCTTGCTGTCTCTGCTGGAGCAAGCGGAACGTGGATGAGGACATCGCAATTCTGGTCAAAGAGTGATGAGTTCCAGTATGGATATGTAGAGGGTGTGGCCGATACATTCTCCATGCTGACCGAATCAATCCGGCAGGGATGGTTCTCTGCGGATGGGATCCAGAAGACCAACGATTGTTTTGATCAATTGGGGGGGACTGCTGGGCCACTCGTAACTTCAGTGAAGTCAGCAATGGGAACCTCTAAGTACCCCGATGACATGGCTGTCAGTTCAATAGCCGGCACCATCTGCAACACCTCAAGATAAAGAGAATCCACCTCGTCACTCTGGAAAGATGATGCTTATACCATCAGAAGATGAGGGAAGGAAGAATCCATGAAGGCTCATGGCAGTCTTAAATTTGTTGGTTGCGAAGAACACTATGTTTAGCCCCCTCGGTTTGCCTTCCTTTGCGATCATTGCTGCGCTCCTCTTCCATACCCGCGTGATCGTTCCCATCAAGGTTATGGGATAAACCGGTCCCTCTTCTTCTTCCTCTCCTGAGATCCCGACCTGTTGGGCTAATCGCCGCCAAAAAGCTTGCTACGGCTCGGGGAATTTCACAAGGGCATCTAGGCGGCCAGCCAGGTGCGTTCGCCTCGTGAATAATTAGGATCTGCAAGGTTTTCGGTGAGGGGAGGAGCGGAGTGTGAATGACGAACCCGGACGACGTCTTCGCCCGGGTCCCGCAGCCGGCGGGAGGGCAGCGGCGCCTCCGTGGTACGGTGCGCCGCCCCCTCGTCGGGCCACGCCCGGCGCGGGGTCCGACCGCGGAGACGTGCCCTCCCTATCCTCGCCCCGGCCCGTCGCCGGCGCGCACGGCGTCCATCAGCGCGACAACCCGACGCAGGTGGGCCACCGTCCCGGTGCGCGGCACCCCGCCGGCCACCGCATCCACGACCTCCTGGAGCATGGACAGCACGGGATCGTCGACCCACGGCAGGAGGGCCGCATCGCTCGTGAAGAGGCGGAGGGACGCCGCGTACGGCTCGAGGCGGACGGCCTGCCGCGATCCGATGATCTCAAGCTCGACCTCCCCCGCGGCAAGCGCCGGCGCGGAGGCGGGCAGGCACCGCGAGAGTTCGATCGTGGCGATCAGGTCGTCCTCGAACCGAATGATGCTCACCGTGGTATCTTCCGCCCCGGCCTCGAAGAGCGCGTCGGACCATGCGTGCACGCGCCGCACCATTGCGGGCGTGGCAGTCAGGAGCGCGTCGAAGACCTCCCACCCCGCCTCCTCGAGCACCGGGCGCCCCGGATGCGCGCGGGCGCCCCGCGGGAGGCGGACGGCCGCGTAGACGGAGTGGAGGGTCCCCAGCTCGCCCGCAGCGACCAGCCGGAGGGCGGTCCGGCCGGCGTGCGTGTGGCGCAACGCCCCCGCGGAAAAGAACCTCCCGCCGCCCCTCCCCTCGGCGGCGGCCAAACGATCCAGTTCGTCCGCCCGGGTCGCCGCGGGGACGGGGCAGAGCACAACCTTGCCCGCCGCGAGCGCCGCCTCCGCGGCCCTGCCCTTGTCGGGATCGCTGCTCAGGACTAGCACCGCCGGGAGCGACGGATCGCGGGCAAGCGTCTCCCACTCCGGGGACCACTCCGCCCCCACCCGATCGGCCAGGGTCTTCGCGCCATCGC
>DATEHM010000164.1:0-16157 GCA_035279545.1 bacterium | reverse complement strand
TCGCGGTGGATCAGGGTGAGGATCGTCCCATCGCCGTCCGGAGCGAGCGTGATTTCGACGGTCGAGGAGCCCGGCGGCACGGCGGGTCCGCCGCCTTCCCAACCCCAGGTGAACACCACGCGCCGGTATGGGACGATCTCCACGAACTCACCCATGGCGATGTCCCGTCCGTTGATGTCGACCCGGTAGATCCCCCCGACCCGCGGGTCAAGCACGGCCCGCCGCCCTTTCCACCGCACCATTTTCTCCGGGTCCGTAAAGAACGCAAAGACGATCTCAGGGCGCGCCGCGATGCGGATCACGCGCCTGATGACGGTGGCTTCGTCGGTGGTCATGCCTTTGGGCCTCTCTTTCCTCGGTCTCCGCCGCGTGCTTGAGCAGGGTGAGCGTGTGGTCCCAAAAGCCCTCCAGGAACTCGCGGAGCTCTTCCAGCCCTTCCGGACGGGCCCGGTACAAGCGGCGGGTGCCCGCCCTTCGCTCGGTGACCAGGCCGGCGTGTTTCAGGACCGCGATGTGCTGAGAGATGGCCGGCCGCGTGACATCGAAATGCGAGGCGATCTCGCCGGCCGAGAGTTCGCTGCTCTGGACGAGGCGCAGGATCTCGCGCCGCCGCGGTTCGGCAAGGGCCCGGATGGCGTCCTCCACACCCAGTACTTTAGCCTACGGTTACGTAAGTGTCAACTAACGAAATGTCGCTCGGGGGATCCCCGTTAGGGGCGTTTCCGCGTAGCTTTGGGCCCGCGTCCCGCCCGGGCGCCGTGGGGTTTGGCCGTCCGCGGCTTGGCGGCCCCGGCGGTCCGCGCGCGTTTCTTGGGGGGACGCTTCGCCTTCCCGCGCACGGTCGAGCGCGATCCATCTTCGCTTGCGGGCGGTTCGCCGCCGATGGGGATCAGTTCGAAGCGCGCGGTGGGGGCGGGCGCGGAAGATCCGCGGACCGTTCCCTGGGTGATCCGGAACACCGGGCAGAGCACCACCTCCACCCGCCCGCCGCCCGGCGCGAACAGCGCGGGGAGGTTGAGCGTGCGCAGCCCGACCACCGTCATCGGCCCGGTGGGTGGTGAGGACAGCCACCGCCGCGAGACCTCGTAGGCGGGGGTGCCGGGGATCGTTACCGCGGTGATCCGGATTCGACCCGAGGCGTCCCCGAACGCGAACAAGAAGGGCCGTCCCTCGACGAATTGGCTCCGCCCCCCCAGGAACCGCCCGGTCATGTACACGTAGGCCGTTTCAAGCGGGGGGACTTCGCGGAACGTCAGCACCGTGCCCGTGACGACCATATGCGTCTGCGGCGAAAAGTCGCCGAACGGCATTGGGTGCACCGTTTCGACGTCGGTCCACTCGGGGCCACCCGACGCATCGAGGGTGATGGCGGGCAACGTGAGGCCGCGCTCGGTCGTGACGCTCCGCACCGGGTGGATCTCCAGTAGGTGGGGGAGGATCGGATGCCCCGCCGACGCCTGGTCGGGCATCAGGCGGAGAAGGCCGGTGACCGTGACCTGCTGTTGGGTCGCCATGACCTCGTCGAGCGGTTGCGCGTAGGCGCTGTGGGCCGTGCCGCCGGCGGTTAAGGCGCCCGGGCGGAGCGCATTCTGGATCACGCACATCACCACGCCCTCATTTTCGCCGGCCTGCGGGCTGGGCGCGATCCCGAAGCCGATGCCGAGGCCGTATTCGCCGTCCTCCGTCCGGCTGGTCACGTAGCCTTGAAGGGTCACCTCGGTCCCGGGCCCGAGGGGGAGATAGGCCAGCGGGTCCGTCCCCGACACCGAGAGATCTGCCGCTCCCGGAGCCCCCGGCAGGAGCCGCACGCCGCAGCACACCCGCAGGAGATCTGCCGGCGTCCGGATCTCCAGTCGCTCGGAGGGCGGTGGGGCCGAATGCCGGTGCATCTCCTCGGAGACGAGAATCGCTCTGGCGATCTCCCGCATCGCCGTGCGGGTGTTGCGGCTCTGCCGCTGGATGCGCAGAAACGCCTCTTGTTCGTCGACCCCCTCGCGCTTCATCAGGATGCCCTTGGCCCGCTCAACGAGTTTGCGGGTCTCCAGGGTGTCCTTGAGGGTACCGACCTCCTGCTGCAGCGCCCGCAGCTCCTGGAAGCGGGCGAGGGCGACCTCGATCGCCGGGATGAGTTCGGCTTCGCGGACGGGCTTCACAAGGTAGGCGAGGACACCGGCTTCCTGCGCGCGCTGCACGAGGTCGCGCTCGCTCCAGGCGGTGAGGAGGATGATCGGTTTCGGCGACCGGGTCATGATTGTGGAGGCCGCCGCGATCCCGTCCAACCCGGGCATCTTGATGTCCATGAAGATCAGGTCGGGGTTGGCCTTCCCGGCCAGCGTCACCGCCTGTTCGCCGTCCGGGGCTTCGCCGACGACCTTGTACCCGTGCTCCTCCAGCATGGTCTTCAGGCCCATGCGGATGACGGGCTCGTCGTCGGCGATGAGGATGCGCATCGCGTCGGCCATCGATCAGCTCCCCGCCGGGCGCGGCATCGTGATCGCGGCGCGCACCCCGTGGGCGTTGGTCAGGGAGAGGTGGCCCTTGAGGTCTTCCTGCACGAGGGTCTGGATGATCTGGAGGCCGAGATCCGCCGACCGGCCCGGGGAGAAGCCGTCGGGCAGCCCCACCCCGTCGTCCCGCACCTCCACCCGGATCGCGTCGCGGCTCTCGGTCAGGGTGATGACGACCCGGCCCGCCGACCGGCCGGGGAAGGCGTGTTCCATCGCATTCTGCAGCAGTTCATTCACCACCAGGGCAAGGGACGTGGCCTGCTGGCTCGGCAGGCTCAGGTCATCCCCCTCGATCCGGGCGTCGAGCGCGAACCCGGGCGGCGCCATCGTCTGCGTGACCGTCTGCACGACCCGTTCCAGCATCGTGCGCACCGTCACCTGGCGCAGGCCCTCGGCCGCCAGGATCTCGTGCACCGCCGCGATGCTGAGGATGCGGTTGATCGTTTCCGTGAGCACCTCCCGGCCGGACACCTCGCGGCCGTCGCGCATCTGCAGCCGGAGGAGCATCGCGATCATCTGGAGGTTGTTCTTGACGCGGTGGTGCATCTCGCGCACCATCGCGGATTTCACCACCAGCCCAGCGTTCTCGATCGCGAGCGCGGTTTGGTTCGCCAGCGTCTGCAACAGGTTGATCTCGTTCTGCGAGAACGCATGGCGTCGCCCGGTATAGCAGTTCACGACCCCGAGGGTGCGGTCCCGCACCCGCAGTGGCACCGAGAGCATGGATCGAACGGACCCGGCCACGGTCCCCTGGGGCAACAGGTGGGGGTGGAACCGCGGATCGGTTTCGAGGTCGAGGCTCCAGACGGGCTGGCCGGAGGCGGCGGCCTGTCCGGGGATGCCGTCGCCGATCCGCAGCGTCTGCCGCGTCCGCGTCCGCGCGCTCTCGGGGTGCTCCGCCGCCAGCCGCAGCTCGTCCCCGTCGAGCAGCATCAGGGTGCAGAGTGGGGCTTCGAAGACGCGGCCCGCCATCTCCACCAGGAGACGCAGGATCTGTTCGAGGTAGAGCGGCGAGGTCAGAGTCTCGCTGACTTCGGCGAGCGTGCTGAGCTCCATGATCTGACGCCGCATGCTGTCGTAGAGCCGGGCCTTCTCCAGCGCCCCACTCGCGAGATCCGCGATGATGCTGAGCAGCTCGACCTCGTCCTCGTGGTACTCGTGCGTGCCGGTGGTCTGCACGTTGATCGCCCCGACGATCTTTCCCCCCGTCGCCAGCGGCACCGCCAGCAGCGAATGGAACCGGTTCTCGTGGGTCCCCGGGACGTACTTGAAGCGGGGGTCCGCCGGCGCGTTCGCCGAGGCGGCGGGCTGTCCCGTCTGCGCCGCCCACCCTGTCAACCCCTCGCCGAGACGGAGGCGGCCGCGGCCGACCGCCTCGGCGGCGAGGCCGGTGGTCGCCTTGAGCACCAGGTGCTCGCGCGGGGTGTCGAGGAGGTAGATCGAGCAACTGTCCATCCGCATGACATCGGCCGTTTTGCGGGTGATCAGGGTGAGCGTGGTGTCGAGATCGGTCGCCGCGCTGATCGCCCGGCTGATCTCGCGCAGCGCGGAGATCTCCGCGGCCTTGCGGATGAGTTGCTCGCGGGGATCGACCGCCGGCGCCGCGGGGCGGGATCCTTTCCTCACTGCGCCCTCGCCGGCATCTGCGCCGCCGCCTCGATGTCCTGCCGCGTCAGCGAGCTCCGCCGGTTCACCGCGACGGCGACGGCCATGAGGACCAGGGCCACGGCCACGATCGTGCCGCGGACCGCCCAGCCCATCGGGGCGATCGCCACCGGCGCGACCAGGAGGCTCACCAGATTCATCACTTTGATCAGCGGGTTGAGGGCCGGACCGGCGGTGTCCTTGAGCGGGTCGCCGACCGTGTCGCCGATGACCCCCGCCTTGTGGTAATCGGTGCCCTTGCCCCCCAAGAACCCGTCCTCGATCTTCTTCTTGGCGTTGTCCCACGCCCCGCCGGTATTCGCCATGGACACCGCCAGCAGTTGCCCGGTAAGGATCGCGCCGGCGAGGAACCCCCCGAGCGGGGCCACCCCCAGCCCGAATCCGACCATGATCGGGGCGGCGATGGCGATGATCGCGGGGGAGAGGAGTTCCCGCTGCGCCGCCCGGGTGACGATGTCGACACAGCGGTGGTACTCTGGCTTCGCCTTGCCCTCCATGATCCCGGGGATCTCCCGGAACTGCCGGCGGACTTCCTCCACCACCTCGAACGCCGACCGCCCCACCGCCCGGATCAGAAACGCCGAGACCAGGAAGGGGACCGCGCCCCCGATCAGCAGCCCGATGAAGATGAGGGGGAGGTTCACCTGAATCCCCACCCGGTCGAGCGCCGCGGTCGCGGACGTCCCCCCGCTGGCCAGCGTCTGGCGGAGGGCATCGACCGAGGCGGTGAGTTGGGCTTGGTCCACGAACGACCGAAAGAGGGCCGTGGCCGCGATCACCGCGGTGGCGATGGCGAACCCCTTGGTTAGGGCCTTCGTCGTGTTGCCGGCCTGATCCAGTTGTGCCACCACTCGAGTGGCCAGGTCGCTGTGGCCGCGTCCTTCCGCGCCGGACATCTCCACGATGCCGTTGGCGTTGTCGACGATCGGGCCGAAGGTGTCCATCGCCAGGATGTAGCCCGTCACGCTGAGCAGCCCCAGCCCGGCGAGCGCCACCCCATAGCCGGCCAGGGCCAAATCCCCCTGGAAGATGGTGAACGACGCCAGAATGGTGGCGGCGACCGCCAGGGCCGCCCACACGGAGGACTCCAGGCCGAACCCCAGACCGGACAACAGGAACGTCGCCGGCCCCGTCTTCGTCGAGTACGCCATCTCGGTCACGGGCCGGCGCGCCGGATTCGTGTACTGATCGGTCAGCCACTTGATGACGAGCGCCAGGACGAGGCCGGTGAGCGTGGCGAAGGAAAACCGCCAGTCCACCGCGCCGGTGTTCGGGTCCTTCAGGTACGCGGCGTTGACCGCGCCGAAGCCCACCACGGCGGCCATCGCGGAGACCCACAACCCCGTGTTGATCGGCCGCATCGGATCACTGATCTCGTCGCTCTTGGCTCGAACGAACCAGGTGCCGAGGATCGAGGCGAACACGCCCACCCCCTGGACAAGTAGAGGGAACAGGATCAGCTTGAGCGCGAATGCGGACGCCTGCCCCCCGTAGAGCGCGCGGAAGCGGGGGTCGAGAAGCGTGCCCGCACCCAAGATGATCGCTGCCACCAAGGTGACCTCATAGGACTCGAAGACGTCGGCGGCCATCCCCGCGCAGTCCCCGACGTTGTCCCCGACGTTATCCGCGATCGTTGCCGCGTTGCGGGGATCGTCCTCGGGGATGCCGACTTCGACCTTGCCCACGAGGTCGGCACCGACGTCGGCAACTTTCGTGTAGATGCCGCCGCCGATGCGCATGAATAAGGCCACGAGCGATCCGCCGAACCCGAAGCCCACGAGCACCCGGGTGGCGTCTCCGCGGAAGAGCACGAAGATCGCCGTCGCTCCGAGCAGCCCCAGGCCCGTCGTGAACATGCCGGAGACGGTTCCCGCGTGGAAGGCGGCCTCCAGGGCCGCTTTGAAACTGCGGGTCGCCGCGAACGCCGTCCGGACATTGCCCCGGACCGCGAGGTTCATGCCCACGTACCCGGCTCCGTAACTCGCCAGGCACCCGAAGAGGAAGGCCAGGGCGACCCCGACGGCGAGGACGGGATTCGAGTAGATCGGGCGATAGAGGGCGAAGAGGGCCACCGTAATCGCCAGGATGAAGAGCGACATCGTGCGGAACTGCCGTCCCAGATACGCCTGGGCGCCCTCCTGGATGGCCGCCGCCACCGCCTGCATCGACGCCGGACCGGGGCTCTGCCGCAGAACCCCGCGAATCAGCCACCACCCGTAGGCGAGGGCGCACACTCCGGCCGCGAATACGAGCCACAGCAGCGTGGACTCGACCCCGCCGAACGCCGGAAGGGTGATGCCCGATTCGCTCATCCACCGTCCCCCTTACCTGGAAATATTGTGTCGAATCTGCGGTCGCCGCCGATGCTCCCAGCCGTGCCGCCCGCAAGAGCCCCCGCGCGCGCCGATTTGTGCCGTTCTACACCATCCAAGGCGGAAAAACTCACATTTGGGCGCCCCCATCATAACAGAGGGCCGGGCAGCGATTCAAGAAGAAATCGAAAGGATTACGGCGAAAACTCGAGGATTTCGCCGCTAGATAGCGCTATTCCGAGAACGAGAGTCCGGGCCTACCCCCCGGGATGGGAGTTGATCTTCACCACAGGGAAAGCGTCAATTCCATGCTGCTTGGTCGAGGCGCCGACCCCGGTCCGCCGGCCACCTCGGCCGGCACCCCCCTCCGCGGGCTGAGGCTGCCTTCCGGGATGAACCGTACATCGGCGTGGTCGTCCAGGTTGTGTTTTGTAAAGTACCCGGTGTTCACCTCGAGGGCGTAGCGATAGGGCTTCTGGGGGTTGTAGAGGGGGAACTTGCTCGCATCGTCGGCGGTCGGGTCCGGAGCGACAGCCATCTCCATGATCCGCACGATGTGCCAATCCGAGTCGATGAACGCGATGGCCAGCGGGACCAGGGTGTTCTTCATCCAGAACGAGCTTTGGGTCGTGTACGGAAAGTCGAAGAGCATCCCCGCGTCCGCATCCAGCGACGGCCGGCACATCAGTCCGACTTCGATCTGGGCGCTCTTATCGGCGATCTCGACGTGGATCCGGGCGACGTGGCCGCCCTCGGCGAAGGTGACGGTCCCGTGCCGATAGGCGAACAGCGGGACGGAACACGCGGCCCACGCGGGGCCGGAGCCGGTTCCGACGAGGGCGGCCAGCAGCAGCACGAGCATCGTTCCGAGAATTTTTCGCATCCGCTTCCCCCCGTCCGACGCCTAGTGTACCACGCCGGTCAGCCAGGTGAGAATGAGGGAGACCGCGGGGTTGGGATCAGCGTCCTCGACGTCCAGGTGGGAGTAGTCGGGGAAGATTCGCACGGTGACCCGGTCCCGCGGGGTGGCAACGTGCCGCAGGTAGAACTCGGTGGCCCGGACGGACCGGACGAGCCCGTGTCCGGCGCCGATGATGAGCATCGGCACATCGGTGTCCCGCACGTGGGTGAGGTTCATGTATTGCCGGGAAAACACGTCGCTCGTGTCCAGGGTATCCGCCAGCCCGAGGTCGAGCACGATCCGCCACGGGAAATACCACTCGGTGAATTCCCCCCCTGGCCTGAGGATGGCATCCAGCAGCTGGCGCAGGTGCACGCGCACGCCCGGCTGAGCCTCATGCTCGGACAGATCGATCAGGGAGTGCCCGGGTGCCGGCCGCCCGCTCTGCAGGTCGAGGAGTCCATTGGGGTTGATACCCGTGGGATCGTCCACGCGTTTGAACACCCCTGTGGGGCCTTCGACGGCGGCGCGGACGAATCGATCCGGTTGCATCTGGTCGGAGAAGATTGCGGCCAGCAGGGCGCTGTTCGTGATGGCCAAGCCCCGGCGGGGATAGAACGGGAAGTAGCTGCGGTCGTGGGGTTTCAAGTACGCGTACACGCTCACCACATCGACCAGGATGCTGTCCTGTGTCCTGGCGAGCTTGCTCGTCTTCGTGAACGGCGCGACGCGCTTCGACGGATCGGTGGCGGTGAGGGTCTCGAGCCCGGGGATGCGGATAAAGCTTGGAATCCGGAACCCATGGAGATACCGGTCCGGTGAGAGACGCAGGGGGACCCGGAGCGGCAGGCCGTCCACGAACAGCAGTCCGGAGATCCCTCGGGCGCCGATGTCCGGGGCCGCGGGCGGCGCGGTCGCCGGGCTTGCCCCCTGGAGGGGGGCGAAGTCATACCCGGCGTAGGCCGCGGCGAAGATCCCGCCGAGGGAATGCCCCCCCAGCACCACGCGGGCCGCAGGGTCGCGCCGGCGGACCTCGCCGACGAGAGCGTGAACATCGCGCAGGTGGACGTCCAGTCCCCAGTAGGCCATGTACGGGACCTCCGACCCTTTGAGCAGGTGGAAGGTATGGCCGTCAATCGGCAACGTCCCGTAATAGTACCCGAGCGCGAAGTCAGGGTTTCCAGAGGCCAGCGCCGCGACGATGCCCCGGCGGTCCTGGAGCAACGTGGCCCGCGGCGCGACGGCCCAGACCTCGATCCCCGGGCCGTACCCGGCGATCAGCGCCCGGGCGAGGATGTCCAGCGTGTTGGGCCCCGAGTTCAGACCTGGGATGAGGACGAGGACGACCGAGGGGGCGGGCGCGCCCGGCACATGATAGCGGAACGCCCGCGCGCGGTTGTATTGGGGCGGCGTGTGAGGCTCGGCCGCGCCCGGTACATCGACGAGTTCCCGCACGATCTCGTCCGGGGCGACCGCCGCAGGGCCCGGCACCGGCGGCGTCAGGAGGAGGAGGATCAGCGAGAGCGCCGCGGCGAGGAGTTGAATTGTCATCATTTCTCACAACGCGCGGGACCGCAAAGGAAATCCCAGATGCGGCCGCGAACCCCCACACCTCCGTGATGGGGTACGATGTGATCGTCGTCGGCGCCGGCCCGGCGGGGGCGGAAGCAGCGCGCGCCGCCGCCAGCGGCGGGCTGCGCACGCTCCTCGCCGAAGAGCATCCCTCCGTCGGCCTGCCCAGCCACTGCACCGGTAAGCTCTCGCGCCATGCTTTTGCGGAGTTCGAGATCCCTCAGTCCCTGGCCCTGAACGCGGTCAGCGCAGCGGTGTTTCACTCCCCCGGCGGCGTCGCGGTGCGAATTCGCCGGGCGACCGTGGACTCCTACGTCGTTGACCGGGTGGCCTTCGACCGCTGGCTCGTTGAGCGCGCCGCTTCCGCCGGGGTGGACGTCCGTGTGGGAATCCGCGTCACCGCGGCCCGCCGCCGGGGGGACCGGATGATCGTCAGCGGGCTGGAGCGCGGCCGGTCTTTTGAGACCTCCTGCCGCCTGCTGATCGACGCCGAGGGGGCGGCGCCGCGACTTCCCCGGTCGCTGGGTCTCTCCCTGCCGCGCCGCTACGCGATGGGCCTGCAGTACCAGATGCGCGGGGTCGGCGGCATGTCGGGGGATACCCCGGAGGTCTTTTTCGGCCGGGAGGTCGCTCCGGGATTCTTTGCCTGGGTGATGCCGCTGGGCGGGGATCGCGCGCGGGTGGGGCTGTGCGTCGACCCCCTGATCACCCGTCGGCCTCCCGTTTGGTACCTCGACCGATTGTTGGCCACGCACCCCGGGGTGCGCGCCCGGTTCGCCGGAGCGGTGGTGGAGGTCAAGGTTGCCGGCCGCGTCGGGCTCGCGGGGCCGGGCGGCCCGGCGAGCACGGACGGAATGATCATCGTGGGGGATGCCGCCGGCCAGGTGAAGGCGACATCGGGGGGAGGAATCTACTACGCGATGATCGCCGGGCGCATCGCCGGGGAGGTGGCCCCCCGGTACGTTGCGGGAGAACGCGCGGCGCTCGCCGAGTACGAACGGCGGTGGCGTCGGCGATTTGGGCGGGAGGTGGCGTTCACGGCGTACGGACGACGCGCGATCAACCGATTGTCCGACGCCGACCTAGACGTCCTCCTCCGCTTGATCGCGGAGAGCCCGCAGATCCGCACCAGCGTGGAGCGGGTCGGCGATACGCAGTTCCAGTCCCGCCTCTTCCTCCCCCTCCTGCGCGGCCTCGGCTTCGCCGGATTGCGACGGCCCGCGCTGTTCTCGATCGTCGGCAAAGCCCTCCTGCACGGCATGCTGGCGCAGGTCTAGACCATCGAAGAGGATAACCCATCGGTGGCACGAATCCTTTCCCATGCGCATTGTCGCCGATCTGCACCTGCACTCGAAATTCAGTCGCGCCACCAGCCGGGAGATGGACGTCGAGGCCCTGGCGCGGTGGTGCACCCTCAAGGGGATCACCCTTGTCGGCACGGGAGACTTTACCCATCCCGTCTGGTTGCGCGAACTTCGGACTAAACTGAAACCCAACGGTCGCGGCCTTTACGTGTTTGGCGAACAGCACTATCTGCTCACCTCTGAGGTGAGCAATATCTATCCGCAGGGCGGACGCCTTCGGAAGATCCACAACATCCTGCTCGCCCCCAGCTTCGAGGTGGTCGACCGGGTCAACGCGGTGCTGGCGCGGTTCGGCAGCCTGATGGCCGATGGACGCCCCACGCTGTCGCTGCCCAGCGACAAGCTGGTCGAGTATGTGATGGAGATCTCCCCAGAATGCATGCTGATTCCCGCGCACGTCTGGACGCCGTGGTTTTCCCTCTACGGCAGCAACTCCGGGTTCGACTCCCTCCAGGAATGCTTCGGCGACCAGGTGCGCCACATCCACGCAGTGGAGACCGGGCTGAGCAGCGATCCCCCCATGAACTGGCGGATCGCCGAACTGGACACGGTGATGCTGGTGAGCAACTCCGACGCCCATTCCCCGGCGAAGCTGGGCCGGGAGGCCAACGTGTTCGACTGCGCCCTCGACTACGCGGAGATCCTTGGAATCCTGCGGCGGCGCGACCGGACGAAGTTCCTGTACACGATCGAGTTCTTCCCCGAGGAAGGGAAATATCACTTCGACGGCCACCGCGCCTGCAACCAGCGGCTCGCGCCCAAAGACACCCGCGCCCATCGGGGAATCTGTCCGGCGTGCGGGCGGCACCTGACGGTGGGGGTGATGTCCAGGGTCGAGGCCCTGGCCAGCCGCCCGGAAGAGGCCGCGGGGTCCGAGCGGGTGCCGTTCCGGCACCTCATCCCGCTCGAGGAGATCATCGCGGAAGCACTCGGGTCGCAGCCCGGGACCAATACCGTGCGCGAGGAGTACCTCAAGCTGGTCCAGTCGCTGGGGAACGAGTTTGCCGTGCTGATGGACGTTCCGCTGGAAGAAGTGGCCCGGTACGCCCGGCCCCGGGTCGTGGAGGGTCTGCGGCGCGTGCGCGAGGGGCGGGTGCAGATCCGGCCCGGATACGACGGGGTGTTCGGCGAGATTCGGATCTTCGGGGGCGCCGCGGAAGAGCCCAAGGCGGATCAGCCGGCGCAGACCACTCTCTTTTGACCCCCCGCCCCGCGCCGACGGTGTGGTGTGGCCAAATCGGCGACCGCTTCAGCCACCTTGGCTCCCACGCCTGGCGCCGAGGTTCCCGTCGGATCGGGTAGGACACCCCCGCCTCCCGCTGCGGTCGTCGTCCGTCCCGGCCGCGAAGAACGTCTTCGCGCCGGCCACCTCTGGGTGTACAGAACGGAGATCGCCCGGATCGAAGGCGGGCCCGAGGACGGGGATGCGGTGGCCGTGCGGATGGCCTCGGGGCGCCACCTGGGGATGGGGCTCCTCAACACCCGCTCGGTGATCACGGTTCGCCTCTTGACCGGCGACGACCGTCCGCTCGACGACGCGTTCTTTGCCGACCGCCTGAATCACGCCGTGGCGCTCCGTGCGCGCCTCGCTGTGCCGTCGACCGCATGCCGCTTAGTCTACAGTGAGGGCGACGGCCTGCCCGGGTTGATCGTCGACCGGTACGGCGATGTGCTCGTCATCCAGACCTTGACCCTCGGGATGGATCGACAAAAGGAGCTGCTCGCCGGGTTGCTCGATGCGATCGTCCATCCGCGCGGCATCTACGCGCGCAACGATCCGGCGGTCCGCCGGCTGGAAGGGCTCCCGCGCGAGACCGGGTGGATCCGGGGCGGCGGGCCGACCGAGGTGGAGATCGAAGAAGGTCGCTGCCGGTTCCTCGTGGACATCGCCGCGGGCCAGAAAACCGGGTTCTTTCTCGACCAGCGCGAGAACAGGGTGCGGGCCGCGGAGCTCGCCGGGGGCGCCCGCGTGCTGGACGGCTTCGCCTACACCGGGGCATGGGGGATCCAGGCCGCCGCGCACGGGGCGGTGTCGGTGACCGGGATGGAGATCTCGGGGGGCGCGGTCACGATGGCGGAGCGGAACGCCGCGCGCAACGGCTGTTCGGACCGCTGCCGGTGGTTGCGCGAGAACGCGTTCGACGGGCTTCGGCGGCTCGCCGCCGCAGGACCCGCCTTCGATCTGGTCATCTTGGACCCACCGGCCTTCGTCAAAACCCGCGCGGCGCTCGCCGCGGGGCTCGCGGGATACAAAGAGATCAACCTCCGCGCGCTTAAAGTCTTGGGTCCGGACGGATGGCTCGTGACGTGCTCGTGTTCGTATCACGTTAGCGAGGCGCATCTCGTCGCGATCGTCAACGAGGCGGCGCGGGACGCGCGGCGCCACATCCGCATCGTGGAGAGCCGCTCTCAGGCACGGGACCACCCGGTCCACCCTGCCATGCCCGAGCTGCGGTACCTCAAGTGCCTGATCGTCGCCGTAGAGTGACCCTGCCGCGCGCCCCTGGCCGGCCGGCCCGATGCATGCGCCCGGGCGGGCTCAGTTGCAGGCGGTGGGCCCTCCCCCTATAATGGAAGCAGCGATGTTCCAGCCGCATATCGGGCGCGAGTACCCTTGGGGGAGAGCCAGGCGACCGGGTTCTCCTCCTTGTTGTTTCCGCAGAGAGCCAAACCGAACGATCGGCATTCCGGGGTGAGGTGACGCGGGGTGACCGGGCACCAGATTCACATCACGGATAACCTGGACGTGCTCCTCGGCGTCCTGCCCCCTCCCATTCGCGCGGCCATTGAGCAGCAGCCCGAACTGGATGAGTTGCTCGAGGTCGTGCTTGACCTGGGCCGTGAGCCCGAGGCGCGGTTCCCCGGCCGCGCGGTTCGGCTCTCGGAGGGGTTCGTCAGCCGCGAGGAGATGCAGTACGTCATCGGACGGGTGGGGACCTTCGGCAAGGACAACCGCGCCGGGATCGAACGGACGCTGCACCGGATCTCCGCGATCCGGAATCGGGTCGGGGAGATCATCGGGCTGACCTGCCGCGTCGGACGCGCGGTGTTCGGTACCGTCGATATCATCCGCGACGTGATCGAGTCCGGGCAAAGCGTCCTCCTCGTCGGGCGGCCGGGGGTCGGGAAGACGACCCTCCTGCGGGAAGCCGCCCGGGTGCTCTCCGATCAGATCGGCAAGCGGGTGGTCGTGGTCGATACGAGCAACGAGATCGCGGGTGACGGGGACATCCCGCACCCGGGGATCGGGCGGGCGCGGCGCATGCAGGTGCCCTACCCAGAGCTCCAGCACGCGGTGATGATCGAGGCCGTGGAAAACCATATGCCGGAGGTCATTGTCATCGACGAGATCGGCACGGAAGCCGAAGCGCTTGCCGCCCGGACGATCGCCGAGCGGGGCGTCCAACTGATCGCCACGGCGCACGGGAACACGCTGGACAACCTGCTGCAGAACCCGACCCTCTGCGATCTCATCGGCGGCATCCAGGCGGTGACGTTGAGCGACGAGGAGGCCCGCCGCCGCGGCACGCAAAAAACCGTGCTGGAGCGCAAAGCCCCGCCCACGTTCGAGGTGGTGATCGAGATCCAAGAGCAGGACAAGCTGGCGGTGCACCACGATGTCGCCCATGTCGTGGACCGCTTCCTCCGCGGCGACGTCCCGCACCCCGAGATTCGCACCCGGACCCCCGAGGGGGAGGTGCGGATCAGCGCCGACGAGGAGCCGCGTCTGCCGGCCGCCCTCGACGGCCACCCGCCGGCACCCAAGGCTCCCTCCAAGATCGTCCGGATCTACCCCTACGCCGTGAGCCGGAATCGCCTGGAGCGGGCGATCCACGAGCTGCGGGTGCCGGCGGGCATCGCCAACACCCTGGCCGACGCGGACCTCCTCATCACGCTCAAATCGCAGGAGAAGCGCCAGCCGAAGCGGGTGCGGGAGGCCGGCACGCGCGGGTTGCCCATGCACGTGATCAAGAGCAACACCCTCTCCCAGATCGAGTCCTGCCTTCGCACCGTTTTCGGCATCGAAAACCGTCTGAGCAGCGACGATCTGGCCCTGCGCGAGGTCGAGGACGCGATCTCCGAGGTGATGGCCTCTGCCCAGCCGGTCGAACTGCCCCCGCAGAACTCCTACATCCGGCGGCTGCAGCACCAGTTCATTCAGCGGTACGGCCTGAGCTCGGAAAGCAAGGGGACGGAGCCATTCCGGCGGGTGGTGATCTACCCGCAATGACCCGTGCGGGGAGGCCCGGGCCCTAGTGCGGCCCCCACCGGCCTCTGGGGTCTTCCTCACCCTGGAGGGCCCCGAGGGGGCGGGCAAGACCACCCAAGGTCGGCTGCTGGCGGACTATCTGCGCGGCGGCGGGCGGGAGGTGGTCTGTGTCCGCGAGCCCGGGGGAACCGCGATCGGCGAGCAGATCCGGGCCCTCCTGCTCGATCCGGCGCACCGCAACATGGCGGCGTGCACGGAGATGCTCCTCTTCGCCGCGGCTCGGGCGCAGCTCGTTCGGGAGGTGCTGACCCCCGCCCTCCAGGCCGGCCGGTGGGTGGTTTGCGATCGGTTCGTGGACGCCTCGCTGGCCTACCAGGGGATCGGGCGGGGCCTCGGCGTAGAGGTCGTCCGCTGCGTCAACGCGGCTGCAACCGGCGGCCTGACCCCGGACCTGACCGTGCTGCTGGACATCGACGCGGCCACCGGGCTCGCCCGCGCCCGGGCGAAGACTGGCGTCCCCGCCGCCCGCACCGGGGGGGCGGGGGACCGGATGGAACAGGAGGTCCTCGCCTTCCACCAGCGGGTCCGAGAGGGGTTTCTCTCCCTAGCCCAGAAGGAGCCCCAGCGAATCGCGGTGATCGACGCGCGCGGCTCGGTGAGCGCCGTGCAGGACCAGATCCGGCAGGCGGTTGCGGAAATGCTGGGTCGCCGGGGAGAGGGGCCCGGCAGGGAGGGGTCCCGATGAAACTGATCCTTGCGATCATCCAGGATAAGGACAAACGGCGGCTGATGGAGGATCTGGTCAAAGCCGAGTTTCAGGCGACGATGCTGGCGAGCACGGGCGGATTCCTTCGGGAAGGCAACACCACGATCCTCATCGGCGTCGACGAGAGCCGGGTGGAAAACGTCCTCGCGATCATCCAGAAGACCTGTCACGTGCGGGAACAGCTGGTAAGCCCGCTCCCCCCGGTGGTCGAGCCGGTGGATTCGTACATCTCCGCGCCGGTCAAAGTCCAGGTCGGGGGCGCCGTCGTCTTCGTGGTCGGCGTGGAGCGGCTGGTTAAGATCTAGGTCCACCGCCCCGGATGCCGTTCCACGACCTCATCGGCCAGCCGCACGCCCGGCGGCTGCTTCAAGGGGCGCTGCGCAGTGGCCGCATTTCCCACGCCTATCTCTTCGTCGGGCCCTCCGGGGTCGGCAGGCAGACCGCCGCGCGCGCCTTCGCTCAGGCGCTGCTCTGCGCCGTCGGAGGGGACGATGCGTGCGGCGCCTGCCCGGCCTGCCGCAAGGTTGCGGCCGGGACCCACCCCGACCTCCGGGTGATCACCCCCGGGCGGGCGGAGTCCGGGGGGGAACGCCGCGCCGTGGCGATCGATCAGATCCGGGACCTCAAGCACGAGGCGGCCTATCCCCCCTACGAAGCGAAGTGGAAGGTGTTCATCATCCGCGACACCGAGCAGATGCGCGCGGAGGCCGCCAACAGCCTGCTGAAGGTCCTGGAGGAGCCGCCGTCCCGCAGCGTGCTCATCCTCCTCTCCGAGTCGACCGAAGCGCTCGTCCCCACGCTGGTGTCTCGGTCGCAGCTTGTGCGCTTTTCGTTCGTGCCGGCCGCCGCCGTCGCCGAGG
>DATEHM010000163.1:0-5895 GCA_035279545.1 bacterium | reverse complement strand
TGGTCATCGCGCTGGGCGTGACGCTGCAAGGCCACAAAGTCGTCCTGGGCTTTGTCCAAACCGCGACTGAGAACGCGCGGGTGTGTTCCGAGTTTCTTCGCGACCTCGTGGCGCGAGGCTTGCGGGGACGAGCAGGGTCTGCTGGTGGTCCTCGAGGGCAGCAAGGGGCTCCGCCGCGGCGTTCAGGAGGTCTTCGGCGGGGCGGTACTTGGCATAAGCGAGAGGATGTCGTGGCCTATCTTCCCACCGGCCAGCAACCGGTCTGGCGGCGAAAGTTGCAGCAGGCGTACGAGCGGCCGACGTACTCTGAGGCGAAGGCCGCGTTGGACCGGCTGGCGCGCGAGCTGCGCGAGCTCAATGAGAGGGCGGCGCGCAGCCTGGCCGAGGGTTTGGAGGAGACGCTAACTTTGCACCGGTTGGACGTGGCCGGCGAGCTGGGCCGCACCTTCAAGACCACGAATGCGCTGGAGTCGGTGATGGCGCAGGTCGAACTGCGTACCGGCAAAGTTGACCGGTGGCGCACGAGCGAGCAGAAACAGCGGTGGCTGGCGAGCGCGTTGCTGGACATCGAGCCGCGGCTCCGTCGGATCCGCGGATATCGCGCCCTCCCGAGACTTCGTGACGCGCTACAATGCATCATTCGAAAGGAGGTGACCGCGGCCTGACCACACCCCTGCCCTCTGGATGTAAACTGCATGCCGCGGTATTCTTCATCCTCTGGGCGATTTGGAGAACTTCGAAATCGCACCAGAGAAGAGCGTCAGCGCGAACACCACGGCGCCGAGCCGATGGTTTCCGCAATGTCTCTTTTCAATCATCCGTCATTTCATCCCCCGAGTCGACATGACTGGCGCGACTAGCAACGGTGGCAGGAAAGCGTCCCTCGTGATGGAATAGCGGATTCAAAATAGAGAAGCTTGCCATTACTGGATCTTGATTTCTGCAAACCCGCCTTTTTCTCTCTTTGAGTTGACATGTTGTCCGAAAGAAGCACCCAGGAGGCGCATGCATGGTTGCCTCGACGGGCCCTGTACCGGCGGAAGAGAGCCCGAAGGACTACGATTATTCCCACCCGACTCTGAACTGTGACATGGTCATGAAGGGAGGGATCACCAGCGGGATTGTATATCCGCTGGCGATCTGTGAAATCGCGAAGACTTACCGATTCCGAAATGTTGGGGGTACTTCGGCTGGGGCGATCGCCGCAGCGACCGCGGCTGCGGCCGAACTCGGCCGTAACGCGGGGGGATTTGCGCGGTTGGCGGCGCTGCCCGAGTGGTTGGGCACGAAGGAGAATTTGTTCCACCTGTTCCAGCCTCAGAAACGGACCAGGCGACTCTACGCGATTCTGGCCGCCAGCATCAAGACCGGAGGCGGCCGGCTTGAGAACGTCCTCAAAGCCGCGGTTTGGGGTTTTCTACCGTTGACGCTCGCGGCGATGTTGCCGGGGTTAGCGTTGCTGATCTTGCTGGCGCTTAGCGGTAGGGGGCTTCTCTTAGTTTGGGGGATCGCCTGCGCGCTCCTTCTGACTCTTGTGGGGGCTCTCATCAGTCTCGGCCTGCAGGTGTGGTGCGAAGCCAAAACCGCGATTCCAAGGAATTTCTTCGGGCTGTGCTCAGGGGCGCCGGGGTGGAAAGAGAGTCGGAAGGCCCTAACGCCGTGGCTTGCGGACCAATTGGACCTGTTGGCGGGCAAGGCGGCGTTATCCTCGGATTGCCCTCAGACGGAGCCACTCACGTTCGGTGATTTGTGGGGGGCTACAGCGCCCGCGCAGGGCGGGGATCGGGCCATCAATCTTGAGATGATGACCACGAATCTGACGCAGGGGCGAGGTTACCGTCTGCCTTTCGACTCACCCGTGTGGTTTTTCGATGAAGGCGAATTCGCGCAACTGTTTCCCGCGCGTGTGGTGCAATGGATGGTGGAGCATCCTCCAAATCCTCCCGAGGACCTCAATAAGCGCCGCGGGTGGGAATTGCTGTGCAAACTCCTCGAACCGCGTCGCCCATTACCGGATGCGGTGCATCTCCCCGTGATAGTCGCGGCCCGCTTGAGCCTTAGCTTCCCGTTGGTCATCAGCGCGATCCCGCTTTGGTCCATTGACTGGTCACGAAGGCAGAACGACACGGTGTGGCGGCTGTGGAAGGCCTGGCTCTCCAACCAAAAAGACACTTGGGAATCTATTCGTGACCACCCGGAGGCATGGCATGCTACTCCCTCGCAGCGACCGTACGCAGGCCGCTGCTGGTTCTCCGACGGTGGGATCACCAATAACTTCCCGGTGCACTTCTTTGATGCGCCGATCCCGCGTTGGCCCACATTCGCGTTGAATTTGCGACCGTTCCACCCCGACTACCCGGAGACATTGAACGAGTGCGAAAATGTGTGGATGCCGAAGTGCAACCAGGCCGGTACCGCAGAGTGGTGGGTGCCGATTACCTCACTGAGCGGATTTGTCCGGTCAATTTTCGATACCCTACAGAACTGGGAAACCAACACGCAGCTCCACGTGCCGGGATACCGGGACCGTGTGGCACACATCGAATTGGCCGATAAAGAGGGCGGGATGAACCTCACCATGTCACGGTGTCTCATCAAGAAGCTAAGTGAACGGGGGCGATGTGCTGGGGAGAAACTCTCGCGACGCTTCGACACCGGGGACGGCACCGAGTTGACGTGGGATAACCACCGATGGGTTCGGTACCGATCCACGATGGCGCTCCTTGAGGGGGTCCTCAGAGCGTTTTCGCGAGCTTATCAGAACATCCCACCCGTCGGCCAACCTTACCCGGAGCTTATCGCGCGCTCCCGTGGTGTGCCTCCGACGAGCTATGAGTGGCGCGACCAAAAACAAGAAACATTCGCTGCGGACGCCACAATGGCCATTCGCGATTTGGGCCTCCATTGGGATTCATCGGAGCGCTCGGAACCGCCGGGACCTTCCTTCACAGATGGTGCTCCGAGACCGACCCCTGAGATCCGCATTAAGCCTCGAATATGAACATGCTGAGACGCACAATCGCACAATCGCAATGTGGCCCACGCAGCCGGCAACAAGACCGGCAAACGCCGAACCAGCTGAGCGTCGGTACGCTGGCACACCACCGCAGCAAGTCAGCGTAGCCGTCCACGGTCCGGGAGGAACAGTTGCCGACGCGGCCGGCTCAGTAGAAAGAACTCTAGAGTTGCTCAAAGCCGATCGCGGGGTGAGCATCTGCTTTTTCCGAGGCCGGGCTAGAATCGCTGGGAGCGTTGGTATTATTGAGCTGGAGCGGGAAACCGGACTCGAACCCGCGACCCTCTGCTTGGGAAACAAGCGGGCGACCGTTGGTCCGAAGGGGAACGCGAGGTTTTTCAAGGGTTTGCGAGGCCTGGAGGCGGAACTCGAGAGGCTGAAAATGTACCCGGTTGGGCCCGTGGAGTAGCAAAGGGGTAGCAAACGAGCATTAGATAGTGTGATGTTGCAATGTTTGACAGCGCGGCGCGTGAGGCCGCGCCAGGGTCTCCTCAACAGGCAGGGAAACTCGAGCGGGCGGCCCGAATTTGAAGTTGCGCAATACGGGAGGAATCGAGAGATTCATTAGATTATGTTGATCAAAGCGTTACGGGCTCGGGCTGTCCCTAAGATAAAGATAGTCGTATCTGCAGTCCGCCCCGACTGGCAGCCGATCGCATAGCATAACGGGACGGATTCGACAGGCTTTCACGCGCGAACTACAGGTGCGGGTCGCCCTGGCTGTCGTCCCTTCCGCGAGGGGTGCTGATCCGTTGAAGGACGCCAGCCCACCAGGTTTGGTCCCTGCATCGCGACGTTCGTGGCGGATCGGGATCTAAGCGCGCGCCGGTCCCGGTCGTTGGGCGTCGGTGCCCGTTAGGTCCGCCCGTGACTCCCGTTCCGCAAGTGATCGTTGTACCAGTCGATGCCGATCGACATGATCTCTTGGAAGACCTCGGGGTTCGTGAACTTGAACGCGTCGTAGTGCGTTCGTCCTTCGAGGATCACCAGCTTCTTCGGCTGCCCCGCTTTCTCGTACAAGCTGCGGGACTCTTCAGGCGGGACCGTCACGTCGTCCCCCATGTGGATGAACAAAACCGCCCGAGGCGCGATCCGGTGGACGAGCGTTTCCGGCTTGAATTCGATAACCGCCTCTGCGGTTTCCAGCGGATACCCTTCATAACCTGATCTCTTGATGAACTCACTCCACTGCCGGTCTCGGGCCTCGGACGCCGCACGGTCGGGGATGTGGATCTCATTGGGGTGAACGACGGTCGACTTACCTGTGAGCACTCTGGTCTTCCGATCCTCCGCGAGCCGTTTCAGGAACCTCGTCCACTCCCATCTTGGCCTCTCGCTCTTGAGCCAGCGCTCGCAGTCGCCCGTCCCTACCGTTCCGACGAGGCCCTTGATCCTGTCGTCGACCGCAGCTGCGGCTACGCCGGTGCTACATCCCCAGGCACTGCCAAAAACGCCGATATGTTTGGGGGCGATCTCGTCTCGCGTCTGCAGGTACGTGACCGCATTGCGAATGTCCTCAACCTGCTCCCACGGGATCACGCGCCCCCGCGGCCCCTCGCTTTCCCCGATGCCGCGGCAATAGAACGTCAGAACGCCGTAGCCAGCCTCACTGAGCGCCTCAGGAATGCCGACCATCTGCACTTCGATCATTCCCGAGAAACCGTGACAGCAAACGATCCCCGGAACCTTGCCGCCTGACGCGTTCGGCGGGTACCAATATCCGGTCAGCCTGTGACCGGCACTGAAGAAGTGTATCTCGGCCTTCCCCATCGCATTCCTCCGGTCTCACCCTAAGAGTACGCGCCTATGGCTAGCCTACATCATATGGCTAGCCTACATCAGTGGTAGCTGCACGCACCACGACGAGCGAATCCGCGGGACGAGCTACAGCAACCCCTTTTCTCGAAACACTTCCTTCGCAACCCGCATGGCATTGTGAGCCCCGGCCAGACCGCCATAGATCAACATCTGCGAGATGATCGAGACAATCTGTTCCTTCGTGACACCCACGTTCAACGCCCATCCCATGTGGTTCTTCAGCTGCTCCTCCTTTCCGAGGACGGTCAGAGCACTGATCGTGCAAAGACTCCGGGTGCGAATATCGACCGCAGGGTCGCTCCAGAGCAGCCCCCAAAGGAACTCATCCTTCATGCGGTCGACTTCGGGGGCAAGTTCGGCCATCGGCCCCTGTCCCAGCGTCGCAGACTTCCCTCGGTATTCTTTGACCTTCGCAAGCGCAGCCGCATAGCGTTTGTCACTCATCTCCCGCTCCTCCCGTCGAGGTCCCTGGCCTTGCCCAGACATCGTATCCTTCTCATGAGCGTGAACGCGGGCGCGGTGCCTCGGCCCAGGCGGCGCCTTGCGTCCGCCTTATCCATTCCCCCCACTCCCGAATCCCTGCGTCGAGCGCGTACTTCGGCGCCCATCCAAGCTCATCGCGGGCGGCCGTCGTATCGGCGAAGTCATCACGGGGCGCATGCCCAGGACTCATTGATGAGTCTGACATTGCCCGAACCTCAATGGAAACATCCGGAAAGACGTGCCTGACGATCTCGGTGACCTCGGGATACGCGTACGTGGCCCCCATGCGAATATTGTAAACGCGCTTCTTGAGTCCGTTGCGGAAGCACGCCAGCGCGATTGCTTCCGCATCGTCCTTGAAGTAAATGAACTCATGCCGGCCCGCGTATGTGAGAGACGGGTCGTCAACGACGACCGGTTTCCCCAGCGCGGCGTCGTAAACGAGCGCGCGCAACACCGTTCCAGTAAGCCCGCTCGGGGGACCGGGCGTGGGCCCGAAGCCGCCGGCGAGGCGAACCGCGACAAAGTCAACCCCGTAGGCGTCGTGATAGAGCAGGCCCAGATGTTCACCCGTCAGC
>DATEHM010000162.1:0-8273 GCA_035279545.1 bacterium | reverse complement strand
AGCTTGGCAAGGACGTCTTGGGCGAGGGTCTTCTCCATCGCCTTGATCTGGTCGACGGAGATGCCGGGACCGCCCACGCCGAGGCTGAAGGCGAAACTCCCCTTCTTGACGTGGAGGCTCGTGCCGGAGACCGGCACCGTGACGTAGTAGGCGTCATCCCCGATGCCGCTGACGGGTGTCTTGGTGACCCCGGGGATCGGTGTTCTCTCGCTGGCGAATGTGACCGGGTTGCTGATGGTGAGCTGGACCCTCTGTATGTGGGGAGGGACCGGCTCAGACCACAGGCATACTTGGGGGAGACTGGGAAGAAAGCGCCGACCGGGGCCGACCGTGATGCGAAGGGCGGCGCTCACCTGGACCTGGGTCAGGAGCGAACAGGCCTCGCCGGCCGGCGTGCCGCCCGCGAGCGACGGCGAGCCGCAGGCGGCGAGGACGATGATCACCCCGATGCTCGCGGCAATAATCAACTTTGAGGGCACGTCGTCAGCCTCCGGCCAGGGGCCGTTTCCGGGCCGACGGCCTATCGATAACCCCGCTGACCCAGGCCGCCGACACTGGTTCACCTGTGATTGACGTCAACCGGAAACTCCTGTTCTGGCCTTTCGCCTCACCTCGAGTACGCACCTGCACCCCGTGAATTGGAGGATCCGCCGGGGTCTTTTAGCGCGGGCCCCGGACCGGCCCGTTCCGCCCTCCTGAGAGCGCAGCCCCGAATGCCCGCGCCGGCGGGTGATTTCTCGGACACCTCTCATCCCCGGGCGGCCGCGCAGCCGGACCCGCCGAGGAGCCACCTTCTACGAATTGACGCCGCCTGACGGCCCGAGGTCTCAGCCCCTGGTGCACCCGGGGCAGATGGGAGGCCCCGCACCGCGCCGGCCGGCGGCGTGCCCCGGGTCCGGCCTCGTGCGCCGGCACGCTCTGACTCCGCGAGGAAATCCCCGACCCCACCCCCACCCGACGCAGGCCCTCCAGCAGGCGCGGCTCTGGGCGCAGACGAATAACTCTGATCAAATGAGCCTGCGCGGCCAGACGGCCTTGGTGACCGGAGCTTCCCGCGGCCTGGGCAAGGCCATCGCGTGCTGCCTGGGGCGGGAAGGTGCCGCGGTCTGCGTCAATTATGTGGCTCGCGACGCAGAGGCGGCGGCCGTGGTGGAGGCGATCCGCGCCGCGGGCGGTCGCGCCGTCGCGGTGCGCGCGGACATCGGCGACGTCGGACAGGTCCAACAGATGATCGACCGGGTCAGCGAGGAGCTGGGGCCGGTGTCCGTCCTGGTGAATAACGCCGGTGTGGCCTACCGCGCCACGCTCGAAAGTTTCGAGTCAACCTCCATGGAGCGCATGCGCCGCACCAATGTCGATGGGCTGATCCACGTGACGCGCGCCGTGGTTTCCGGCATGAAGGAACGCCGCTACGGGCGCATCGTGAACCTCACGTCGATTGCCAGCCACGGCACGACCCTGCCGGGCAGCGCGTTCTACGCGGCCACCAAAGCCGCGGTGTCGGTGCTGACGCGGAGGTTCGCCATGGAACTCGGGCCGTACGGCATCACGGTCAACGCCGTGGCCCCGGGGTTCATCCTCACCGACATGGTGAAGCAGGGCCGCACCGAGCAAGAGTACCGGGACACCGTGAAGCGGATCAGCGAGCGGTCCATGGTCGGCCGGGCCGGTGAGCCCGACGACATCGCCCGCGCGGTGGCATTCCTGGCGGCACCGCACTCTGGCTTTATTACCGCTCAAATCCTCACGGTGGACGGCGGCCGCATGGATTACATCGGCCACCCGTAATCGCCCCCGTATCGATCGGATTGGCTCCCCACTCCACATGGTGTTGCCCGCTCCCGCCCTGCGTCTGCCCGAGCGATGATATGGTCGGCGGCGCATCCTCTGCCCGGCCCGCCCCCCGGCGGGACCCCGTGCCTCCCGGCCTAGAGCCTCAACGGGCCGGATGCCGCCGGCCCGAGGACAGCGGCCGCCGATGAGCGCGCGCCACATGGGTCTGGCCGCCCTCACCTCGGTGATCTGGGGGTTCGGGTTTGTCGCCATTAAGTTCGGGCTGGAAAGCTTCACCGCCCCGCAGCTAACGGCCCTCCGGTTCCTCATCGCCTGCCTCCCCATTTTCCTGGTACCTCGGCCCAAGATCTCATGGGGATCGATCGTGCTGATCGGGATGACCCTTTTCACGGGACAGTTCCTGCTGTTGTTCTTGGCGTATACGCAGGGGATGCCTCCGGGACTCGCCTCGGTGACCCAACAGATGCAGGCGTTTTTCACGGTTCTGCTCGCGGCGGTGTTCCTCCGAGATGTCCCCAGCCTCCGACAGAGCATGGGCATGGCGATCGCGTGTGCGGGTCTCGTAATGATCGGGTTGACGAGGGGATCAGACCTCAAGCTCACGGGGCTTGCCCTTGCCCTCGCCGCCGCGTTCAGCTGGGCCGCGGGAAACGTGCTCGTGAAACGGACGTCCAACGTCCAGATGTTCTCTTTGGTGGTTTGGTGCAGCCTCATTCCACCGTTGCCCGCCATCATCGTCTCCAGCGTCTACGATCAGCGTGGGCCCTTGCTGGCGGCAGTCTTCGGTGCGTCATGGTTAAGCCTCGGGGCGGTCGTGTACCTGGGGGCCGCGGCCACCAGCTTGGCCTACGCCATCTGGGGCCAGTTGCTTCAGCGCTACTCGACCGTCGTGGTGGCGCCGTTCGCCCTCCTCGCTCCCTGCACAGGTGTCTTGTCGTCCGCGGCGATCTTCGGCGAGGTGTTCAGCCCAATACGCTACGCCGGCATGGCCCTGATCCTCGCCGGCCTCGCCGCGATCATCGTGCCCGCGGACCGGGTGGGGGTGATGAAGTCAACGCGGGGGGCCGCGCTGACGCGTCGCGGAATAAATCCGAGGGGTTCACGCTCCTCCATGCACGCCAGGGAGCGGGGCGGGCTAAACCGGCAGTCGATAGCGCGCGGGCATGGCCATTGGAGCCCTCGACCGGATTCGAACCGGTAACCCCCTCATTACAAGTGAGGTGCTCTACCGAGTTGAGCTACGAGGGCACGGCTCCAACCCGTAGTCTAACAGCGCCGGGGGGGACTGGCAAGGATGGGCGGATCGACGCGAAATCAGCGGGCCGCGGCGGGCAGGTGAGGGGGAAAATCATGCACGGGCGTGAACAACGCGCCACCGGGACCGCTGGGCCGACGCTCCCGCCGGCGCGCTTCGGCGGACCGACCGATCCCCGGCCTAAGCCATGAACAATCCGCCGTTCACGTCGATCGTGGCGCCGGTGATAAACGCCGACTCCGGACCCGCAAGAAACACCACCACGCGTGCCACGTCCTCCGGGGTGCCCAGGCGGCGGAGCGGGGTGCGGCTGACGAAGTCCTGGCGCACCTCCTCCGGCCACGGCTGGGTCATCTCGGTCGCGATCACGCCGGGCGCCACGGCATTCACGCGAATCCCCTTCGGCCCGTACTGCCGGGCCAGCGTGCGGGTCAGCCCGATCACCCCGGCCTTGCTCGCCGCGTAATCGATCCCCGCGGCGATCCCGCCGACCCGGGCCGCGAGCGAGGAGATGCTGATGATCGAGCCGTCACCCTGCTGGGCCATCATCGGCAGCACCGCCTGGGTGACGAAGAAGACGGCCTTTAGGTTGATCGACATGAGGCGGTCCCACCTCTCCTCCGAGAGCGCCTCGGTCGCCGTCTGGTTGAGGATGCCGGCGTTGTTCACCAGGACGTCGATCCGGCCGAACGCCCGGCGGGCGTCCTGTACGATCCGGGGAATCTCGGCCGTCCGCGCGAGGTCCGCGGTCAGGAACGCCGCTTTCCCCCCCTGCTCCCGAAGCGCCTGGGCCGCCTCCTCCCCCTCTCGGTCAAGCCGGTCGGCGATCACCACCGCCGCACCGACCCGGGTGAGCCCCCACGCGCAGGCCAGGCCGATCCCACGAGCCCCTCCCGTCACGAGCGCGACTCGATCCACCAGCATCTGCGCTGCCACGTCGCCCCTCCTCCTACGGTAGCGTTCCCACCGCCGCCTCGATCAAGGTGAACACGCCGAACCACGCGCGCTCCAGGGCGCGGATCTCGAGGCCGGCCCGGGGGGGCAGCGCCGCCACATCCCGGGTGAGATCGCAGGCCCACCGGGCGAGATGGCCGGGCGCGAGGCGGCGGAGCACCCAGTTGAGAACGGGGACCGTCCCGAGCCCGTGCTCCAGCAGCAGGACGCGCCCGGTGGGGCGGCAGACCCGGGCCAGTTCGCGGAGCAGCCGCACCGGATCAGGGGTCGTGCAGAGCGTCAGCGTCGAAACGACCGTGTCGAACGTCCGGTCCGGAAACGCCAACGCCTCCGCGTCCATGACCTCCACGATGAGATGGCGCTCCAGCCGGTACGCTCGGGCGAGCGCGCGTTCCAGCATCGGCCGGCTGAGATCCACCCCCACGATCGGACACGTGGCGGCGTAGTACGGGAGGTTGACGCCCGTCCCCATCCCCACATCGAGGACGCGGCCGCGCGCCCGGGAGAGCAGCCTCCGCCGCAGCCGGCCGAGCAGCAGGCGCTCGGCGAGCCACTGCCCCCGGTCGTACCGCGGTGCCCACCGCGCGTAGATCGTGCGGATCTCCTCAACGTCCAACGAGCAGCACCGCCTCGCCCTCCAGGACGAGCTCCCCGGCCTGATTGGCGCACCCGGTGCGGAGGGTGACGATCCCCTTGTCCGCTCTGATCGCGGTGATCTCCACGGTCGCGGTGACCGTGTCCCCCGGGTAGACCGGACGGAGAAACTTGAGAGTCTGGCTGAGATAAATCGCGCCCGGGCCGGGGAGCACCGTCCCCAGCGCCGCGGAGATCACCCCCGCGGACAGCATCCCGTGCGCGACCGGCCGGCCGAACCGGCCGGCGCGCGCAAACGCCTCATCGAGGTGGAGGGGGTTGCGGTCGCCGGAGATCACCGCGAACTGCCGGATGTCTGCCTCCGTGATCGCCTTGGACAGGCTGGCGCGCTGGCCCACCCGAAGATCCCCCACGCGGATGCCTGGGGTCACGGCCCCACCTTCGCGGCGCGCGGAACGGGTCCTTCCCGGCGCGGCCTGCGGGAAAGCGCAAACTGCTATAATGGCTATAGACATGGCGACGATAATCTCCCGGAATTCACGCGAGCCGGCCGCAGCCCCGGGCGAGGGCATGCGGGACCAGTACGGCCGCAAGATCCGCGACCTGCGGGTCTCCCTGACCGACCGGTGCAATCTCCGCTGCGTGTACTGCATGCCGGAGGCGGTGGAGTTCAAGCCGCGCGACGAGATCCTCACCGACGACGAGATCCTCGTCCTCATCCGCGTCGCCGCCGAGCTGGGCGTCACGAAGATCCGGCTCACCGGCGGGGAGCCGACCGTTCGGTCCAACATCGTCGGCCTGACCGCCAGGATCGCGCAGGTGCCGGGCATCCAGGACCTGGCGATGACCACGAACGGGATTCGCCTCCGCGAGCTCGCGCAACCGCTCGCCGCCGCCGGGCTGCGGCGCGTCAACGTCAGCCTCGACACGCTCAACCGCGAGCAGTTCCGGGCCATCACGCGCTGGGGGAACCTGGACGACGTCCTGGACGGGCTCGCCGCCGCTCAGGCGGCGGGGCTGCACCCGATCAAGATCAACGCCGTCGTGGTCCGCGGCTTCAACGAGGACGCCGCCGCCGACCTCGCCCGGCTCACCCTGACGCGCCCCTGGGCCGTCCGGTTCATCGAGATGATGCCGTTCGGCAGCGTGGCGGGGTTCCAGACAAACGCCTACGTCCCCAGCCGGGAGACGATGGGGCGGATCGAAGCCGCCCTCGGCCCGCTCGCCCCGATCGACGTCACCGGGTACGATCCGGCGCGGACCTATCGCCTGGCGGGCGCCTCGGGGACGCTCGGGTTCATCAGCTCGGTGAGCCAGCCGTTCTGCGCCCAGTGCGGTCGGGTGCGCCTCACCGCCGAGGGCCGCCTGCGGCTCTGCCTGCTGCGGGACGATGAAGCGGACCTGCGCACGCCGCTGCGTGCCGGGGCGAGCTACGAGGAGATCCGGGAGCGGTTCCGCGCCGCCGCGTACCGCAAGCCGTGGGGACACGGACTGGCCCGCGGCGTCATCCCGCAGCGGCGGATCATGTCGCAGATCGGCGGGTAACGCAACGCGGCCCCCCCGGTGGGGGGCCGCGCTCCCGACGTGCCGGCAATTATTCTTCTTCGCCCTCGAGGTTTCGCTCCAGCTTCCGCTTCACCCGCTGCAGGGCGTTGTCGATGGATTTGACGTGGCGGTGGAGCTCGGTCGCCATCTCCTGGTAGGACTTGCCCTCAAGGTACGCCGTCAGCACCCGGCACTCCAGATCGCTCAGGTTCTTCCGGATGCGCTCCCGCATCATCAGCGACGCTTCTTGGTTGATGACGAGCTCTTCCGGGTCGGAGACCTTGATGCTGCTGATAACGTCGAGGAGGGTACGGTCGGAGTCCTCGTCGTAGATCGGCTTGTTGAGGGAGATGTACGAGTTGAGCGGGATGTGCTTTTGCCGGGTCGCCGTCTTGATCGCCGTGATGATCTGCCGGGTGATGCACAGCTCGGCGAAGGCCCGGAACGACGAGAGCTTGTCCCGCCGGAAGTCGCGGATCGCCTTGTAGAGGCCGATCATCCCTTCCTGGATAATGTCCTCGCGATCGGCCCCGATCAGGAAGTACGCTTTGGCTTTGACCCTGACGAAGTTGCGGTATTTGTTGATGAGAAACTCGGCAGCGAATTCGTCCCCGCTCTTTGCGCAATCGACAAGCTGCTCATCCACCATTTCCTGGTAGATGGGTACGACTGGCTTGCGCGCAACTACCATTCTCGCCTCCGCCCCGAGTGTTCCGCTGTTACAAACGATCCCCGACGTATCACGGACCGTAGCATCGAGTCTTGTCGCCGGGGCACCGGAGTGCTCGATCGTGTCGAGCAGTCACGACGCACCCCGCTGGGCGCTGCTTGTGGCCGCTGCCGCAAGTTAGTCATATTATACGAACGCGGCTACGTCAAGTCAACTCGAGGGGTCACGCGGGCCGCGTCCTCGGGGGGACGATGCCGCCGTGCCACCTCGAACAGGAGCAGGGCCGCGGCGACGGACACGTTGAGCGCGGCCACCCGGCCGCGCAGCGGGATGCGCACGACGCGGTCGCAGCGCTCGCGTACCAGGCGGTGGAGCCCCCGCCCTTCTCCCCCCAGGACGAGGGCCAGCGGGGGATCAAGCGCTGCATCGTCGTAGCGCTCCGATCCGGCGGCATCTGCCCCCACCACCCAGACCCCTTCGGCCTTGAGGCGCTCGAGCGCGGAGACGAGGTTGCCGACCTGGGCCACCGGACAGTGGGCCAGCGCCCCCGCGGACGCCCGCGCCACGACCGGGGTCAACCCGGCGGCCCGGCGTCGGGGGATGATCACGCCGTGGGCGCCCGCGGCCTCGGCGGTGCGGATCACGGCCCCGAGGTTGTGGGGGTCCTCGACGCCGTCGAGCGCGATCAGAAACGGCGGCTCGCCGCGGTCCCGCGCGCGCCCGAGGAGGTCATCGACGCTAACGGTCGGGGCCGGCGCGATCATCGCGGCCACCCCCTGGTGGACAACCCCGTGGGCGAGGGCATCGAGGCGGCGCCGATCGACGGTCTGGACCACCACGCGGCGGGCCCGGGCCTCGCGCACGATCTCCCGCAACGGCCCCCGGACGTCCGCGGTGCGGGCGACCAGCACGCGCGAGATCGGCCGCCCGGCCCGAAGCGCCTCGAGCACCGCCCGCCGCCCCAGGAGCGAGGCATCGGCGTCGGGGGGTGGAGGGGTCAGCGCACCCGCCACGTCACCCCGGTCGGGGAATCCTCGAGGAGGATGCCGAGGGCCTGGAGGCGGGATCGGATCGCATCGCTCGTCGCCCAGTCCCGCTGGCGCCGCGCCTGCAACCGTCCGCTCGCCATGAATTCGATCAGCTCGTCGGCGGAGGCTTCATCCCTGGCGAGCAGCGGATGCCCGGCCGCAAAGAGGTGGGGCCAATGCGCCACCAGCTCCTGGGCCAGCCGCTCGAGCGCAAGGCGTTGCTCCGGGGTCACCGCGACGGCGAGGCGCAGCCCGAGCACCCCGGCGAGGGTGGCGAGCACCGCGCTCGCCCCCGCCAGCGCCTCAAGCACCGTCGGGGGCGCCGGCGCGCCGCCCTTGGCCAGGGTGTCCGCCCCCCGGTTGAGGGCCGTGGCGAGATCGAAGATCGCGGCGAGCGCTCGCGGCGTGTTGAAATCGTCGTCCATCGCCTCCT
>DATEHM010000161.1:0-13079 GCA_035279545.1 bacterium | reverse complement strand
GGTGAGCGGCACCTCGATCCGGGCGACCTCGCCGTGGTGCCGGACGCGTACCTCGGGAAAGCCGAGATCGTGCAGCACGCGCTCGCCCTCCTCGACCTGGCGGAGGGCCACGAGGGTGACTGGCGTCCCATGCGGCAGACGGGAGGCGAGGCACGGCGATGCCGGCTTGTCCCAAATCTCCAGCCCCCTCCGCCGAGCGAGCGCGCGGATCTCGCTTTTGGCCAACCCGGCCTCGAGGAGGGGGGCCCGCACGGCGAACTCCGCCGCGGCCCGCATCCCGGGCCGGTAGTCGCCGAGATCGTCCGCGTTGGCCCCGTAGGCCACCGCGGCGAAGCCGAGGTCTCTGGCCAGGGCGGCGAGGCGCGTGAAGAGCGCGTGCTTGCAGAAGTAGCAGCGCTGCACGTCGTTCCGCCGGTAGCGGGGGTCCGTGAACTCGTCGGTCTCGACGACGAGGTGGCGCGCCCCGATTGCCGCCGCGATCCGTCGTGCCGCCGTGAGCTCGTCGCCGGGCAACGAGGGGGAGACGGCGGTCGCTCCGACGCACCGGTCCCCCAACACGTCCGTGCCCACGGCGAGCAGGTAGGCGCTGTCCACTCCGCCGGAGAACGCCACGACCACCCCGGCGAGGTCGCGCAGCGCCTCGTTCAGCCGGGCGACCTTGACCGCCAGAGGCTCGCCCGCCGGGCCGACGGGCTGGGATCCCACCCGCTCGGGCATGCCGATCTGCCTAAACCGTCCGCGCGCCCACGGCCGCCGCGAGCGGGGAGACGAGCGTGCCGTCGTCGCTGAACCCCAGCGCCAGCGGCGGCGAGGCGACCTTGGCGTGCGCGGCGAGGTGGGAAACGAGGGCGGTCGAGACCGCCACCTCTCCCAAGGCCAGCGTGCTCCGAATGTAGACGATGCGCTCGGTTCCGGGCGGAGTCGGCCGCTGCGTGGTCAGGAGCGCCGTCCAGATGGCGTCTCGATCGCTGACCATGATCACCGGCAGGCGCGAGCCCTCCGTGATCGCGGCGGTGATGCCGTTCGTGTAGGTGGACTCGAGATCAATCTTGTCCACCACCCGCCGGACGGTCAGGTCCGCCATTCCGATCCCGGTGGCGTTGCCGTGGGTCTCTTCGGTCAGGTCGAGCACCACGATCCGGCGGATCGTGGGGCCCCCGGTGACGTGTGAAAGGTACCGGCCGGTGATGTTCGGGTCCATCCCGTCGCCGCTGATGTTCTTCCCGATCTCCTGCACGATCAGCACGTCGATGTCCCGCACCGGCAGGCTGGGCATCAGGTCTCGCGCCCGGGCGAGGAGCGCCGGTTCCCGCTCGAGGAACGCCTCGCTCGGCACGACGGCGATCTCGACCGGGATATCGTAGGCGTCCTCGACGACCGCAACGCCGAAGGCCAGCGGCGTCTTTTCGCGCACGATCGGCCAGGCCTCCAGCAGTCGCGGGCCGAGGTCGTTCGGCCCGGTGGCGTGTATCGACATCGCGCCGCGCTGCTTCCCGGCGCCGATCACCGACATCTTGATGAGGCCGCTCTCGATCGGCCCGCGGAACAGCGTGTGCGGCTTCACCCGACCCACCACGACCACCGCGTCTGCGGCATGGGCGTTCCGATCCCAATAGACCCCCGACCCATCGGCGAGGCGCCCCAGCTCGACGACCTCCATCGCGGAGGCGATCGGCGCGCCGATCCGCGCCTCGGTCACCCCGAGTGCCGCCAGCACCTCCACCTGCCCCTCTGCCGTGGCCCCGCCGTGGCTGCCCATCGCCGGAAAGACGAAGGGCGTGGCGCCGTGCCGTTTCACCGCGGCGACGACGGCGGCCGTGATCCGATCGATCTCCGCCACCCCCCGGCTGCCCACCGCGACGGCGACGCGGCCGCCCTTCGGAATCCGGCGCGCGATCTCCGGGGCATCGATGCGACGGTGGATCTCGGCGTCCACGTCGCAGCGGCCGGGGGTGGGCCACCGCTGGCTCACCCGCACCATCGCGGGGAGCGGTACTTCGCGGGGCGCGCGGATCCCCCCCAGGGTCCTGGGCGCGATCCGATCGATCCGAGCCTGTGTCATCGCCGTCCCTCCGCTGCCGGTCAAAGTTTGTAGCCGATCTTCCGAAGCAGATCGTGCCGCCAGGCCTTGCCCTCCGCGCCCTCGACCCCCAGCGGCGGCTGGCCGTCCACGACCCCCAGCACGCCTCGACCCCCTCCGGTAGCGGCGACGATCACCTCCACGGGGTTCGCGGTGGCGCAGTAGATCTGGCAGACCTCCGGCACCTGCCGCACCGCGCCCAACACGTTAACGGGGTAGGCGTTCCCCAGAACGATCAGGAAGGTGTGCCCGCACCCCACGGCCACGGCGTTCCGGGCGGCGAGATCGACGAGAGCCGGATCGGTCCCGGTCGTGCGGACGAGGCGCGCGCCGCTGGCCTCGCAGAACGCCAGCCCGAACCGGATGCCGGGGACCGCCCCCGCCAGGGCCTCGTGCAGATCCTCGACGGTCTTGATGAAGTGGGACTGGCCAAGGATGAGGTTGAGCCCGTCCGGGTTCTCCAGCGGCACCGCGTGCAGCTCCATGCGCGACCCTCCGGCTAAGGTTCTTCCACCGCGGCCTCCCCCACTCCTGGCCCCGCGAGGGCCCCCCTCGCGGGGCGTAGAAGTATCGGGCCGTGCCCGGCGGGCGATCCCGGTGCGGCACGGAGGTGGCGGATGCATCTGCTCAACGATCGGGACGCCGAGGCGGTGCGGGGCCGGCTGGCCGCCCTCTCCCAGCCCGTGCGGCTGGCCTACTTCACCGAGGGCACCTCGGGTCTCGTCATTCCGGGTCGGGATTGCCGGTACTGCGCGGAGACACTCCGGCTGCTGGAAGACGTCGCCGGCTGTTCGGCGCAGGTCACCCTGGAGGTGCACGACCGCCTGACCGACCCCGAACCGTTCGGCCGGTATCGGATCGACCGGGTCCCCGGACTGGTCGTGCTGGGCGCGCGGGACTTCGGGATTCGCTACTACGGGTTCCCCGCCGGGTACGAGCTCGGGACCCTGCTGGACATCATCGTGGATGTGGGGCGTGGGGGCGCCGACCTCGGCGCGGACACCCGCACCGCGCTCGCCCGCCTCGCCGGCGACGTGCACCTTCAAGTGTACGTCACCCCGACCTGACCGCACTGCCCGCGCGCGGCCAGGTTGGCCGCGGCCCTGGCGATTGAAAGCGCGCGGGTCCGCGCGGACATCATCGAGGCCACGGAGTTCCCCGACCTCGTCGCTCGGTACGCGGTGCGCGGCGTCCCCAAAACGATCCTCAACGACCGGCTCTTCATTGACGGCGCCGTCCCCGAGTCCGACCTCGTCGCCGCGGTCGGGCGGGCAAGCGACGACGGCGTCGGCCCGGAGGGAACGGCATGAACGCCACGGTACGCTGGACGTCGGGAATGGGGTTCAGCGGGGTGGGGGCGGCGGGAGTCGCCATCACCATGGACGCCCACCCGGAACACGGGGGCCGGGACGCCGGGCCGTCGCCGATGGAGACGGTGCTCCTGGCGCTGGGGGGATGCACCGGCATGGACGTGGTCAGCATTCTGCAGAAGATGCGGGCGCCGCTGGCGGGCCTGGAAATCCGGATCGCCGCCGAGCGGGCGGACGCGCACCCGAAGGTCTTCACCCGGATCGCGCTCGAGTACGTCTTCTCCGGGAAGGCTCTCACGCCGGAGCAGGTCTCCCGCGCGGTGGAACTCAGCCAGACGCGCTACTGCTCGGTCTCCGCGATGCTGCAGAAGGTAACGGAGTTCACCTATACGTGGCGGATCGTCCCCTGAGCCCCCACCCTCACGCGCGCACGGCCGAGCGGGGGGAGACGGCCCCGCCCCGGGTCACACCAGGCCGCGCAGGCGCAGGCGAACGTCGTTGGGGCTGTCCGCGTACTGCATCCCGGTGTCCGTGTCGATCGCCCCGCTCTGGATGAGCTGGTAGACGGCCTGGTCGAAGGTCTGCATCCCGTCCTGGCCCCCCGCCTGCATGGCGGTGCGGATCCCGGCGATGTTGCCCTTCTTCAGCAGGTCGCGGATGTGCGGGGACGCCAACATCAGCTCGACGGCGAGCACGAGCCCCTCGCCTCCCCGCCGCGGGACCAGCCGTTGGGAGATCACCCCCAGCATGTTCAGCGACAGCTGCAGCTGGACGTTGTCGTGGGCTTCCTGGGGGAAGAAGTGCAGGATGCGCTCGATCGTCTGGCTGGCGTTGGTGGAGTGCAAGGTGCTGAGGACGAGGTGCCCGGTCTCGGCGAAGTGGACCGCCGCGGTCGCGCTTTCCACGTCCCGCATCTCCCCGATGAGGATGACGTCGGGGGTCTGGCGGAGGGCGTCCCGCAGCGCCGTGTTGAAGGAGTCGCAGTCCGTTCCGACCTCGCGCTGGCTCACCAGGCTCTGGTGGTCGGCGTGCACGAACTCGATCGGGTCCTCGATCGTCACGATGTGCCCGGGGGCGTGGCGGTTTCGGTGATCGATCATCGCCGCCAGCGTGGTGGACTTGCCCGATCCGGTGGGGCCGGTGACCAGGACCAGCCCGCGGGGGGCCATCGCCAGGTCCGCGACCGCGCGGGGGATGCCCAGTTCCTCGAACGTGGGGATCTCGCTCTTGATCCGGCGGACGACGATCGCCGGCGAGGACCGCTGCATGTAGATGTTCACGCGGTAGCGGCCCAGCGCCGGGGTGAAGTAGGCGAGGTTCACCTGCTGCCGTTCCTCAAACTCCCGCTGATGCCGCGGCTGCATCATCTGCCGCGCCAGCGCGTCGACCGCCGCGGAGGTGAGCGGGACCGTCCCCAACGGGGCGAGCTGGCCGGCGATCCGCAGCGTCGGCGGGGCGTCGGTCTTCACGTAGAGGTCCGATGCTTGCCGGCTGGCCATGTGGATGAGCAGATCGTTGATCTCCATGGGTTACCGGTTCGTCCGCATCCCGGCGAACTCCCCGCGCCCTCCGCCGCCGGCGTCCTGACCGAACGCCTGCTTTTCGACGGCGCGCCTGAGCGCCTCGTCGTTGCTGATCTTTTGGGTCTTCACCAGAGCCTTGAGGGCCTGATCGAGCGACTGCATGCCCTCGCGCGCGCCGGTCTGGATCGCCGACGGGATCTGGTGGACCTTGTTTTCCCGGATGAGATTTCGGATCGCCGGGGTGGCCACCATGATCTCCATCGCCGCCGCCCGCCCCTTGCCGTCGATCGTCGGCACCAGGCTCTGCGCGACGACGCCGAGCAGGGCATCGGCCAGTTGGACGCGGATCTGCTCCTGTTGATGCGGCGGGAAGACGTCGACGACGCGGCTGATCGTCTGCGGGGCGTTGTTGGTGTGCAGGGTGGAGAGCACCAGGTGGCCGGTCTCCGCGGCGGTCAGCGCCTGGGCGATCGTCTCGAGATCCCGCATCTCGCCGACCAGGATGATGTCCGGGTCCTCGCGCAGCGCGCTGCGCAGCGCGGCGGCAAAGGACATCGTGTGAGGGCCGACCTCGCGCTGGTTCACGTTGCACTTCTTGTGCTGATGGATGAACTCGATCGGGTCTTCGATCGTGCTGATGTGGTCCTCGCGGTTATCGTTCATGTGATCGACCATCGCGGCGAGCGTGGTCGACTTTCCTGAGCCGGTCGGCCCCGTGACCAGGACCAGTCCGCGATCTTTCATCGCCAGGTCCTTGAGGATCGCCGGCATCCCCAGATCGTCGAGCGATTTGATCTTGGACGGGATCAAGCGCAGGACGATGCCTTCTCCCAACCGCTGCAGGAACGCGTTGACGCGGAACCGCCCCACCCCGGTCAGCTCCAGCGAGAAGTCCAGGTCGTGGGTGGCTTCGTACCTCGCCTTTTGCTCGTCGGTGAGGAGATCGTAGAGCATGTTGTGGATGTCTTCCCGGGTGAGCTGGGGCTGATCCAGCCGGGTGAGCTTGCCGTGCAGGCGCAGCGTGGGCGGAGAGCCGACCGTCAGGTGCAGGTCGGAGGCGTTCTGCTCCTTAGTCTGAACCAGCAGATCGGTGATATCCATTACGCTCCCTCCACCACTCGGGATAGCTCCTCCAACGAGGTTAACCCGTCCTCGACGAGCGCTTGGCCCTGGCCGCGCATGCTTGCGCCCACCACCTGGCCAACGTGGGCGAAGACCGCCTCCCGCGGGCCGGCGCGGAGCTGCAGCCGGTCGCCCGGGCTGACGTGCCAGGCCTCGGTGAGGACGCGGTACCCCCGAAACCCGGTGAAGCTGCAGGCCGCGCAGCCCCGGGGGGTGAAGGTCAGCCGTCCATCGCCCGCCTCGGACCCGCGGAGCCGCTCTTTGCACTCCGGACAGAGCAGGCGAATCGGCCGCGCGGCGAGGATGGCGTGCAGCGTGGATGCGGTCACCGCCCCCCCGGCCGCCTCGAGTGCCTGGCCGAGCAGCCCCACCACGTCGTCCTGGGGGTGTCCGATCACGAGGTGTCGCACGCGGGACCACTCCAGCGCGCTGACGAGGGTCGACACCCGTGAGGCATCGTCGATCGCGATCAGGTCTCCCCCCGTGCTGCACGCCGCGTGGAGCAGGGGAACCGCCTCCTGGGGCGACCCGACCACCACCTGGCTGATCGCAGAATCCCGGTAGATCGGCAGGGTCTCCAGCGACCAGACCTTGCCCTCGGTGGCGCCCGGCAGGATCGCCCGAATCAAGGTGATCCGCACGGTCGGGTCGGCGCAGCCGATGACCAGCGCGCCATGCGGCCCGTGCAGGCTCCGGCGGAGGGCCTGCGTCGTCTGCGCGTCCACGCCCAGGGGCACCAGGTCCGGCGCGCCCGTGCGGTACGGGTAGAGGGCCATCGTCGCCGCCGGCCCCGCCGTGGTGGCGAGGACGGAGACCACCGCGCGGGCCTCCACATCACCCACGCGCACGGTCGTGGTCGCTTGAGAGGCGGACGCCTGCCCCAGGCCGGCGAGGTCCCGCAGCTGCCGGACCACCCCGGCGTGGAACTCCTCCGGGTGCCCGGCGCGGTCGACCAGGACGCCCTGCAGCCGGTACCGCACACGGGGCTGTCCTTCGATCGTCGGGTCGAAGTGGATCTCGGTCGCCGCCTGCTGCAGCGCCTGCGCGAGGTGGAACTGAAGGTACTGCGCCTCCGCCGTGCGGACGTGACGCCTCGGCCCTCCGTCCCGGCGGGTGGTGAGCGTGCGCAGCATCTCCTCGATGTTGGAGGCGAGGGCGACCGCACGGTTGACCTGCAGTCCGGTCTGCCCCGCGACCTCGTCGACCGTGAGCTGATCGGTCGGGTCCGCCATCGCCAGCGTCACCTGCTGCCCGAACTTGTGAATCGGCATCACATGGCGCTCACGCAGGAACTCCTCGGGCAGGAGTCGGACCACCTCGTCATCGATGATGTCGCCGCTCAAGAAGATGTACGGGTACATCAGCTGGTTGCTCAGCGCCCAGGCGACGTCGTCCTCGCTGGCCGCCCCCTGCTCAACCAGGACCTGCCCCAGCCGCTTCCCGGTTTGTCCCTGGGCCGCGATCGCCTTGCTCAGCTGCTCGGGGGTGATCAGCGAGGTCGCCAGCAGAATCTCCCCCAGCTTTCCCGGCTTCCCTGGAGTCGTCACTCTCGATCCCCCCCCACGTTCTTCCGCCCCCGTCCGACCAACGATACAGGATCGAAACGCTCGGGCTCCGCTGCTGCGACGGACGCAGTCCTGCACGCGTGGAGGCCTCGGATCCCCGGCCGGCGTGGCCGAGATCGGGTCGTCACTGCATGTCCTCCGCGGGGTCGTCGTCGCAATCGGCTACGCTCTACTAATGCCCAAGTGAAATGCGGGATCGGACACCAAGTTTGTCGCCGCGGGTTCCCCCGCGGGCCGCGGGGCTCACCGCCCCCGCGAACGGCCGGTGCGGCCGGCCGTGGGGTGACGCCCCGCCTCCTGCGGGCCCCCTGCCGGCCTCGCGGTGGCGCGACGATCACCACCCTCCGCGCCGGATCGGTTGTCGGACCGGGCCCGGCCGGATATGTACTCAACTGGAGGGGCACCCACCGATGATGCTGAGCTGCGGGAAGCTGAAACCTGATGCGCCTCGCCGACGCGTCGGGGCGGTTGAGGATGCTAGCCGTCGATCAGCGCGACTCCATGCGCGCCCCGTTCGCCGCTGCCACAAGACGCCGGCCGGAAGACATCACCTACGATGAACTGGCAGCGATCACGGCCCTCATCGCCGACGTGCTGTCGCCGCACTCGACGGCGACGCTGCTGGACCCGATCTACGGGCTGCCCCGGGGGATCACCGCGGAGGGCGGCTGCGCCGCCCTGCTCGTCGCCGTCGAGGACTCCCCGTACGCCCTCCTTGAGCCCGGACGGGAGCGGAAGGTGGCCCTCATCGACGGGTGGTCCGTGGCGCAGGCGAAGCGGGCGGGCGCCAACGCGGTCAAACTGCTCATCTACGACACGCCAGAAGCCTCGGCGGAGGTGCGCGCCCACCACCGCGACCTCGTGCGCAGGGTGGGCGGGGAGTGCCTGCTCCACGACCTGCCGTGCCTGCTCGAGGGGGTCACGTACCGATCGTGGAGCCGGACGAGGACACCCCGGAGTTTGCCCTCAAACGCCCCCGCCACACGATCGCCGCCGCCCGGGAGTTCTCAGACCCGGCCTTTCACGTGGACCTGCTGAAGCTCCCGTTCCCGGCGACCTCGAGTATACGCGCCAGTTCCGCGACGCGGTGTTCGGCGCCCGGGAACGTCCGGCCGTGTACGCCCTCGACGACGTCCGCGGCTTCTGCCGCGACCTCGATGCGGCGGCGGGGCGCCCTGGGTGATCTTGAGCGGGGGAATGGGGATGGGCGAGTTCCTGGTGAATCTGGACCTCGCCGTGGAGGCCGGGGCCAGCGGCTTCCTGTGCGGACGCGCGATCTGGCAGGACGTGCTTCCCCTTCATCCAGACCGCCGGTCGATGCGGTCCTTCCTCGCCTCGACGGCCGTCCACAACTTCGCCCGCGCCAACGCCGGGCGGGCGCGCCCGGGGTTCGCCCACCCGCGCTTGGGCGGATGGGGGAATCAGGCTCCAGGACGGCGGCGCCGACTGGTACCGGCGGCACGGCGCTCCACCGACGCCTTAAGCCGGGCATAGTCCTCGGGGGTATCGAGGTCGACGGCGGCCGCCTCCGGGAGCGGCACCTCCGCCACCAGGTCGGGGTGCTGCCGGATGAGAAACCGCCCGCCCACGTCTCCCCCCAGACGCATCGCTTCGGGGAAGAGGGCGCGTCCGATCAGGGTGGGGGCGCCGGCGACCCCGCCGTACCGCGAGGCGACGATCGGCTTGGCCGTCCGGCGGTGGACCTCGATGAGCGCGTCGATCACGTCGGCGTCGATGCGGGGTTGATCCCCCAGCAAGACAACCGCCGCCTCACACTCCGGCGGCAGCGCCGCGATCCCCGCCCCCAGCGAGGTCCCCATCCCCTCGCGGTAGCGGTCGTTGACGACCAACCGGGCGCCCGAATCGCGGACCGCCGCGGCGACGCGATCCGCTCCCGCCCCCAGCACGACGATGACCTCCTGACACGCCGACGCCCTGGCCCGCTCGATGACCTGGCGGAGCAGGCTGCGGCCGGAGAGCGTCAGGAGCTGCTTGGGCGTCCCCATCCGCCGTGACTCGCCGGCGGCGAGGATCACGGCGGCGATCATCGCTCAGGACACCGACGCGTGAATCGGCCCCAGCCGATCGCGGAGCGAGGCCGGAGCCCGGCCGTTTCGGACGGCCAGGATCTCCGCCAGGATGCTGAGCGCGATCTCCTCGGGGGAGTCGGCACCGGTATCCAACCCGACGGGGCCGTACATGCGGCAGCGCTGGGCCCCGTCGAGGGCCACCCCGCCCTTCTGCAGTTCGGCCAGCAGCTTGTCGGTCCGGGCGCGGGGACCCAGGAGGCCGATGTACCGGGCGGGGGTTTCCACCAGGCCGCGCAGGATCTCCAGATCGTGGAGGAAGTTGTGGGTCATGACGACGGCGAAGGTGTGGCGGTCGATCCGCACCGCCTTGGCGACCTCTCGATCCTGGACCAGGAAGACCTCATCGGCCTCGGGGAACCGCTCCTTCGTCGAGTACGCCGGCCGGCTGTCGGCGACCATCACCCACCACCCCTGTGCGTGCGCCAGACGCACGAGCGGCAGCGCGTCGTGACCGGCGCCGCAGACGAGCAGGGGCAGGGGCGGGGCGATCACATCGATGAACAGCTCGCCGCGCCCGCCGGGAAGCTCGAGGGGCACCGTCGCCGGCGTTCCCGCCTCGATCTGGGCGCGGGCGGCGGCGGCCACCGAGGCGTCGGTCGCCGCATCGCCGAGCGACCCCTCGACCGCCCCCCCTTCCGGCACGAAGAGCCGCGCGCCGAGGGGAACCCGGCCGTCGGGGGACGGGGAGCCGATGACCGTGACGAGCGCCGCGAACCGGCGCGCGTTGATGCACCCCTGCAGCAGCGCTCCGTGGTCCGGCGTGGCCTCGGGCCGGACCGCCTCCACGAACACGTCGATCGCTCCGTTGCAGCCGAGCCCGAGCCCCCACACCGCGTCGTCGTCGGCCGTCAGGTCATACGTCAGCATGCGCGGGCGCCCGGTCCGCAGGACCTCGCGCGCGGCCTCGGCCACATCGCCCTCCAGGCAGCCGCCGCTGATCGAGCCAAGCGTCGTCCCGTCCTGCCGGATCAAAAGGCGCGCCCCGGCGCGGCGGTAGGTCGAGCCCTTCACCCGCACGATCGTCGCCAGGGCCGCCGGCTCCCCCCGCGCCCGCAGGGCGGCGAGGGCGTCCAGAATCTCTCGGGTCTCCTTCATGATCGATCTCCTTGTCGGCGGGGCGTCCTTCGCAGCCGGCGCACGCCGGCCCGCGGGCTGTGCAGGTACCGCTCCAACTCCCGCAGGCCGTTCAGGTTGTGCGCGGAGGCGAACACATCAACGTAGGGCAGGGCCGTGCTCATTCCCTGCGTGACGGGCTCGTACCCCGGACTCCCCAGGAGGGGGTTGAGCCAGATCACCCGTCCGGCGCGGCCGTGGAGGTCGCGCATCGCCGCCTCCAGCACCTCGAGGTCCCCGGTGTCCCAGCCATCGCTGCAGATGACCACGATCGTCCGGGCGTCCACCAGCCGCCGGCCGTACCCCTCGTTAAAGTGCTTGAGGCTGGCGCCGATCTTGGTCCCCCCCGACCAATCGGGGACGCGCTGGGAGGCCTCCCGAAGCGCTGCGTGGATGTCGTGGTGTCCGAGCACATCGGTGACCCGGGTGAGGGACGTGCTGAACAGAAACGACTCGACGTGGCTGAGCGCCCCCTGCAGCGCGTAGACGAATTGGACGAGGAATCGGCTGTAGATGTCCATCGAGCCGCTGACGTCGCAGAGCAGCACCAGTTTGGCCTTTCGAATCTTGCGGCGGCGCCACACCAGATCGAAGACGTCCCCGCCGTAGCGGAGGCTGCGGCGCATCGTCCGCCGCAGGTCGACGAAGGACCCGCGCCGGGCCGCCCGGGTGCGGCGGGAGAGCCGGGTGGCGATGAGGCGGGCGATGACGATGATCAGGTCGGTGATCGCCCGGAGCTCGTCGGCGGTGAACGCGCTGAAGTCCTTCCGGCTGCGCCCCTCGGCGGGGCTGTAGGCGGGGACCTCCCGTTCGTCCTCCGCCTCGCCGCGCTCGTCCCACTCGGTGACCGCCACGTCGCTGCCGCGCTCGTCCCCCGCCTCGCCGGGGCCGGGGGGCCCGTCGTCCGCGTCGCCCTGGGGGGCCGGCCCCCCCGCCAGCGCGGACCCCTGCCAGAAGCGCACAAATTCCTCGTCAAAGACCGGCAGATCGTCCGCGTGCGAGCAGAACACCGTCCGCAGCGAGAGGCGAACCACGTCCCGATCGGCGAGATCGATCTCCGTCAGTGCGCGCAGGGCGTCGCTGACCTCGGCCGGCCCGACCAAGAGCCCCCGACGCCTCAACCGCCGGCCGAACACGGTGACGTTCCCGGCGAGGTCTCCCGGCCGCGTCCAGGCCGGCCCTCCCGGCGCCGCGGCGCCTTCCGCCGACGTCTCAGCGCCCCTTGGGGAGTTGGGCGGCCAGCGAGGCGATCCGCTCGGAGTTCCACCCATCGCCGCTCTGCCCGACCGCGTCGAGGTGCTCCAGGATCGGTCCCAGGTACTGCGTGCGCACGCGAGTCAGGTCCTCCTGATCCTTGCACAGACACCCGAGCGTCTCCTCGACCGCCGCGGGATCCAGGTGGTCGCGGTGCAGCGCCAGCAGCGCGGCGCTCCAATCGAGCGTCTCGGCGATCCCGGGCACTTTGTCGAGGTTGACCCGGCGCACCATCTGCATGAACGCGCCGATCTGCCGGGCCAGGCGATCGTTGATGCCCGGCACCTTGCGGTGGATGATGGAGAGCTCTTTCTCGAAGGTCGGGTAATCGATCCACAGGTAGAGGCACCGGCGGCGCAGCGCGTCGCTGAGATCGCGGGTGCGGTTGCTGGTCAGCACGACGTAGGGGACATGCCTCGCGCGGATCGTCCCGATCTCGGGGATGCTCACCTGGAAATCCGAGAGCACCTCAAGCAGAAACGCTTCGAACTCCTCGTCGGCCCGGTCGATCTCGTCGATGAGGAGCACGGGGGCCTGGTCGGCGGTGATCGCTTGGAGGAGCGGCCGCTTCAGCATGAACGACTCGCTGAAGATCATCTGCTCCTTCTCCACCACCGGCCGGTCGGAGTTCTCCTCGAGTTTGATCCGGAGCATCTGCCGCTGATAGTTCCATTCGTAGAGGGCCGTGTGCACGTCCAGCCCCTCGTAACATTGCAGCCGGATCAGCTGGGTGTCGACCGCGCGCGCCATGACCTTGGCGATCTCGGTTTTCCCCACCCCGGCGGCGCCCTCGATGAGGAGCGGCTTATGGAGCACAACGCTCAGGTGGATCGACAGCGCCACATCGCGCTCGGCGATATAACCCTGCTGCTGCAGCGTCTGCATGATCTGGGGAATCCCGGCGAAGGCCTCCGGCGCCCGCGATGCTGATCCCATCTAGATACCCACTCCTCCCGAAGAACGCGCGTCGGGCGTCCGTCGTGCCCGACGCGCCGTCCGCTCACCGCAACCGATTTATTCTA
>DATEHM010000160.1:0-2991 GCA_035279545.1 bacterium | reverse complement strand
CCCCGCCCCCCCACCCTCGCCAACTACGCCGGCGTGTGGGCGACGATGCCGCTGGCCCGGTTCTTTGCCAACACCGCTTACATCACCGGGATGGGGATCCTGCTGACGCTCGCCGTGAGCGCGCTGGCCGGGTATCCGCTGGCACGGATGCGGTTCCCCGGCCGGGATCTCATCTTCTACGCGATCGTGGGGAGCCTGATGCTGCCGCAGCACGTGGGCCTCATCCTGAACTTCGTGACCTTGATGCGGCTCCACCTGGTGGACACCTACGCGGCCGTCTACCTGCCGAGCGCGGCGAGCGTGTTCGGGATCTTCCTGCTCCGTCAGGCGTACCTGACGATCCCCACGGAGATCGAAGACGCCGCCCGGATCGACGGTGCGGGCGAGCTCCGGCTGTGGGGACAGATCATGCTCCCCCTCGTTGCGCCGGCGCTCGCCACGCTGGCGATCATCGAATTCTCCGCCTATTGGAACTCGTTCCTCTGGCCCCTGATCGTGCTGAAGTCCCCCGACAAGTACCCGCTCGCCGTCGGCCTCCTTTACCTCTCCGGGCTGTTCGCCACCAACACCCGGTACATCGCGGCGGGCGCGGTGATCATGACCCTGCCGATGATCGTGGTGTTCCTCCTGCTCCAGCGGTACTTCCTGCGAGGGATCACGGTGGGAGCGCTCAAGTGAGCGCCGCGATGCGGATCGCGTTTCTGCCGGTCGACGAGCGGCCGATCACCCGCGGGGCGTTCCTTGCCCTCGCCGGGATCGCCGGGGTGGAGGTCACGACCCCGCCGCGCGCGCTCCTCGGCGCCCGCCGCCAGCCCGCCGATGTGGAAGCCCTCTGGCGCTGGGTCCACACCGACGCCGTGGACGCGGACGTGCTGATCGGCTCGGCGGAGCTCCTGATCTACGGTGGGCTCGTGCCGTCGCGGATCGGCCACGAGACGCTCGACCGGTGCCTCGGGCTGGCCGCCCGATTCGCGGACGCGCGGCGCCGCGCGCCGCACCGGCGCCTCCTGCTGGCCGCCAGCCTCCTGCGGCTCCCATCCGCGCCGGATGCTACCGAGGAGCCGGCGTACTGGGAACAGTACGGCCCCCAGATCTTCGCGTACAGCTACCACACCGACCGCTTTGGGCAAACCGAGGATCCGTCCTCGCAGGGGGTGGCTCGCGCCGCTCAGGCCGGCGTCCCCCCGCAGATCCTGGGGGACGTCCTCGCCCGGCGTGCCAGGAACCTCACGATCCTCCTCGCCCTCGTCGACCAGGCGGCGCGGGGAGACTTGGACGCCCTGCTCATCGGTCAGGACGATGCCGCGGAGTTCGGGCTGACCCGTCGCGACCTCCGAGCGGTGGAGACCGCGATCGCCGAGCGGGGCGCCGGGTCGAGGGCGCGGGTGACGTACGGGACCGATGAGTTAACGGTCCGGCTCCTGGCGCGGACGTGGCTCGCCGCCCACCGGCGCGCCCCCGGCGTGCGGGTGGTCTATGCCTACCCGGGCAACCGCGACGCGATTCCGCGCTACGAGGGACAGGCGCTCGATCGCACCGTGACCTCGCACATCGCCACCGCCGGCGCGCGCCGCGTGGGGGAGGGCGAGGAGCTGACCCTCTTCGTCAACAACCCGCCGCAGGCTCAGGAGGAGGCCCCCCTGCAGGAACCATATGACGGGGCGGCCCTCGCCCCGTTTCTCGACGCGCTGGCCGCCGCGGCGGCTCGCGGGGACCCCCTGGCCATCGCCGATGTCCGGTACAGCAACGGTGCGGACCGGACGTTTGTCGAGCGCCTGCTCGACGTCCCCCGGGCCTACGGGACCCTGGCCTACGGCGGGTGGAACACCGCGAGCAATACGCTGGGGATGGCGCTCGCCCAAGCGCTCCTCCCCGAGGGGCCGGCGTGTCAGGCGTTCACCATCGGACGGTTCCTGGACGATTGGGCCTACCAGGCCGGGGTCCGGCAGCGCCTGGCCGCGGATGTGGTCCCCCGATATCCCGGCGCCGCCCCGACCCAGCTGGGCCCGGCGACCGAGGCCTGTGCGGAGGCGGCGCGCGCCTTGCTGGAGCGCGATTACGTCCCGCCGCTCACGAGGTGCTTCGGGCGCCGGATCGCGGTGACCGATGTGGCGTTTCCGTGGGACCGCCTGTTCGAAGTCGCGCTCGATGTCGTGGTGACGTGAGCGCCGTCGATCGCCTCGAGGTCATCCCCTACCGCGCCGAGGCGCTGCCGCAGGTGATCGCGGTGTGGAACGCGGCGCTCGGCGAGCCGTTCCGACTCCGCGAGGCCCTCTTCGTGCAGAATACCCGCCGGGATCCTCACTTCGACCCCGCCGGGTGCTGGATGGCCCGGGACCCGGTTGGGGACGCGGTGATCGGGGTGGGGCTGGCGAAGATCGCCCGCGAGCCGCTGGGCGCCGACGGCATCCTGCCGGATCGCGGCTGGGTCAGCGCGCTCGTCGTGCATCCCGCCTGGCAGCGCCGTGGGCTGGGGCGACGCTTGCTGGAGGCCGCCGAGTCCTATCTGGCCGCGCACGGCCGCCGTCGCGTCTTGCTCGGAGGCGATCCGGGGCATTTCTTTCCGGGGGTTCCCAGTGCAGCGCCGGCGCTGGCCTTCTTTGCCGGGGCCGGATACCGGCTAGAGGGGGACGCCTATGATCTGCACAGGCGGATCGGGGAGTACACGACCCCCCAGGCGGTGGACGTGGCGGTGGCCGCACATCCCGACCTGGAGATCCGACCGCTCAGGGCCGGGGAGGAATCCCGGCTGCTGGCCTTCTTGGGCGACGTGTTCCCGGGCCGCTGGCGGTACACGATGGCCCGCGCGCTCGCCATGGGCGCGCCGGTCCGCGACGTGATGGGGATCGTCCGCGCCGGCGCGGTCCTCGGGTTCGCCCATCTCTTCCACCCCGCGTCCCGGTGGATTGGGCCCAGCATCGCCTGGCCGCTCGACCGGGCGGCCCGCGGCGGCGGGCTCGGGCCGATGGGGCTGGCTCCCGCGCTCCGGGG